>PLZO01000026.1 GCA_003152165.1 Chloroflexota bacterium
CGCCCAGCCGGCCGCGCGCGAGCGGCAGGCGCCCCATCCCGACGGACGCCGACGCGCAGCAGTCGCTCGAATCGGGCGCGTGGCTCGGCTGCCACCGGAAGTGCGCCCGGGGCGTGACCGGTGACGAAGCCCGCGAGCGTTTCCTCGATGGGCTGACGGCCCGCGACGCCTCGCCCCATACGCGCCGGGCCTACGCCACGGTCGTCGGGGCCTATCTGGCCTGGCTCGACAGCCGCGGGATCGACTGGCGCCGGCCGACCCGCGCGGACCTGCGGGCCTATCTGGCCCGACTTGGCGATGGCGTTGCCCGCAGCTCGGTCGGCCAGCGGCTCGCTGCCCTGCGTTCGTTCTACCGGTTCACGACCCGCAACGGCTGGACCGAAGGCGACCCGTGGGCGGCGATTGCGACGCCCAGGATGCCCCGGCGACTGCCCCGCGTCCTCGAGGTCGAGGAGGTCGAACGGCTCCTCGCGGCGATCGACGGGGCTCCGGGCTCGCCCCTCGTAGCACCCGTGGTCCGTCCATCGCAGCCCGACCGCCTGACTGATGCCCTGGCATTGCGTGACCGGGCGATCGTCGAGACCGCCTNNTCGGCAAGGGCCGCAAGGAGCGCGTCGGGCTGCTCGGAAAGCCGGCCCGGGCGGCCCTCCAGGCCTACCTGGCGGATGGCCGCCCAACGCTCCTCGCTCGAGCGCTGCCGGAGAGCGAGCCGACCGCCGAGGTCTTCCTGAACCATCGCGGCCGGCCACTCGGCGTACGCGGCCTGCGCCTCCGCCTGGAGGGTCTCCGGGCCCGGGCGGGCCTGCCCCTGGGTGTCTCGCCGCACACGCTCCGGCACAGCTTCGCCACCCATCTGCTCGATGGTGGGGCCGACCTCCGTGTGGTCCAGGAGTTGCTCGGCCATGAGAGCCTGGCCACGACCCAGATCTACACTCACGTCTCGCCGGGTCGCCTCCGGGCAGCGTACGAAGCGGCTCACCCGCGCGCCCGCCAGGCGCACTGACCGCCAGCGGATGACTGCCTCATGGGGGATCGCCCGGGCCGGGTTGATCGTCACGAGCGCCTTCCTCGTGTCGCGCATCCTTGGTTCGGTCCGCCTGATCGTGATCGGCGCGACGTTCGGGGCGAGCGCCGACCTCGACGCGTTCCTGGCCGCTTTCCGGATTCCCGACTTCATCTTCCAGCTGGTCGCGGCCGGCGCCCTGAGCTCGGCCCTGATCCCGATCGTGGCCGGCCTGCTGGCCACCGACGAGGAGGCCCGAGCGTGGCGGGTCGCATCGACCGTTGCCACGCTGATGCTGGCCGTCCTGCTGATCCTGGCTGTGATCGTGGCCATCGCCGCCCCGGTCCTCGTGCCGGTGATCACCGGCCATTTCACCCCGGCCCAGATCCAACGGACGATCGAGCTCACCCGGGTGATGCTGCTCAGCCCGATCCTGCTTGCCTGCGGCGCGCTGGCCACCAGCCTGCTCAACGCACGCGGCCGGTTTGCCGCATCGGCCATCGCCCCAATCGTCTACAACATTGCGATCATCCTGGCCGCGGTCTTCCTCGCGCCGGGATTGGGCATCGTGGGACTTGCCATCGGCGTCGTGGTCGGGGCCGCGGGTCATTTCGCGATCCAGCTGGTGCCGCTCCGGCAAACCGGCTTCCGCTACAACCCGCGGATCGACCTGGCCGACCGGGACGCCCGGCAGGCGCTCCTCCTGATGGCACCCCGAGCGCTCGGGTTGGCCGCCAGCCAGCTCACCTTCCTCGTAGCGACGTCGGTCTCGACCGGGCTCGGGGTGGGTGCCGTGACGGCCTTCACCTTTGCCTTCTCGATCTTCCAGTTGCCGATCGGGGTGATCGGGGTTCCGCTCGGCGTCGTCACCTTGCCGGCCCTTTCACACGAGCTGGCCGTGGGCGACGTGAAGCGCTATCTCGCCCTGATTCGCCAGGCGATCCGGTTGATCCTGTTCGTGATGATCCCGTTGACCGGACTGTCGATCATCGCCCGAGGCGAAGTCGTACGGCTCTTCTTTGGTTACGGTCGGATGGACGAGCCATCGATCGAACGAACTGCCACGACCCTGCTCTGGCTGCTCTTCGCCCTGACCTCCGAATCGATGATCGCGATCCTTGCCCGGGCGTTCTACGCCGGCCGGGACACGCAGACACCGGTCTTTGCCGCGATCGTCGCGGTCGCCCTCAACGTCAGCCTGTCGATCCTGCTGGCCGGTCCCCTGGGCCTCGCCGGAATCGGCATCGCGATCAGCGTCGGGTCGTGGGCCGAGGCAGCCGTCCTGGTCCTCATCCTGTGGCGCCTCCAGCCGAACTTCCAGCCGGGCGGGCTACTCCGGGCCGGTTCAGTGGCGCTGGTCGCCGGACTGATTGCGACGGCGGCGGCCTTCGCGGCCGAACAAGGCGTGGCGGCCGTGATCGGCGGCGAGCCGGGCAAGGTGCTCCTCGTTGTCGAGCTGGGTGCCACCGCGATTGTCGGCGGCCTGGTCTATGCGGGGTTGGCCGTCCTGCTTCGGATCCCCGAGCTGGGCACGATCCTTGATCTCGCGATCGCCGTCGTCCGGCGCCGTACGATCTCGGCATGAGGTTTGTCGAAGCCACGATTGAGCAGCTGTCTGACTGGGACCTCCACACGGTCGATGCGCCCGGCGGCAACGTCTACCAGTCGCGAGCCTGGGCCGAACAACGTTCCCGGCTCGGCTGGCGGCCGCGCTTCCTCGTCGCCGACGATGGCTACCGCCTCCTCTCCCTCGAGCGGCCATGGCGGCTGGTGGGCGGCTCGGGGGCCTATCTGTCAAAGGGACCGATCTCGGCCGGGGAGCCGGTCGCGCGTACGGCCGAGCGGCTGGGGGCGGCCGCTGACTGGCTGTTCAGTCGGGGGGTCGACGTGCTCGCCTCCGATTCTGAAATTCCGGCCGAGACCGGCTACGGCCGATTGATCGAGGCGCTCGGTTTTCGGCCGATCGAGGAGGTCCAGCCATCGCGCCACCGGCTCGCCCTGGCACTCCACCCGGGCGAACCCGAGTCGACCTACTTCGCGGGCCTTGCAACGACGACGCGGCAGCTCGTCCGCCAGGGGGAGAAGGCCGGATTGCGGGTCGTCCGATGGGACGGCCGATCGGAGATGGACCGCGTGGTCGGGGAGGGGTTCGAGACCCCGGCGCCGGGCGCCAGTCCGGCCCAGGCCTTCGAGCGCTTGTTCGACCTGCTCGAGGCCACCGCCGCACGGCGTCACTTCGGGCTTGGTTCCCGGGCTGCGTTCGTTGACTGGTCCACGGCGGGGTTGGCGGCCGGCCACGTCGTCCTGCTGGAGGTCTGGACGCCGGACGACGAGTTGATCGGTGCGGCTACGTTCTATCGCCATGGCGGCCGGCTCACGTACTCGCATTCGGGCGATCGGGCCGACCTGCGGCGGGCGTACCCTGGGGTGCCCCGCCTGCTGCTGTGGCGAGCGATCCAACTGGCTGTCCGCGAGGCGATGGTCGAGGTCGACCTGGCCGGAGTCGACGTTCGCGGCGCCCGCCGCGTACCGATCGATGGCGAGGAGATGATCGGCCTGTATAACTTCAAGCGCTCATTCGGTGCAACCTGGATCGAGCTCACCGGGAACCATGAGCGGGTTGCCCGGGCCTGGCGCTATGGGCTTGGGCGGGTTACCGGCCGGATTCCTGGGGCGGGTCGATGAGCGACCCGGCCCGTGATCCCGCGCCCGAGCGGCCCGTGGGCCCAGGAGCAGATTCGACCTGGGACGCCTTCGTCGAGGCGAATCCGCGGGCCAGCTACCTCCAGCTGAGCGGCTGGGCTTCAGCCAAGGCCGCCAACGGCTGGCGCCCGTGGGCGATCGAGGCCGAAGCGCCCGGTGGGACGGTCGGAGCCCGGATCCTGCTCCGCCGCCCGGCCGGCCTGCCATGGACGTTTGCCTATGCGCCACGGGGCCCCCTGGCGGCGCGTTGGGAAGCGGCCAGCCTGTCGGCCTTCAGCGAGCAGGTCCGGATGGGCGCCGCCAAGGTGGCCCGGATCTCGCACCTGCGGGTCGACCCCGAGATCGAGCTCGACGGCCCGGACGATGCCGACGGGAGCACCNNTTCCACGCGATCATGGCCGAGACGTCGTCGCGGACAGGCACGCCAATCCGGACCGAAGGCTCGTACCGCCAAATCTGGGATGCCTTTGCGCCCGCTGGACGGGCGCGCCTGCTGTTCGCCCTCGGGCCCGATGGGACGCCCGAAGCGGCGCTCTTCCTCGTCCGCGCCGGCACCCGGGTTGTGGAGCCGTATGGAGGGATGACCCGAGCGGGTGCCGCCTCCCGGGCGAACTACCTCCTGAAATGGGAGGCGATTCGCTCCTCGCGTGAAGCCGGTGGCACGTCCTACGACATGTGGGGCCTCGTCAATCCCGGGATTCGCCAGTTCAAGGAGGGCTTCGGCGGCCGGGACATCCGGCTGATCGGCGCCTTCGACCTCGACCTGCGGCCAGCCGCGGCGCGGCTATACCGGCTGGCCGAGCGCTATTGTGGTCCCCGCCGGTCCATGGCCGGTGCCACGGCCGCCCAACCGGCGGACGGTACGGGCTCGGAATGACGCTCGCCGATCGCCTCGCCCGGGCCGACGCCTCGCGCCAACCGCGGCCGCTCACCGAGCTGATTGGGCGGCTCTCCAGCACGGGCCACCTGCGCGGGGGTCGGGCGATCGATGGGCGGCCGATCGTCCCCACTGGCCTCGGTACGGAGATCGTGACGTCGGTCACGGCCGACTCGCGGACCGTCCGCGCCGGCGCTCTGTTCGTGGCGATCCGGGGCAACCTGGCCGATGGTCACGATTTCGTCGCGCTCGCCGCTCGGTCCGGGGCGGTCGCTGCGATTGTCGAGCGGCCGATCAGTGGCGTCCCGCTCGTCCAGCTCGTGGTTGATCGGAGCCGGGCGGCCCTCGCCGGCGCGGCTGGATGGTGGTACGGCGATCCGAGCCAGGAGCTCGGGATCGTCGGTATCACCGGCACGGATGGCAAGACGACCACATCCGTCCTGGCAGCCGCCGCGCTCGACGCCGCGGGCCATCGAGCGGGGCTGGTGGGCACGGTTGAGCTCCGGGTCGGAGGCGAGGCCGAACCAACCCGGGAGCACCAGACGACACCCGAGGCACCCGAGCTCGGTCGTCTGCTTCGGGCGATGGCCGACGGCGGCGACGCGGCGGCCGTCATCGAGACGACCTCGCACGGGCTGGCGCTCGAGCGGGTGGCGGGAATCGCTTACGACGCCGCTGTGCTCACCAACCTGAGCCACGAGCATCTCGACCTCCATGGCTCGTTCGAGGAATATCGGGCAGCCAAGCTCAGCCTCTTCGAGCGGCTCGCGGAGCGGCACCCGGCGAAGACCGCGGCCGCGGCCGGCCTGGCCTGGCCTCGCCTGGCAGTGATCAACCGGGACGACGCCTCGGCCGACCTGTTCGTGGCCGTTTCGCGTGAGGCCGGTGCCACCGTGGTGACCTACGGGGCGGAGCCTGGCGCGGACATCCGGGCAGACAGGATCGAGGAGGATGCCCGCCGGCTGGCGGTCGCCTACGACGCCCCGTCGGGCCCGGCTCGACTGCGGCTCCGCCTGGCCGGCCGATTCAACGTCCACAACGCCCTCGCCGTGGTGGCCCTGGGCGAAGGTCTGTGCCTGGACCCGGCGGCAGTTCGAGCCGGGATCGAGGGCGTCTCGGGAATACCCGGCCGCATGGAACGGATCGAGCGCGGCCAACCGTTCACGGTGATCGTCGATTACGCCCATACCCCGGCCGCCCTGGAGACCGTGCTCGATCTGCTCGCCCCGGTTGCCGCGGCCGGCGGGGGAGGGCTCATCGTCGTCTTCGGCTCGGCGGGTGAACGGGACCGCGCTAAGCGCTCGATGATGGGTCGGATCGCCGGTGATCGTTGCCGCGTCGTTGTGGTCACCGACGAGGATCCCCGGGGCGAGGATCGGATGGCCATCCTCGAAGCGATTGGGCGGGGTGCCGAGGCGGCTGGCCGACGACGAGACCGGGATCTCCTCCTGATCGCGGACCGTCGCAGCGCAATCGAGGCGGCCCTCGAGCGGGCCCGACCAGGCGATGTCGTCCTCCTCGCCGGCAAGGGCCACGAGCCTTCGATCATCGGACCCGACGGTCCGCGACCCTGGTACGAGCGGGAGGCCGTCGAGGCGGCATTGTCGGCCCTGGGCTTCAACGCGGGCTGACCCGGCTCGGCCGCCGCTCGGACGGCGTTCGGTCGCCGCTCCGGGGCGCTCGGGGGCGGGTCGCCGCTCGGGAGCGGCTCGGTCGCGGCTCGGGGGCGCTCGGGGGCGCTCGGGCGCCGCTCGGGAGCCGGGCGCTTGCCGAGGCTCGTTGACCCACGGGGCAGCCACCGAAATTGGCAGATCCCGCGAGGAACGAGGCTTGCGCCAAAGTCGAGCCAGGAAATGGCATCGCACGATGGTCTCGGCAGTGGCGTTGTGCACGGTTTCGGCGAGGCTCGCGTCTACTGACCGGGTTCAAGATCTGCGACCGCCCATCGGCTGCGCTGAACGAGCGATGTGGCAAGAACTTCGACCGCTGCCGTGGCGCTCCAATCCATGACGGTGCCCGGCTCGCGCAGGGAGATTCGCCCTGACATGTGCCTCGTGTACCAGCCTACGGTTCAATCCGGCGGGCAAGCCGGATCCGGCTTCGACGACCCCGACCGACCGCGGCCCAGCCAGCACCCGTGCCCGTGCCTCGAATTATTGGGCTTCGCGCCCCTTCCCGGCGTTAACAGA
This sequence comes from Chloroflexota bacterium, assembly GCA_003152165.1. GTDB lineage: Bacteria > Chloroflexota > Limnocylindria > Limnocylindrales > CSP1-4 > Palsa-1033. The sequence goes on from PLZO01000026.1 coordinate 6,773, forward strand.
TCTCGTGGGGAGCGAGGCGTACGCTAGAGCCGGGCCACGTTTTGGGCTGAACGTTGCGCCAGAGAAGCCAGATCGTGCAGGGAGCCCTCGCGGCTCGTCCCGGCAAACGCGATTTCAGACCCGCGACCGACGATAAGCTGGCTGGACGAGGGATCTGATAACTCGAGACGGCGCAGCGCAGGGGCTCAGACGGCGCACCGCAGGTATCGAGACGGCGCACTCGAGCGTGCTTGGTCAGGGTGCTGCGCAGCCGCTGCTATCCTTGAGCGGCGATGACGATTGAGCCGATTCCGAGCACGAAACGAGGGAGTCGCCGCCCGACCGCGCTTCCGGTGGCCCCGACCACCGAGTCGGCCGTGGCCAAGGCTTCGACGTCGCCCTCGGCCCCGGGCGCACGATCGCCCTCGGCCCCGGGCGCCCGATCGCCCTCGGTATCGGCTCCGGCCCCGGCCACTCCCGCCCCCACCCGGCAGCGGAAAGGCCGTCGAGCAGCCGGTGTCGACCCGATCGAGGCGCTCCGGGCATCGCTCCTGGCCACCTTGCTCGGCCATTACCCACAGGCAGACCTCAGCGGAGTCAACCAGGCCTTCGACCTGGCAGTCGAGGCGCACGCCGGCCAGACCCGGGCTTCGGGCGAGGTGTATGTGATCCATCCAATCGCCAGCGCACAGATCGTCGCGGACCTCGGGATCGACCCGATCGCGGTGCAAGCGGCGCTCCTTCACGATGTCCCTGAGGACACCGAGTACAGCCTCACCGATGTCGAGGATCGCTTCGGGCCGGAGGTGGCCCGGCTGGTCGACGGCGTCACCAAGCTGTCGAAGTTCAGCACCCACTCGCATGAAGAGCAGCAGGCAGAGAACATCCGAAAGATGTTCCTGGCAATGGCCGAGGACATCCGGGTCGTCCTGATCAAGCTTGCCGATCGACTCCACAACATGCGCACGCTGGCAGCCCTGCCAATCGAGAAGCAGACCCGGATTGCTCGCCAGACGATGGAGATCTACGCGCCGTTGGCTGAGCGCCTCGGAATCTGGCAGATGAAGTGGGAGCTCGAGGACCTCGCCTTCAAGACGCTCGAGCCCGCGCGCTATCACGAGCTGGCCCGCCTCCTGGACACGCGCCGGCAAAGTCGTGAGGGATTCATCCAGCGCGCGATCGAGGAACTCCGGCCGGCACTCGAGGCGGCCGGCATCCAGGCGGACATCCAGGGTCGCCCGAAGCACCTCACCAGCATCTGGAAGAAGATGGAGCGCAAAGGCGCCGAGTTCGAAGAGATCTACGACGTCTACGCGATTCGCTGCCTCGTCGATGAGGTCCGCGACTGTTACGCGGCGCTGGGCATTGCCCACTCGCTGTGGCGCCCGATCCCCGGCCAGTTCGACGATTACATCGCGATGCCCAAGAACAACCTGTACCAGAGCCTCCACACGGCAGTCCTGGCCCTCGACGGTAAGCCGCTCGAGATCCAGATCCGGACCCACCAGATGCACCAGGTCTCGGAGGTCGGGATCGCGGCGCACTGGCGCTACAAGGAAGGCTCAAAGGTCGATCGCGAATACGACGCCAAGCTGGCGTGGCTGCGGCAGCTCATGGATTGGCAGCGCGATGTTGCCGACGCGACCGAGTTCGTCGAGGGAATCAAGCTCGACATCTTTCAGGACCAGGTCTTCGTCTTCACCCCGAAGGGCGACGTCAAGGACCTGCCGGCCGGCTCGACACCGCTCGATTTCGCCTACCGCATTCACACCGATGTGGGTCACCGCTGCATCGGCTCGAAGGTCAACAACCGGCTCGTGCCACTCGACTACCGCTTGCACAACGGCGACATCGTTGAGATCGTCACGACGAAGAGTGCCCATGGTCCGTCGCGCGACTGGCTGAACGTCGTCCGAACGAGCCACGCCCGGGAGAAGATCCGGGCCTGGTTCAAGCGCCAGGAGCGCGACGAGAACATCAGCCACGGTCGAGAGTCGCTTGAGCGGGAGCTCCGCCGCCTCGCCCGCAAGTCGATCCAGTCGGTCGGCCTGGATCGGATCGCCGAGGTGGCGAAGTCGTACAACCACGACAACCTGGACGACTTCTACGCCGCGATCGGCTACGGAGCGGTCGGCGCCCAGCAGGTCGTGATGCGCCTTGGCGTGGTGGACGACGCTGAGCTGGCCCTGCCCACGGTTGCCCCGAGCCAGCCGGTCAGGACCGGCGGCGTGCGGGTCAAGGGCGTCAGTGACCTCCTGATCCGGTTCGGAAAGTGCTGCCATCCGATCCCGGGCGACCCAATCGTCGGGTTCATCACCCGGGGCAAGGGCGTCACCGTCCATCTGCAGTCCTGCCCGACGGTGATGAACGAGCGCGAGGTGGGCCGGATGATCGAGGTCGAATGGGAGGCCGCGGCCACCCAGACCTACCCGATCGCGATCCGGGTTGAGGCCTATGACCGGACCGGGCTGCTCAACGACATCACCCAGGTGGTGGCCGAGCACAAGGTCAACATCCTGGCCGCGGCGGTCAAGGTCCTGCCCGACCATATCGCCGTGGTGACGGCCACCCTGCAGGTGGCGGCAGTCAGCCAGCTGGCCAAGGTGATGAGCCGGATCGAGCTGCTCAAGGACGTGATCTCGGTCCAGCGCGATCTCGACTGAGGCTGCGACCGGTCCGGCCCGGGTGAGCTGCGGCCGGACCGGTCGACCGTCTGGACCCCGGTCCGGCCGCTAGACTTCGGGCTATGCCCCCCTTCCGCGCCCCACGCGGCACCCGCGACCTGCTGCCCACGGAACGGTCGGCCTTCCGGCGCCTCGAGGCCGTTGCCGCGGACCTGGCCCGGCGCTATGGCTACCGCGAGATCGAGACGCCGATGTTCGAGGAGGCCGCCGTCTTCGAGCGTGGCGTGGGCGCTGTCACTGACGTCATCGAGAAGGAGCTCTTCCGGATCGCCCACCGCAGCGATGAGGGCGAATCGTGGGCGCTCCGGCCGGAACCGACCGCCGGTATCGTGCGCGCCTATATCCAGCATGGGATGCAGACCTGGCCGCAGCCGGTCAAGCTGACGATGACCGGCCCGATGTTCCGGTATGACCGCCCCCAGGCCGGCCGCTACCGCCAGTTCTGGCAGTTCGACATCGAGGCGATCGGCGACCCCGGTCCGGCCATCGATGCCGAGATCATCGAGCTCGGCCGGAGCTTCTATCGCCTGGCCGGCCTCGATGAGGTGGAGATCCTCCTCAACTCGATCGGTGATGCCGCCTGCCGGCCGGCCTACATCGCGGCACTGACCGCCTACTACGCACCCCATGCCGATCGGCTGCCGGCGATCGAGCGCGAGCGGCTCCACAAGAACCCGCTCCGGCTGCTCGACTCAAAGGACCCGGCCATGGCCGAGCTCAACGCGGGCGCACCACGGATCACCGACCAGCTGTGCGATGCGTGCCAGGCTCACTTCACGGCCGTGCGCGGCCACCTGGCCGTCCTGGGCATCGTCTACCGCCTGGAGCCGGCGCTCGTTCGGGGCCTCGACTACTACACCCGGACCGCATTCGAGTTCTACATCCCCGGTCGCCAGGGACAGCAGCAGGCGCTGGGTGGTGGTGGCCGCTATGACGGTCTCGCCGGGCTCCTCGGCGGGCGCCCCACGCCGGGGATCGGCTTTGGGCTGGGACTCGACCGGATCGTCCTGGCCCTCCAGGCCAAAGGCGCCCTGGAGAGCTCCGAAGCTGCGTCGGTTGCCGTCGTGGTTGGGGCCGACCCAGCGGACACGGCGACTCGTCTCCGGGTTGCCACCGACCTGCGCGCCGCAGGTATCGCGGCCCGGGCGGACCTGAGCCGGCGCAAGCTGGGCAAGCAGCTCGAGTCGGCGGCCAAGGAGCGGGTCCATTTCGTGGTGATCATCGGCGACGAACTGGCGGACGGAAACGTCCAGCTCAAGGACCTTGATGCCGGCTCGCAGCAGCTCGTCCCGCTGGCCGATCTCGCCCGGAAGCTGGCCAGCGGTGACAAGTCCCACCGCCACGGCGTGGGCGAGAGCCAAGGTCCAGCCGGACGCTCCTGACCCAGCCGGAGGGCGGGGCTCAGCCGGCTTCGTTTAGGATGCGTCGATGAGCCAGGCGATCGAAAGTCCCTACCGAAGTCACACCTGTGGACAGCTTCGGGCGACCGATTCAGGCCGCCCGGCTCGATTGGCCGGCTGGGTTCACCGACGTCGCGATCTCGGTCACCTGATCTTCCTTGAGCTGCGCGATCGGTACGGGATCACCCAGGTCATCGTTGACGCGACCGAGGCGCCGGTTGCTCACGCCGCCGCCAGCCGGGTGCGCAACGAGTTCGTGCTGAGCGTGGCCGGAACCGTCGCAGCGCGTCTTGCCGGCACCGAGAACGTCCGCCTGGCGACGGGCGCGATCGAGCTTCGGGCGAGCGAAGTCGAGATCCTGTCAGAGGCGAAGACGCCGCCGTTCTATATCAACGAGCCGGACGCCCCGATCGACGAGGCACTCCGCTTGCGCTACCGCTACCTCGACATCCGGCGCGAGCCGATGCAGCGCCGCCTGCTGCTCCGCTCGAAGCTCGTCCAGGCGATCCGCGCGATCCACCATGAGCACGGGTTCGTCGAGATCGAGACGCCCAACCTGATCCGCTCGACGCCCGAGGGCGCCCGTGACTTCATCGTCCCGTCGCGGCTCAAGCCGGGCACGGTCTACGCCCTGCCGCAGAGCCCGCAGCAGCTCAAGCAGCTGCTCATGGTCGGCGGCCTGGACCGTTACTTCCAGATCGCCCGGTGCTTCCGCGACGAGGACCTTCGGGGCGACCGCCAGCCGGAGTTCACCCAGCTCGACCTGGAGATGAGCTTCGTCGACGAGGCGGCCGTGATCGGGTTCGTGGAAGAGCTGGCCATCCGGGTCATGGCAGCCGTCGTTCCAGATCGCCCGCTGCTCGAGGTGCCGTTCCCGCGCCTGACCTTCCACGAGGCGATCGAGCGCTTCGGTTCGGACAAGCCGGACCTGCGCTTCGGGATGGAGTTGATCGACCTGGCCCCCGAGCTGACCGACCCGACCGGTGCGGCTGTGTCTGGCTTCCGGGTATTCGATCAGGCCCTGGCCGACGGTGGCCGGGTGCAGGCGATCGTGGCGCCCGGGATGGCCAGCGCCAGTCGCTCCCAGATCGACGAGTTGACCGAGCTCGCCCGGGGTTACGGGGCGAAGGGGCTGGCCTGGCTGGCGGTCGAGGCCGACGGGTCGATCCGGTCGCCGATCGCCAAGTTCCTGGGCGCCGAACGCGCTGCAGCCGTCGTCGCCCGAACAGGGGCGAAATCAGCCGACCTCGTCCTCGTTGTCGCCGATCGTCCGGCCATGGCCGCCGATGTCCTGGGCCGGCTCCGATCCGAGCTTGGCAGCCGGCTCGGCCTGGCCGATCCCGATGTCTTCGGGTATTGCTGGATTACCCAGTTCCCGATGTACAAATGGGACCAGGAAAACCGGCGCTGGGACGCCACCCACAATCCGTTCAGCGGCGTTCGCCCGGAGGACCTCGACCTGCTTACGACGACCTCGGGCGACCTGGCGCGCCGTGCGCCGGACGACCCGGCCGGCCAGGCGCGCGCCCTCCAGTACGACCTTGCCCTGAACGGCTGGGAGCTCGGTGGGGGCTCGATCCGGATCAACCAGCGCGACCTGCTCGCGCGCAGCTTCGCCCTCCAGGGCCAGACGGCCGACGGGATGGCCGAGAAGTTCGGGGCTGTCCTCGACGCATTCGAATACGGCGCCCCGCCACACGGCGGCATTGCGATCGGGATCGACCGCTGGGCGGCCCTGCTGGCCGATCAGACGAACATCCGCGAAGTGATGGCGTTCCCGAAGACGCAGTCCGGCTCGGACCTGATGCTCGATGCCCCATCAGCGCCCGAGCCCGGCCAGTACGCCGAGCTCGGCTTGAGGTACGTCGGGCCAGCCCGAACGTGACCGACCCGGCCGTGTCGCCGCCCACGGATGGTGCGCCGGCGGGGACCCCCGCCCGGCTCGACGCCCTCCTCGGGCATCCCCAGCTGGCCGCGGTTGCTGGGGCGTTGTGTATTGCCTTCTCGGGAATCCTCGTTCGCGAGGCGGCGGTCTCGCCGTCCACGGCGGCGGTCTTCCGCGGCGTGTATGCGCTGCCCATCCTGGCCCTGCTCGCCTGGCTGGAACAGCGACGCTACGGCCCGCTGGCAGCGCGGACGATCCGTTTGTCGCTCCTGGCCGGCTGCTTCTTCGCTGCCGACCTGACCTTCTGGCACCACGCGATCGAGGATGTCGGGGCCGGTCTTGCCACCGTGCTGGGCAACCTCCAGGTCGTGATCGTGGGGATCGCAGCATGGTTGCTGTACGGCGAACGGCCCCGGCGGTCGATCCTGGTGGCACTGCCGATCGTGATCGTCGGCGTCGTCCTGATCGCGGGCCTGGTCGGCTCGAATCCGTATGGTTCGGCGCCGCTCATGGGGGTGGTTCTCGGGCTGTTGACGGCGTTCAGCTACGCGGGCTACCTGATCGTGGTCCGGCGCGGCCAGCTCGATATCCGACGGCTGGCCGGGCCGCTCTTCTGGGCGACCCTCGCGATGTCCGTCGTCGCGGCCCTGGGCGGTGTCGCGGTCGGTGACTTCAACCCCGTGCCCAGCCTGCCGGCCCATGCCTGGCTCGTGGTCCTGGCGCTCAGCGCGCAGGTGGCCGGCTACCTCCTGATCAATGTATCGCTGCCTCGCCTGCCGAGCGTCGTGACCTCCCTCCTCCTGCTCGTCCAGCCGGTCGTCGCGGTGTTCCTGGCGATGGTCCTGCTGGGCGAGGACCCGTCGCCGTTCCAGCTGACTGGGATCGGCCTCGTCATCGGCGGGCTGGCGATTGCCGTCCTTCCGTTCCGGCGGTTGTGGGCCCAGGTGCGGGCAACGGCCGAGTAGCCCGAACCGCGGCCGGGTCAGCCAGGCGGCACATCCAGGTCGTCGGCCGCCATCTCGCCCCACTCGTGGACATGGCCGCTGGCCGGCCCGCTCGGGCCGCGGTATGGCGGCAGGTCCGAGCGAGCGACCGAGCCATCGTGGATCGTGCCCGGATCGCCGAGGTCGACCAGGCGAACGGGCAGCCCGCTTGCCGCGAGATCGGTGATCAACTCGTCGGGCAGGCCGCCAGCCGAAAGGCGGCGCAGTCGCTCGAGGTGGACCACCGGCAGGAGGACGGGCCAGCCTGGCTCGGCGTCGAACACGGGCCGCAGGATTGCGTCGGGATGGCTGCCATGGCCCTCGATCAGCGAGGTGATCGTCTCGGGATCGGGCCAGGTCATCCGCGCCGGCCAGACGAGGACGCCGTCCGTTTCGCCGACGAGGCCGATGGCGGCGTCGATCCCGCGGCAGATCTGGCCGACCGATCCGCTGGCGTCCGGGGCCGGCTCGACGAGGCTCGCCTCGGTGCCGGTCAGTGCCGCAGCGACACTCCCGGCGGGATCGGCGCTGACGACGACCAGCGGGATTGCACCGCCGGACCAGGCGGCCTCGGCGATCCGTCGGACCGCAGGCAGGCCGTCGGCGTCGGCGAGCCCAGCCTCGGGCCGGGCGGCGAGAATCACTGCGGCGACGGTCATCGCTGGATCGTAACAAACGGCTGCGCCGCACCAGGCGCCCGGTGCGCGAACGCACGGCCGCGCCGTTCCGCCAGGCCGCTGGAGTCTGCTGCCGCGGCGGTGTGCGACAATGCCAGTTCCCATGAGCACGATCCCCTCGTCGACCATGCCCGGCGTCCGGCTCGATCGGCGCAATATCGCGATCGTGGCCCATGTCGACCACGGCAAGACCACCCTGGTCGACGCGATGCTCCGCCAGACGGGCGCGTTCCGGGCGAACCAGGCCGTCATCGACCGAGTGATGGACTCCGGGGACCTGGAGCGCGAGAAGGGCATCACNNACGCCGATTTCGGCGGCGAGGTGGAGCGGACCCTGCTGATGGTCGACGCGATCCTGCTCCTGGTCGATGCGGCCGAGGGACCGCTGCCCCAGACCCGCTACGTCCTGCAGAAGGCGATGGCCCGCCACCTGCCGGTCGTGGTTGCGCTGAACAAGATCGACCGCTCGGACGCGCGTCCGGCGGAGGTCCTGGATGCGGTCTACGAGTTGTTCATGGACCTCGGCGCGGACGCCGCCCAGATCGAGTTTCCCGTGGTCTACACCAACGCCAGGCTGGGCACCGCCACCCGTGATCTGGCCGTGCCGGGCGCTGACCTGGGGCCGCTCTTCGACCTGCTGATCCAGCTGACACCGCCGCCCACCTTCACGCCCGGCCATCCGCTGCAGCTGCTGGTGACCAACCTGTCGGCCAACGAGTACGTCGGCCGGATGGCGGTCGGCAGGATCTGGAACGGCTCGATCCGGCTTGGCCAGCGACTCGTCGTCGTCCGTGCTGACGAGGGCTCCGCCGACGGCTCGGTCGAGCCGGGTCGGACGACGATCCTGAATGGCACGGTCACCAGCCTGCAGACAGCGCACGGGATCGAGCGGATCGAGATTGCCGAAGCAACCGCCGGCGACATCGTGTCGGTCGCGGGCCTGCCAGACGTGACGATCGGCGACACGCTGACGGATCCTGCCGATCCTCGTCCGCTGGCTCGCCTCGACGTGGATGCGCCCACCCTCCGGATGACCTTCGGGGTGAACACCTCACCGCTGGCCGGTCGTGAGGGCAAGTACGTCACGAGCCGCCAGATCCAGGCCCGCCTCGACCGGGAGATCCTGGGCAATGTCTCGATCGAGGTCCACGCGACGGACGCCGGCGACACGTTCGAGGTGCGTGGCCGGGGCGAGCTGCAGCTGGCCGTCCTTATCGAGCAGATGCGTCGTGAGGGCTTCGAGCTGCAGGCCAGCCGGCCCGAGGTGATCCTGCGCATCGTCGACGGCGAGACCCGCGAGCCCTACGAGCGGATCACGATCGACATCCCGCCGGAGTACATCGGGGAGGTCCAGGCGGCCATGGCTGGCCGCAAGGGGCGGCTCGATCAGATGTCGACGGACCAGGACGGCCGGGTCCGGATGGAGTTCATCGTGCCCGTCCGTGGCCTGATCGGCTATCGGGGGCAGCTGCTGACCGAGTCGCGCGGCACGGCACTGATGCACCAGATCGGCGAGGGCTACGGCCCATGGGCCGGGGAGGTCACCCATCGCACGAGCGGGGTGATCGTGGCCGACCGCCCAGGGACGAGCAATGCCTTCGGCCTCTTCAACCTTCAGGAGCGGGCCGAGCTGTTCATCGGTGCCGGCGAAGAGGTCTACGAGGGGATGATCGTGGGCGAGAACTCCCGGCCGGGCGACATGGACGTGAACGCGACCAAGGAAAAGAAGCTGACAAATATTCGGACCCACGCTCACGACGAAGCGCTCCGGCTGACCCCGCCTCGCCCGCTCACCCTCGAGTCGGCGATCGAATTCATCTCGGTCGACGAGCTGGTGGAGGTCACTCCGGCTTCGATCCGGCTGCGCAAACGCCTCCTGACGAGTCACGATCGACGACGTGAGCGCAGCCGCGAAGAGGACCTGAGCCGCTCCGCCGAGTAGCCCGACGTACAATCGCCCCGATGGCGATCTACCTCGACCATGCCGCGACAACCCCGGTTCGCCGGGAGGTCGTCGACGCGATGCTGCCGTATCTCCTCGAGCACTGGGGCAATCCCAGCTCCGGCCACGCGTTCGGCCGAGCCGCCCGGACGGGCCTCGATGCGGCTCATGAGCGCCTGGCGGCCTCGCTCGGCGCAGAGGCGCGCGAGATTGTGCTCACCTCGGGCGGCACTGAAGCCAACAACCTTGCCCTGAAAGGCGCTGCCTGGGCGGGCAAGGCCCACGGTCACCGGATCGTGACCAGCGCGATCGAGCATCACGCCGTCGGCCACAGCCTGCGCTATCTCGAGAAGTTCGGCTTCGAGACGGTCGAGCTGCCCGTCGATCGATATGGCCGGGTCGACCCCGACGAGCTCGAGGCGGCGCTCGACGACCGGACGATCCTGGTGAGCGTGATGCTGGCCAACAACGAGGTCGGCACAATCCAGCCGATCCGTGAGATCGCCGAGGGGGTCCGCCGCCACCGGGGGATCCTGCTCCACGTCGATGCGGTCCAGGCCGCCCCCTACCTGCCGATCGACCTGGCCAGCCTGGATGTCGATCTGCTTACGATCGCTGCCCACAAGTTCGAGGGCCCGAAAGGGATCGGAGCGCTCTTCGTCCGGCACGGGACCCATCTACTCGGCCAACAGCAGGGCGGCGCCCAGGAGCGCCACCGGCGGGCCGGCACCGAGGATGTCGCCTCGGCAGTGGGAATGGCCGTCGCCTACGAGCTGACCCGGGCCGAGCAACGCCAAACCGTCGCTCGCCTGATCGAGCTCCGGGACCGCCTGGCCGAAGCCGTGCTGGCGGTTCCGGGCGTGGAGCTGACCGGCCATCCCCGGGACCGCCTGCCGGGGATCCTGTCGATCATCGCCCGGGATACCGACGGCGTATCGGTCAGCCAGGCGCTCGACCTCGACGGTTTCGCGGTGGCCACCGGGTCCGCCTGCACAACGGGCTCGCCGGAGCCGAGCCATGTGCTGGCCGCGATGGGCTACCCGGACGAGGAGGCCCGTGGCGCCCTGCGGATCTCGCTCGGCCGGACGACCACCAGCGCCGAGATCGAGGCGGCAGCCGTGGCGATCCCGCGCAGCCTGGCCATGCTTCGAATGGGCGCGGCGGCAATCGCCGCCGATCCACTCGGCGAGGGCACTGGCCAGAGGCTTGACGGGGGAGTCGTGGCCGGGGCCTAGGGCCGGCCGACCAGCGATGGCCCGCGTTCTCGTGGCGATGTCCGGTGGCGTCGATTCGTCTGTTGCTGCGGCCCTCGTCCAGGCCGCCGGCGACGACGCTATCGGGGTCTGGATGCGCCTCCACGACGTGGCCGACAGCTACTCCGAGTTCAAGCGCAGCTGCTGCTCGGCTGATGCCGCCGATGACGCCCGGCGAGTGGCCGGCCAGCTGGGGATCCCGTTCTACGTGATGAACCTTGAGCGCGAGTTCGACGCGGGCGTCCTGCAGCCCTTCCTCGATGCCTACCTGGACGGCCAGACGCCCAGTCCGTGCGTCGACTGCAACACCTATGTGAAGTTCGGGGCGCTCCTTGGCCGGGCCCGCCATGTCTATGGCTGCGATGCGGTGGCGACGGGCCACTACGCCCGGCGCACGATCGGGCCGGACGGCTGCGCCGAGCTGCGCCGGTCCGTGGACCGGGAAAAAGACCAGACCTACTTCCTGTACGGCCTCCGCCAGGACCAGCTGCAGGCCGCCCAGTTTCCGCTGGGCGAGCTGACCAAGCCGGAGGTCCGGGCCATGGCTCGCTCCCTGGGGCTGGCCACGGCCGACAAGCCCGAGAGCCAGGAGATCTGCTTCGTGCCCGGCGGCGATTACCGAGCCACCCTTCGCGAGCGCGCCGGCTGGATCCCCGAACCGGGTCCGATCATCGACCCTGATGGAGAGTCACTGGGGAGCCACGCTGGAACCGCCGGGTACACCGTGGGCCAGCGGCGCGGGCTGGGCGTGGCCCTCGGCGAGCCGCGCTACGTCAGCCGGATCGACCCTGCCACGAACACGATCACGCTCGCCCGGCGAGTCGACCTCGAGACCCGGACGGTCGCCCTCGAGCGGGTAACGTTCGTCGCCGGCGATCCGCCGAATGGCCGTTCCCGGACATTCCGGGCTGAGCTCCGGATCCGCCATCGCGGACGACCGGTGCCGGCCTGGGTCCGGCCCGGGCCTGAGGACGAGCCGTCGCGCGGCGGCGCCTGGCAGGTCGAGACCGACGAGCCGGTCTGGGCGACCGCACCCGGCCAGGCTGCCGTCCTGTACGACGGCGAGCTCGTCCTGGGTGGTGGGCGGATCGCCCGGCTATGAACGAGGCTATCCTTGGGGCATGGTGATCGGGCCAGCACCGCTCCTGGCGATTCTCGTCGGCGTCTTCCACGCATCGCTCTACGTGGTCGCCCGGGGCACGGCCGGCGGCCGGCTGCCGCTCCTGGTGATTGCCGCCTGCCTGGGCGCCTGGGCCGGCGATGCGGTCGGCGCCCGTCTTGGGATCGACTTGCTGAGGATCGGCGACTTCGGGCTGCTCAGTGCCTCGGCCGTGGCTTGGGCCGGAATCGGCTTCGTGGCCATCGTGGCCACCCTCGGACCCGAACGGCGCCGGCTTCGATGAGTCGGGGCCGTGTGCCGGACGAGGAAGGGCGTCGGGGTGCCGACGGTACGCCCGACGCCCCCGACCCGGGGCGCTTCGTGCGGGGCCTGACGATCGGCCTCATCGTCGGCGCGGTGATTGCCGGATCGACCCTGTGGCGACGCTTGCGCGCATTCCAGGGCCGCCCCTGACGGTCGCGGGTGAGGGCCGCCAGCCGGTACCATGAGCCCAGCGTGACTGCCCAAGCCAGCCTCGACCCCAGGATTCGCGCGTTGTCCGCCGCCGAGATCCGGCGGCGCTTCGTCGCGTTCTTCGTTGAGCGCGGCCACACCGCGGTGCCCTCAGCCAGCCTGGTGCCGGCTGGAGACCAGACCCTCCTATTCACGAACTCGGGGATGGTCCAGTTCAAGGAAGTCTTCACGGGCGCCGAAACCCGCAGCTACAGCCGGGCGGTCGACTACCAACGCGTCCTGCGCGTCGCCGGCAAGCACAACGATTTCGAGGAGGTCGGCCGGTCGACTCGCCACAACACGTTCTTCGAGATGCTCGGCAATTGGAGCTTCGGGGACTACTTCAAGCGCGACGCCATCTTTTTCGCCTGGGACTTCCTCACCCGCGACCTGGGCATCCCGCCGGAGCGACTGGCCGCCACGACATACAAAGACGACGAGGTCGCCCGGACGATCTGGCGGGACGAGATCGGGCTGCCACCCGAGCGGATGGCGATCTGGGGCGACGTTGACGCCGGCGACGACAGCAACTTCTGGCGGATGGCCGAGACGGGCCCCTGCGGTCCGTGCAGCGAGATCCACTTCGATCGCGGCGCGGAGTTCTCGGAGGGGCCGCAGTGCGTCCCCGACCACTCCGAGACCTGTCCACGCTGGCTCGAGATCTGGAACCTCGTGTTCATGGAGTTCGATCAGCAGCCGAGCGGCCGAGTCCTGCTGCCGTTCCAGAGTGTCGACACCGGAATGAGCCTGGAGCGCCTCGCCAGCGTCCTTCAGCAGGTTCGCAGCAACTTCGATACGGACCTGTTCGCCCCGATCCTCGCCCGGATCCGCGAGCTGCTCGGCCATGATCCGGCCGCGTTCGAGGCCGAGCGCTTCAGCTACCAGGTGATCGCCGACCATTCCCGGGCGATCACCTTCCTGATTGCCGACGGGGTCCTGCCCTCGAACGAGGGTCGCGGCTACGTGCTCCGCCGGATCGTCCGGCGGGCGGTCCGCCACGGGCGGCTGCTCGGCAGGACCGAGCCGTTCCTCGCCCAGACGGCCGAGGTCGTGATCGAGACGATGGGCGACGCCTATCCGTACCTCCTCGAGCGGAGGCCGGGGATCCTGGGCGCAATCGCCCGCGAGGAGATCCAGTTTGCCCGCACCCTCGATGCCGGGATGGTCCACCTCGAGGAGGCGCTTATCCCGCTGACGAGCGCCGAGCGGATGGTGGGCCGGCGGCCCGAGGACCTGCCGGATGGCGGGCCGGTGCTGGCCGGCGAGACCGCGTTCCGGCTCCACGACACCTACGGCTTCCCAATCGATCTGACGGTCGAGCTGGCCGCTGAATACGGGGTCGCGCTGGATCGGATTGGCTTCGACCGGGCACTCGCCGAGCAGCGCGACCGGAGCCGGAGCGGCCGCAAGGCCGAGCTGGCCCGTCACGCCGAGCTCGGCTCACTGTACGAGTCGCTCGTCCGGCGCCTCGGCGATAGCACGTTCCTGGGCTACGACACGACGACCGCCGAAGCCCGGGTCGTGGGCATCGTGCGCGACGGGGTCGAGTACGAAAGGCTCGAGGCGTTCGGCGACGCGGAGTTACGCAGCGCGCCCTCAGCCGCGGCCGAGGTGGTCCTCGACCGGACTCCGTTCTACCCCGACGGCGGCGGCCAGGTCGGCGACCAGGGCGTCCTGCGCCTGGCATCGGGCGGCGACGTTACGTTCGAGGTGGCCGACACCCAGCGCCCAGCGGGCAGCCTGATCGTCCATCGTGGTCAGCTCCGCGGCCGGCTGGCAGTTGGTGACGTGGTCCTTGCCGAGGTCGATGCGGATCGACGCGCCCGGACGATGCGCAACCACACTGGTACCCACATCCTCCACCGGGCGCTGCGCAACGTTGTCGGCGATGGCGCTCGCCAGGCCGGCTCGCAGGTCACCCCGGACGGACTTCGCTTCGACTTCCCGTTCGATCGGGGCCTGACCGACGACGAGCGCGGCCGGATCGAGGACGAGGCGCGCCGGATCATCCGCGAGGATCGACCGGTCACGGCCGCCCGGATGAGCATGCGCGAGGCGGTTGAAGCCGGGGCCGACGCCTTCTTCGACGAGAAGTACGGCGAGACGGTGCGCACAATCCGGGTTGAGGGCTACAGCCACGAGCTGTGCGGCGGCACCCACTGCCGCGCATCGGGCCAGATCGGCGGATTCCTGATCACGAGCGAGCGGAGCATCGGTTCGGGGATGCGTCGGATCGAGGCCCTCACCGGCGACGGTGCCGATGCCTGGGTGGCCAATCGGCTGGCCTTGCTGGTGCGGACGGGCAGCGTCGCCGGGGCGACCGCGATCGAGGCCCTGCCGGACCGCGTGGCTGCGCTCCAGGAAGAGCTCAGGGAGGCCCGGCGACGGGCGCGGGCGGGTGCCGGCGGCGCCATCCCCAAGACCGCCGAGCTGCTCGCCCTGGCCGGCGAGGTTGCGCCGGGCGTGGCCTTCGTCACATTCAGCGGTCCATTCGAGTCGATCGAGGCGATGAAGGGAGCAGCCCGGGACCTGCGCGGGATCATGCCCAGCGGGGTGATCGCGCTCGGGCTCGAGGCCGACGAGCCGCACATCTTCGTGACGGTTTCGGCCGATCTCGTCGAGCGCGGCCTGGCGGCCGGCGACCTGGTCCAGCGGGCTGTGACCAGGTTCGGCGGGCGAGGCGGAGGACGGCCCGAGATGGCCCAGGGCAAGGGATCCCGGCGGGAAGGGCTGGGGGCTGCCCTGGACGAGGTGCGACAGGGCCTTCGAAGCCAGCTGCTGGATCCGTCGGTGCCTACACCGGGCGGAGCTGACGGGTGACATTCCTGCGCCGGATCTGGGGTCGCGCCGACGAGCCCACGCCGGCTGCCTGCACCGCCCTCGACGTGGGCACCGAGTTTGCCAAGGCACTTGTCTTCGAGATCGACCCCAGCGGCATCGGCATAGTTCGCGGGGTCGGTCGCAAGCGCCAGGGTCTGTCCCATATGCAGTCGGGCACCGTGGCCGATATCGCGGCTGTCGTCGACAACTGCTCGATTGCCCTCCAGGAAGCCGAGGAGATGGCCGGTTTCCGGCCGACCCAGGTCGTCATTGGCATCGCCGGCGAGCTGGTCAAAGGCTTCACTACCAGCCACAACCAGGAGCGCAAACGGCCGGACCAGCCGATCAGCGAGGCCGAGCTCCAGAAGCTGATCGACACGGTCCAGCAGGCTGCCCTGCGCGAGGCCGAGCGGGCGATCACCTGGGAGACCGGCCTGCCCCATGTCGACGTCCGGCTGGTTCATGCCGCGGTGACCTCGGCCAGCATCGACGGCTACACGGTTACCAACCCGGTCGGCTTCCAGGGTCGCTACGTAAAGATCGGAATCTTCAACGCGTTCGCCCCGCTGGTCCACCTGGGGGCGCTCCAGACCGTCGCCTCGCAGCTCGACCTCGAGCTCCTGCAGGTCGTGGCCGAGCCGTATGCCGTGGCCCGCCTCCTGGGCACCGAGCAGGTCCAGCAGGCGGGCGCGATCTTCATCGACATCGGCGGCGGTACGACCGACGTGGCCCTGGTCCGCCAGGGTGGGATCGAAGGCACCCGGATGTTCGCCCTCGGTGGCCGGGCGTTCACCAAGTCGTTGGCCGACCGGCTCGACCTGCCCTTCCCGCGCGCCGAGGCGCTCAAAGTGGACTTCGCGCGCGGGCTCACGGTCGATCGGCGCGCTGAGATCGAACAGATCATCGCCGACGACGTCACGGTCTGGTCGGCCGGCGTCGAGCTGGTGATCGAGGAGCTGGCCGCCGGCGATCTCCTGCCCGGCCGGATCTACCTGTGCGGCGGTGGTTCGCGCCTGCCTGCGATCCGGGAGACCCTGGCCGCCGAACGGTTCTGGAAGCATCTGCCGTTTGCGCGACCGCCCGAGGTTGCGATCATGTCACCGGAGATGGTCGAAACGATCCGCGACGAGACCAAGCTGTTGATCGACCAGCAGGACGTGACCCCGCTCGGACTGGCCTGGCAGGCGATCGAGCTGCAGTCAACGGAGGATCCGCTTGACGCAGCCCTGCGTCGCGTCCTGCGTGCGATGAAGGTCTAGGCTGGGCGCGATGGCCAACGTGTTCTACCTCGACGTGGACGACGAGATTACGTCTGCCGCAGCGCGAATCCGGGGGTCGCAGGATCCCCGGGTGGGACTGGTCGTGCCGGCGGGATCACGAATCGCCACATCGCGGATCAACTTCCGGCTGCTCGCCCGCGAGGCCCTTGAACGCAACCGCATCCTCTCGATCGTGTCGGCTGAGCCCGCGGCGCGGGCGCTCGCCGCCTCGGCCGGCCTGCCCGTCTTCGCGACCGTGGCCGAGTTCGAGGCGGCGGAGGGGATGCCCGACGGGACGCCCCAGAGCGAACCGGCCAGGAAGGGCGGCGCGCCGAAGCGCACTCGGCAATCGAGAGGCGCCGATGAAGCCGCGCCCGGCGCGGCCGGCGAGGCGGCGCTGCCGGCCAAGGCTACCGCGGATGCCGGGGCCGGCCTGCGGGGCGCGGGTGTACCTGTCGGCGGGGGGCCCGAGCCACGGATCGGGGCCCGCTCGAGCGCGGCCTCGGCACCCGCCGTGCGTGCCGCGAGCCGGACCTCGCGCGCCTCGCCCCGGGTGGCTGCCACCGCGGTGACCCTTGTCGTGACCGTCCTCGTCCTCGGCCTGATCGGGGTCTTCCTGCTGCCTAGTGCCACGATCACGGTCACCCCGAAGCTGGAAGCGCTCGGGCCACTCCAGCTCTCGATCCGGGCCGACCCCATCGCAACGTCGGCCGATCCCGTGGCGGGGGTCGTGCCGGCAATCCAGCTGACCAAGGACTTCGCCTCGCTCGGCACCTTCAACGCGACCGGCCAGAAGGTTGACACGACAGCGGCGACAGGCACCGTTCGATTCGAGAACAACGACACCGGGAGGACGGCGACCATTCCGGCCGGTTCGACTGTCTCGACCTCGAGCGGGGTCGCCTTCATGACGACCCAGGAGGTCACCGTCCCAAAGGCGACCTTTCCGCCCCCGAGCTTCAATCCTGGCGTTGCGTCGGTCGGTGTGACTGCCGTCGGTGCTGGTCCGGCGGGTAACGTAGGGCCGGGCACGATCCGGCAGGTACCGGCCGGATTCAGCTCGCTCCTGATCAAGGTGACCAACCTGGCCGCCACGACCGGAGGCACGAAGACGGTCACGACCCAGATCCAGAAGGTGGACACCGATGCCGCGGTCGCAGCGCTGACCAAGGACCTGAAGCAGCAGTTCACCACCTGGCTTGCTGCCCCGCACGCCATTGCGCCGGGTAGCACCCCGTTCCCCAAGACGGGTGTCCTGGCCGCCGCCAGCCCGGACACCGACCCATCGACCCTGATTGGCGTGACCGAGGCCACCTTCCAGCTCACCCTGAGCGCAACGGGCAACGAGACCGCGGTCGACGAGCCGACCGTGACCAGCCTTGCCCTCAGCCGGCTGCTGTCGTCGGTGCCAACCGAGTTCAGGCTGGTCACGGGCAGCGCGAAGATTACCCTCGGTACGCCCCGGGTCGACGGCCAAGCGGTCGTCTTCCCGGTGACGGCCACGGCCAGCCAGGTCCGCCACCTGGATCCCGACACGCTCCGCAAGCAGGTAAAGGGCAAGTCAGTCGAAGAGGCACAGGCGATCCTGGCCGATGATGGGACAGTCGACATCCAGACCTGGCCGGGCTTCGTCGGCACTATCCCCAGCCTGGATTGGCGCCTGACCCTGACGATCGTCGGCGGCGAGGTCGCCGGCTCGCCCAGTCCGGCGCCCTCCTCGGCGGGCCTGCCGATCCAGTCGCTGGGTCCATCCGTCGCGCCGTCCGCCGCCCCGTCCGCCCTGCCATCGGCCTCCGCCACCACGCTGGGCTCGGGCAACCCGTGAGCTGCCTCCTTGGCATTGACCTGGGCGAACGCCGGATCGGGATCGCGATCGCCGAACCGGACGGCAGCGCCCTGCCGCTGGTCACGTTGCCCCGGGGCCGGACCGCCGCGACCGATGCGACGGCCCTCCAGCGCCTGGTCGACAAACACGGTGCTGCCGAGATGATCGTGGGCCTGCCCCTGGAGGCCAACGGACGGGAGGGACCCCAGGTCTCACTCACCCGGGCCTGGGTCGAGGCGGTCGGGCCGCAGCTTGCCGGGGTGTCAATCGGCTTTCGCGATGAACGCCTCTCGAGCCACCTGGCCGAGGAGCGAGTCGGCCCGATGAAGCGCGGTCGATCGGGTGGGCCGCCCAGCGCCAGCCAGCGCGCCGTTCATCGCGCCCGGGTGGACCGCGAAGCGGCCGCGATCATCCTCCAGGACGAGCTCGATGCCCGGGCGCGGTCGGCGCGGTGACGATCAGGGGCGGCGGATCGCCGCGCGACGGTGGCGCGGCGCGCCCGGAACCCGGAACGCTCCGGGTCCGCCAGGCCCATCCGATCGACGAGGTGCCCATCGAGGACGATCACTACGCCCGCGGTGGAGCGCCGACCGGGCGTGCGTCGGCCCCGACGCCACGGCTGGCGGGCCGGCGGAACTCCGGGAGCGGAGGCGGCCTGGGTGGGCTCCTCCGGTTGGTCCTGTTCATCGTCCTCCTGGCCGGGGTCGTGCTGGTCGCATCGCTGACGGTGCTGCGGCCGGTCATCAGTCGTGCGATCGTGGACTACGCGGCAAAGACCCCCAGCGCCCTGAAGCTGCCCTTCGTGGCCGATCTCGTCCGCGAAGACCTCGGCTCGGCCCTGACCGACGCGCCGAGCTCGAGCCCCACCGAGGTCACCTTCGATGTCGTCGACGGCGACACCGCCCAGACGATTGCGACCCGACTGCACCAGGTTGGCCTCCTCACCGATCCGCGCTCACTCGTGTTCATCGCGACCGAGCAGGACCTTACGACCAGTCTCGAGGTGGGGACCTACATCCTGCGGATGAACATGACTCCCCAGCAGATCGTCACGTCGCTCCTTATCTCCCACCAGGTCGCGGTCACGATCGGCCTGCGGCCGAGCCTGCGCCTGGAGCAGGTCACGGCCAAGCTCCAGACGGTGACCGGGCTGACGATGGACGTCCAGGCGTTCTACAACGAGGTCAAGCACCCGCCGCCCAGCCTGCTCCAGGACTACCCATGGCTGGTCCTGCCCAAGGGCGCCTCGCTCGAGGGCTTTCTGGCGGCCGCGACCTATACCGTGTCGCCGGACATCACGGCCGACGAGTTCGTGCGCCAGCTCCTTGACACCTGGTACCAACAGGTCGGGCCTGAGCTGTTGAATGTGCCGGCGTCGCGCGGACTCAACTTCTACCAGATCCTTACCCTGGCGTCCGTGGTCGAGCGCGAGACAGGTGACGACGCCGACCGGGCACTGATTGCCGGGGTGTACCAGAACCGGCTCAACCCGAAGCTCTTCCCGCCGGGTGCGTTCCAGTCGGATCCCACCATCTTCTACGTCAACGACACGCTCCAGCTGGCGAAGCTGCCGTTCGGTCAGTGGCAGTCGTACCTCTTCTGGGCGCCGTTGGCGGCAGGCACCACTCTGCCCGCCGACCTGCCGGCAGACCTCGCCGGCTATAACACGTACACGAGCAAGGGACTGCTGCCCGGCCCGATCTGCACGCCGTCGGTTGCCTCCATCCAGGCCGCGCTGAACCCGGATACCAAGGACGGATACCTGTTCTTCCTGGCCAAGAAGGACGGTTCAGGCACGGTATTCGCAAAGACGTATGCGGAGCACCTGGCCAATATCAAGAAGTACGGCCCGTGAGCCTTGCGGATCGGCTGCCCGTCGCAGCCGACTTCGCCGCCCCGCCTACCATGGCCGATCGGGCCCGCTGGGCCGCGGTCGACCGGGCGGCTCGACCGGCCAGACTGGCCCGTCTCCGAGCGCGAATGGCAGCGGCCGGGGTCGACGCCTACCTCGGGGTTCGACCAGAGAACGGCCGCTATCTCACCGGATTGATCCTGGGCGACGGCGAGGAGAAGGTCGCCGGCGTCTCGGGCTGGTTCGTCGTGAGCTCGGACCAGGTCGTCGTCTTCGCCGACAGCCGCTACACGATCCAGGCGATGCGCGAGGCGCCGGACGCCCGGATCGAGCCGGTCTACGGCGACCTGCGCTTGCGCTGGCCAGAGATCGCGGCTGGTCTCGCCGCCCGGCGAGTGGCGGTCGAGGCCGGCTTCGTGAGTCACGCCACCTGGACGGAGCTGGTGGAGGCCGCCCCGGAGGTCGAGCTCGTGGCGGCGCAGGACGCGGCCGAACCGGGTACAGGCTGGGTGGAGGCGGATCGGGCCACGAAGGAACCGGCCGAGCTCGAGCGCGTGGCCGCCGCCTGTGCGATCGCGGACCGGGCCCTGGCCGACCTGCTGCCGGAGATTCGCCCGGGCGTCACCGAGGCCCACCTCGCTTGGCAGCTGGAGGTCCTGCTCCGAACTGGCGGTGCGGACGACCTGGCCTTCGATGTGGCCTGCCTGGCCGGCCCTGAGGCCGCCCTGCCCCACGGCTCGCCGGGCGATCGACCGGTTCGCACCGGCGCGGTCCTCCTGTTCGACTTCGGGGCCCAGGTGGCCGGGTATCGGAGCGATATGACCCGGACCCTGTTCGTGGGCACGCCAAGCACGCGGGACCTGGCGATCCACGAGCTCGTCGGCCGAGCCCAGGCGACGGCTATCGGCGGACTGGAAGCGGCAGTCCGGGGCGGAGGGCCACTGCCGACCGGGCCGGACGTGGATGCCCTTGCCCGGGATGTCATCGTGGCCGCCGGTCATGGCGAACACTTCGGCCACGGAACCGGGCACGGGATCGGGCTGGCTACCCACGAGCTGCCCAGCCTGGGCCGGCGTGCGGCAAGGGTGGCCCTGCCCAGCCCGACGGTCTTCTCGGTCGAACCGGGCGTCTACCTGGCGGGCGAGACGGGGGTCCGGATCGAGGATCTGCTCTCGATCGACCTGGCGGCCGGACGTGTTCAGACGTTGACCAACTTTCCGCGCGGGATCGTCATCGTCGGCCGTTGACCCGGCTCGTTTCTGGCGCCCCGCCCCGTCCCGCTGCGGTCCTGCGGGCAGCTGCCTTGCGTCCCGCTGCCGTCCCGCCAGCGAGCGGCCCAACTTGTGCGCGCACGTGCAGGTAGAACATCAAACAGACGAATTCCCAGCCCTGACGGTGCCTCCTCCGCTTCGGCGGGGTTGAGCGTTCGGCCGAGCCGGCTATTTCGTCCCGAGCCGCGCTCGCGCCGGGACGATTCGGCTGGTCCTCGCCGATGGCGAGGCCGGGCCCGAGTCGAAACTGGCGTTTTGATGTACTGATTGCAGTCAACTGTCCGCAACGCTGCGCCAGGTCTCGGCCGGAAAACGACAGAACCCTCGTTGTCGTCGGCCCCAGATTGACCGCGCATGACGAAGCCTCCGGTACAATCCGGCGGACAGTCCGAATGACCGAGCCGGTTCATGCTACGCCAGCGCGTATGCCGCTGGACGTCGGGCCGCCGTAGAACCATGCAGGAGCTCACCTCCCGATGATCAGTACCGGCGAACTCCGCAAAGGCGTCGCAATCGAGCTGGACGGCGACCTCTGGCAGATCCTGGACTACCACCACATCAAGATGGGCCGGGGATCTGCCCAGGTGCGGATCACCCTGCGCAACATCAAGAAGGGCGGGACCGTCGAGCGCAGCTTCCAGGCCGGCACGAAGTGGCCGCGCGCCCAGATGGACCGTCGCCCCGTCCAGTTCCTGTACCGCGATGGCGACGACTACCACTTCATGGACACGGACACCTACGACCAGTTCATGCTCAGCGCCGACCAGCTTGAGGACGCCGTCCATTACCTCAAGGACGGGATGCTCCTCGACCGGACGAGCTATCAGGGCGAGACGCTCGGGGTGGAGCTGCCGGTGACGGTCGACCTGGTCGTGGCCGTGACCGAGCCCGGCTTTGCCGGTGACACCCAGACCGGCGCCCGCAAGCCGGCCACGACCGAATCCGGGTTGGTGGTCACCGTCCCGATCTTCGTCAACGAGGGTGACACGATCCGGGTCGACACCCGGACGGGCGAGTACCAGACCCGGGTCTGAGCGACCGATGAGCCACCGGGAGCCGCCGTCCGCGAGCCCGGGCGGCGACGAGCCGCCGGACTGGGCACTGCCCGCCTGGGATTCGCTGTCCGACGATGGTTCGCCAGGGCCAGCGACGGGACCGCCGCCCGCCCCTGTGGCAACGCCCTCGGCGCCGGTAGTCCGGCCGCGGGCCGGGGTGATTCCAGACGAGTTCCGGCCGAGCATCCTGGGCGTCACAGAAGTCACGCATGTCGTGCGCGATGCCGTCCGCACGGACCAGCGACTGCGCGACGTGTGGGTCGAAGGCGAGGTGGGCCGGGTCACGATCTCATCGGCCGGTCATGCCTACTTCACGCTCAAGGACGAGCGGAGCCAGCTGTCCTGTATCTGGTTCCGCGATGATCGCCTGGTCTCGCCGTTCGAACCGCGGACCGGCCTGCGGGTGGTTGCTCATGGTCGGATCGATGTCTTCGAGCAGCAGGGTGTGTACCAGCTCTACGTCACCGCCGTGCAGCCGGCCGGCTTCGGCGACCTCGCGCTGCGTTTCGAGGAGCTGAAGGCCCGGCTCGCCGCGGAGGGCTTGTTCGAAGCGGCCCGTAAGCGCCCGTTGCCGCATCGACCGGCGGTGATCGCCGTCGCGACGAGCGCAAGCGGGGCCGTCTGGCACGACATCCGCCATGTCCTGGAGCGGCGCTGGCCGCTGGCCCAGGTGGTCTTCGCCGCCTGCCAGGTCCAGGGGGAGCCCGCCCCGGCGAGCATCGTGGCGGCCCTGGACCGGATCGCGCGCTACGCCGACCAATGTCTCGCCGAGGGACGACCGGCCAACGCGCCGGTCGTCACCATCCTGGCTCGCGGCGGCGGCTCACTGGAGGACCTCTGGTCGTTCAACGACGAACGAGTGGTCAGGGCGATCGTCGGTCATCCGCTGCCGCTGGTCTGCGGGGTCGGCCACGAGACCGACGTGACCCTGGCCGATTTCGCCGCGGACGTGCGCGCACCCACCCCGTCAGCCGCGGCCGAAATCGTGGTGCCGGATCGGGTCGAGGTTGCCGCTTTGCTGGCGGCCGAAGCGCGCCGGCTGACCGGCGTCGCCCAACGCACCGTGGCCGCGGCGCGGCGCGAGCTCGGCGGCGAGCGCCGGGCGCTCGATCAACTCCGGCCGGCGGATCGCTTGGCCCAGGCGCGTGAGCGTGCCGGCGTCCTGCTCGACCGGGCCACCAGGACCGTCCTCGACCGGTTGGGCCTGGCCGGCACGGCGGAGCAGCGGGCCGAGGCGCGCCTGCGACCGGTGGTTACGCTCCGTCTTGGGACGGCCCATGCCACCTTGGACTCAAGTGTCGCGGCGTTGGCTGTTCTCGGGCCGCAGGCGACGCTCGATCGGGGCTACGCGATCGTGCGTCGGTCGGAGGACGGCCGGATCCTGCGCCGAGCGGACGAGGCACAGGCCGGCGCCGGGCTGAAGATCCGGCTGGCGGCGGGCGAGCTCGGGGCGATATCACAGGGGCCACTGGAGCCCGGATGATCGAGGCCGTCGGGATTCTGGCCGGGATCGTCCTCGTCGTGGCGGTGGCTGGCTTTGCGCTTGGTAGGATGATCGCTGTTCGTATCGATCGCTGGCAGCAGCCCGCGGAGGAGGAGCCAGTTGACGACCCAGATGCCACCTGACATCGCGAACCTGACATTCGACGAGGCTCTCGCCGAGCTGCAACGCACGGTTGCCGAGCTGGAAGCCGGCGGCGGTCCGCTCGAGGCGTCGATCGCCGGCTACGAGCGCGGGGTCGCCCTGCACGAGCGGTGTGCCGTGCTCCTTGCCGACGCCGAGCTACGCGTGCGGCGCCTCGTTGAGCGGGCCGGCGGGGCGCTCGAGGCGGTTGAGCTGCGGGCCGACGACGAGGCCCTGCCCGACGGGTCGGGGTAAACTTAGGTCGGGCGACCCCGAACGGATCAGACATCCTGGAAGGCCGCCCGCGCGAAGGTCCTTGCAAGGGCCGACATCGCGCGGGTCACCCATCGCCCGAACGGGAGCATCGAACCTTGGCCATCCTTCCGACGCTCAGGGGCCCGGCCGACCTGCGTGGGCTGGGCGACGCGCAGCTGGCTCAGCTGGCCGATGAGATCCGCGAGAAGATCATCGAAACGGTCGCCACCACGGGTGGCCACCTCGGTTCCTCGCTCGGCGTGGTCGAGCTCACGATTGCGCTTCATCGGCTGCTCGAATCGCCGCGTGATCGAATCGTCTGGGATACGGGCCATCAAGCCTACCCCCACAAGCTCCTGACCGGCCGCTACGATCGCTTCGATACGCTCCGCTCGCTGGGCGGCGTGGGGGGCTTCCCGCGCCGCTCGGAGTCCCCCCACGATGTGTTCGACGGCGGCCATGCGGGCACCGGCCTGTCGATCGGGCAGGGCCTGGCCGAAGCCCGCGACCTGCGTCATGGCATGGAGCGGATCGCCGTGGTGATCGGGGATGCCGCCCTGATGAGCGGGCTGTCGCTCGAGGCCCTCAATGACATCGGCCAACGTGGCACCCGGATGCTGATCGTGCTGAACGACAATGAGATGTCGATCAGCCCCACGGTCGGCGCATTCAGCAAGTACCTCAGCCAGATCAAGCTGTCGTCGGCCTGGAAGCAGAGCAAGAGTGCCTACGACCGGACGATCGAGCGGATCCCCGTCGTCGGCCCAACCGCTCTTGAGTTGAGCCAGCGACTGCGCAAGTCGGTCGTCAACTTCGCGCAGCCGGGCCAGCTCTTCGAGGATCTCGGGATCACCTACATCGGGGTGGTCCCGGGTCACGATCTGCGGGCGCTCATGCAGACCTTCGCCGGCGCGCTGCAGCTGCGTGAACCGGTGATCGTCCACGTCCGGACCCAGAAGGGTCGCGGCTATCGTCCGGCCGAGGCCGACCAGGTCGGCTTCCACGGGGCCGCGCTGCCACCGATGATGGCCGCCTTCGAGCCTCGCCTAAACGGCGCCTCGAAGCCGAGATCGATGCCCACCGAGTCGATGGCCGACGACGCGGCTCCGGCCACGCGGCGTAGTCCAGACGCCCCGGTCAAGGTCCCGAACTACACCGCGGTCTTCGTGGCCGAGTTGCTTGAGATCGCCCGGCACGATTCACGGGTCGTCGGAATCACCGCGGGGATGCCCACCGGCACCGGCCTGAACCGGCTCCAGGCTGAGTTTCCAGACCGGTTCTTCGATGTCGGGATTGCCGAGCAGCATGCTGTGACCATGGCCACCGGCCTGGCCATGGGCGGTCAGCGGCCGGTCGTCGCGATCTACTCGACGTTCCTGCAGCGGGCGTTCGACCAGGTGGTTCATGACGTCTGCCAGAACGACCAGCCGGTGGTCATCGCGGTGGACCGGGCCGGCCTAGTCGGCGAGGACGGCACGAGCCACCAGGGCATGTTCACCTTGCCGGCCCAGCGCCAGGTGCCGAACCTGGTGATCGCCAGCCCCAAGGACGAGCAGGAGCTCCGGGCGCTCCTGCGCACGGCGTTCAGCCAGGACCATCCGTTCGCCCTGCACTATCCACGCGACCCGGGATTCAACCTGCCCCCGGTCGACCCGAAACCGATCCCGGTCGGCCAGGCCGAGCTGCTCCAGGAGGGCTCCGAGATCCTCCTGGTTGGCTTCGGTCCGATCGTGGAGCGCGCCCGCCAGGCCGCCGACTTGCTGGCCATCGAGGGCTGGTCGGTCGGCCTAATCAATGCTCGCTGGGCCAAGCCGATCGATCGCCAGCTGATCATGGAGCAGGCTCGCGGCAAGCGCCTCGTGGTGACCCTCGAGGAGAGCGTCATGACCGGCGGCTTCGGCAGCGGCGTGCTCGAGCTTCTGGAGGAGGCGCGGGCTGTCGACCCGGCCTACCGCGAGGTCGTCCTGAAGATCATCGGGATCCCCGCGGATCAGTTCATCGAACACGGCTCGGTAGCCGACCTGCGCCACCTGGTCCGGCTGGATGTCGAAGGGATCGCCGCCCAGGTCCGGGAAACGCTCCAGGGGCTCCACGCCATTGCGGGCGCCGGCGCCGTAACCGAGGCGCGCCTGGTCTAGGGCTCCATGGCGCCCGATGGCGTGGCATGATCGACGGGTGACCCGGACCAGCCGCCAGCGCCTCGACCAATTGCTCGTGGAGCGCGGCCTCGTCGAAAGCCGGACGCGGGCCCAGGCCCTGGTCCTTGCCGGCCGGGTCCGGGTGGGGGAGAGGGGCTCGGCTAGGCTCGACCGAAAGCCAGGCGACCTGCTTGACGTGATGATCCCGGTAGAGGTCGTGACCCGCGATCCGTATGTCAGCCGGGGTGCCCACAAGCTGATCGCCGCGCTCGACGCGTTCGGGATCGATCCGGCCGGCCTGACGGCGCTGGATGTTGGGGCGTCGACCGGCGGGTTCACCGACGTCCTGCTCCAGCGCGGTGCCCGGCGGGTCTATGCCCTCGATGTCGGCCGCGGCCAGCTGGCCCAGCGCCTGCGCGCGGACCCGCGGGTCGTTTCGATGGAACGCACGAATGGCCGGACGCTCGCCGCAGGCGTTCTACCCGAACCAGTGGACCTGGCCGTGATCGATGTGGCATTCATCTCGCTGGGCCTGATCCTCGGCCCCGCGCGTGCCTGCTTCGGGCCATCGGGCGGTCGGATCGTGCCGCTCGTCAAGCCTCAGTTCGAGGCTGGGCGCGACGCCGTTCCCGGTGGCGTGGTGCGGGATCCGGCGGTCCATCTCGCCGTCCTGGAGCGGGTCGTCGAGCAGGCCCGCGTCCTCGGATTGGGCGTGGCCGGAGCGATCGCCTCGCCCCTGCTCGGGCCACAGGGCAATCGCGAATTCCTGTTGGACCTGTGGGTCAGCCCAATGGCGCCGGCAGCGATCGCAGCAACCGCCGAGCTGGACCAGTGCCTCCGCACAGTTGCGCTCGGATGACGACGGTGCGCCGCCTGGGCTTCGCCTTCAACCCGACCAGTGATGCCGCCGTGCAGCTCCTCCAGAGGGCATTGGGCTGGTGCACGACGCGCGAGGTCGACGCGTGGTCCGAGCCCGCCAGCGATGTTGAAGCCCTCCGACGGGAGTTGTCGAAGACAAGCGCGCTCGTCGTCCTCGGCGGCGACGGCACGTTCCTGCGCGCCGCCAGGGCCGTGGCCGAGGTGGACGTTCCCCTGCTCGGGGTGAACCTGGGCAAGGTGGGCTTCCTGTCGAAGGTCGAGGCAGACGGATTCGAGCCCGTCCTCGAAGAGATCGTTGCCGGCGCCTTCTCAGTCGACGAACGGATGACCCTGCGCGGGTTGATCCTGCCGGCCGGCGGTACGAAGGGCAGCCGGGAGGTCTTTGCCCTGAATGACATCGTAGTCGCCCGGGGGGCTCTGGCCCGGGTCGTACGGCTTGACGTCGCGATCGGTCCATCGCACCTCGCCACGTTCATCGCCGACGGCCTGATCGTGGCATCGCCGACCGGCTCGACCGGCTACTCGTTCTCGGCCGGCGGGCCAATCCTCGACCCGGTCAGCCGAAACCTGGTGGTGACTCCGATCGCCGGCTATCTCTCGGCGATCCGCTCGGTTGTCGTGAGCCCCCTCCAGACCGTGCGGACGCGGGTCGTCGACGCCAATGAGGCCCTGCTCAGCGTCGACGGCTACGACGACATTCCGCTCAACGTCGGAGATGTCGTGGAGGTCACGGCTCGGGACCGGCCGATCCGGTTCGTCGAGCCGAAGAGCGCACTGCCGTTCTGGGACCTGCTCCGCCACAAGGTGGAGCTGCTACCCAGCTGATGGCCGACGATGCGTCGATGGCCGACGACAGCGCGACCACCGAAGGCGGGACTGCCCGACCCGGGCGGCTGCTGGAGCTGACTGTCTCAGGCCTGGCCCTGATCGACCGGCTCGACCTGGCCTTCGGCCCCGGCTTCAACGTCATCACCGGCGAGACCGGCGCGGGCAAGAGCTTGTTGATCGATGCCCTCGGCCTGGCCCTGGGTGCGCGAGCGGACAACAGTCTGGTCCGACAGGGCGCCGAAGCTGCCCGGGTCACCGCCCGGATGGAGCGGGCCGGTGGCGACCTGATCTGCGGCCGCGACATCAATCCGAGTGGCCGCTCGAGCGCCCGACTGGATGATGAGCCGGTCAGTGCGGCACGACTCGCGGAGGTCGCCGGGCCGCTCGTCGAGATCCATGGCCAGCACGACCAACAGCAGCTCCTCGATGAGCGTCGCCAGCGGGACCTGCTTGATGCCTTCGGCGGCCTCGAGCCTGAGCGTGGGGCCGTTCGCCTCGCGGTCGAGCGCTGGCGGACGAACGAGGCCGCGCTACGAGAGCTCGCCCTGGAGCCCCGCGAGTTCGTTCGCCGGCTTGAGCTGGCCGAGCACGAAGCGGCCGAGATCGACGGCGCTCGAGTGCGCGTCGGCGAGGCAGCCGAGATTCGGGCCCGGCTCGGGGCCGCCCAGCACGGCGAGGCAATCGCCCGGGGTGTCGCGGCGATCAGGGAGGCCCTCGTCGGCGATCGCCCTGACGGTGTCAACGGCGCGGCCGTACGTGACGTCCTGGGAGTCGCCCTCCACGCAGCCCACGAGGTGGCCCGTTTCGATGGCCGCTTCGACGGCCTCGCCCAGCGGCTGGCCGGGCTCGATGCCGAGACGGACGACATCGCGGCCGAAGCGCGCAACCTGGCCGAGCTCGTCGACCACGATCCGGCCGCTAGCGTCGAGCTCGAGGAGCGACTTTCGCTGATCTACGCGCTCGAGCGCCGCTACGGCGACGACGAGGCGGCCATCCTCGCCCACGGCCAGCGGATGGCGGCCGAGGCAGCCCGCTTGCGTGACCTTGAGGGCGAGCGCGGGCGCCGACTGGGCGATAGCGCGGCCCTGCTCGGTGCCGTCGCTCGAACGGCGGCGATCCTGTCGACCGACCGGGTCGAGGCCGCGAACCGCTTGTCGAAGGCGGTCGGCCACGCCCTCCACGCGCTCGGCTTTGCCGGGACACAGTTTCGAGTCGCGGTGGTGCGCAGGCCGGTCGAGGGCACCGATCCGGCGGTTGAGGTGGCCGGGGACGCGGTCCACTTCGATGCCACCGGGATCGACGAGGTGATCTTCCGGTTTGCCCCGAACCAGGGCGAGCCCGCCCGACCGCTGGCGCGGATCGCATCGGGCGGCGAGCTAAGCCGGGTCGCGCTCGCGATCAAGGAGGTGCTCGCCGCCGTTGACGCGACCCCAACGCTCGTCTTTGATGAGATTGACACGGGTATCGGTGGCCGCAGTGCCGACCCGGTCGGGCGGAGCCTGTGGACGCTCGCCCGTCGCCACCAGGTCCTGTGCGTGACCCACCTGCCCCAGATCGCCGCCCATGCCGATGTCCATTTCCGGATCTCCAAGCGCCAGCGTGACGGCCGGACCGTGACCGAAGTGGAGCGTCTCGAGCCTGCGGCGCGGCTGACCGAGCTCGCGCTGATGCTGGGCGGCGAGGGCATGGACCAGGGTCCCGACGGCGGCGCGGCAGCCCGGGCCGGCGCCGAGCAACTCCTGGCCCGGGCCGCGGCCTGGCGCGAGGCGGCCGGCGATGCCCTGAGCCAACCGGCCGGGGTCGCATGAGCTGTCCCTTCGAGCGCTGGCCATGACCCGATCCGGGGCCAGGCTCCAGGCAGCGATCGCCGACTACCTGGTCCATCTGCGGATCGAACGGGGACTGGCCCCGGCGACCATCCGGGCCTACGGGGGCGACCTCGCCGCCTTCTCGGTCGACCCGTTCGTCGCGCGCGGCTGGGACAAATCCGTCGAGCCGGCAACCCGCTACCTTTCTCGTTCGGCCGCCGGCGCCGGACCACACGGCCGTCCCCTGCGATCGACCAGCCTCCGCCGGCGGGCCGCCTCAATCCGGGGGTTCTATCGTTTCGCCTACGGCGACGAGTTGATCGAGACCGACCTGGGTGCCCGGATCGACCTGCCTCGCCAGACGCGCCTGCTGCCCGATCCGCTCGACATCGAGGCCACCAACCGGCTGCTCGAGGCTGCCGGCGGCGCTGCCCAGGAGGCCGCCGCCAAGGGCACCGCAGCGCCGGTCACGCAAGCGACCCGGCTCCGCGACCGGGCGCTCCTGGAGCTGCTGTACGCGGCGGGCCTGCGGATCAGCGAGGCGCTCAACCTGGATCGTGAGGACCTCTCGCTCGATGGCGCCTTCGTCCGGGTGATCGGCAAGGGCAACAAGGAACGGCTCGTGCCGGTTGGGGAGGTTGCCCTCGAATGGCTGGTCCGCTACCTCGACGGAGTCCGGCCGACCTGGCTCGCCCGACAGCCCGAAGAGGCGCGCCGTGGCGGACCACTCTTCGTCACCAGCCGAGGCGGCCGCCTCGGCCGGCAGGCAGCCTGGACGATGGTCAAGCGGGCTGCCCGCGACGCAGGGCTCGGGGACCGGGTCACGCCTCACACGCTCCGCCATTCATTCGCGACCCATCTCCTGGAGGGTGGCGCCGACCTGCGCATCGTCCAGGAGTTGCTCGGGCATGCGAGTATCTCCACGACCCAGCTGTACACCCACCTCAGTGGGGAGCGGATCAGGGAGGTCTACGCTCGCGCTCACCCGCGAGCCTGAGAAGGAGCCCAGTCTCAATGGCGAACTTCACCGCATCGCTGATGTCCTCGGGCGAAACGATCGTCATCGAGCGACGCCAGCACTGGCTCGTCCTGGTCGACCATGCCAAACTCGCGATCCTCGGTCTCGTGGCAGCCCTGCTGATCTTTATCTTCCGGGGCAACTTGGGCACGGACGGGATCGGGGGTGGCCTCAACTTCGTGCTCGGTTGGGTGGTCCTTGCCCTGGTCGTCTATGCGGTTGTGGTGTTCGTCTACCAATACCTTCGCTGGATCAACGACGCGTTCATCGTCACCAACCGGCGAGTCATCCAGATCAGCGGGATCCTCAACAAGAAGGCACTGGACAGCTCGCTCGAGAAGATCAATGACGCAGTGCTGACGCAGAACGTCTTCGGGCGGGTATTCGGCTTCGGCGACCTGGAGATCCTGACGGCGTCCGAGTCGGGCATCGAGCGGATGCACATGCTCTTCGATGCGGCCGGCTTCAAGCGGGCGATCTCGGATTCCAAGCACGAACTGGAGCTCGAGGTATCAAGTGGACGGATCCCCAGCCCGCCCCTGCGGGCTGCCTCCGGCCCAGGCGGGGATCCGTGGGCCAGCCAACCGGCGGTGGCCGCACCCGTGACTGCCCCGACTCAGGCTTCGGCGCCAGCTGCACCGAGCCCGGATGACGTGGCCACCGCAATCGATCGGCTGAAGGGGTTGCTCGACAGCGGGGCGATCACCCAGGCCGAGTTCGACGCCAAGAAGGCGGAGCTGCTGGCCCGGCTTTAGACCGGCGGTAGATCCCAGAGCGCGGGTACGATAGCCAGATGGACCAGACCACTGCGTCGCTTATTGCCGCCGCGATCATCATCCTCGTCTCGTTCCCGGTCCATGAGTTCTTCCATGCCTGGATAGCCTACCGGCTGGGCGACTCGACGGCGCGCTACCTCGGCCGGCTGACCCTCAACCCGATCGTCCACTTCGATCCGCTCGGCGGTCTGATGCTCCTCGCCTCGGCCTACGCTGGCGGGGGAATCGGCTGGGCCAAGCCCACGCCGGTCAACTTCGCGAACCTGCGCAATGGGCGGACGGGCGAGGCGATGGTCGCTGCCGCCGGGCCGGTCTCGAATCTGCTCCTCGCGGTTGCCGGTGGGGTCGTCTTCCGGGTATTGCGGGGCGTGGCGACGAGTCCGGGCCAGTTCGACGCCCTCACCATCGTGTTCATCTTCGTCGAGATCAATGTGGCCCTGTTCATCTTCAACTTGATCCCGGTGCCGCCGCTCGATGGCGCGCGGGTGTTGCTCGCCGCGCTGCCGCCGCGCCAGGCTTTCGAGCTCGGTCCGATCCTCGCCCAGTACGGACCGTACGTCCTGCTGGCCCTGATCTTCATCCCGCTCCTGACAGGCATCGAGGGACCCCTCCAGTTCGTCTTCAACAACGTCGGCTTCCCGATCGCCAAGTTCATTGCGGGGCTGTGAGCTTCCAGCGCAGCGGCAGCCCGGGCTGGTGGGCGACGAAGGTCCACCAGTTCCGGGCACACCTGACGGCCAGGGTCTCAACGGATGAGCGGGCGGCTCTCGACGGGTGGGTCCCCCGGTCGCTCCTCGCCGTGTTCGACGCGATGCCGGTCGCCGATCGCCGCCACGGTCTCGACGTTGTCGCCAGCCTGCACGCGACGGGCGGGGGTGATGACACCGAGCTCCTGCTGGCGGGCCTGCTCCACGACTGCGCCAAGAGCACTGCCGCGAGCCCTGACGGACGGGCGCGCGGGGTCGGACTGCTGCCCAGGGTCGCCTGGTCCCTGGGTGAGGCGTTCGGTCCGTGGGTGGTCCGGCTCGCCCGCCGCCTGCCAGGCTTCGGTCCAGCGCTCGACCAGCTTCGGGATCATGCCCAGCGGTCGGCCGAGCTCGTCCTGGCGGCCGGTGGGAGCATCCGGACCGCGAGCCTGATCCGGGACCAGGCGACAGCGCCGGCCGATCGCGCTGGTGAGCTGTTGCGCCGGGCCGACGAGGCGAACTGAGCATGATCCAAGCGCCTGATCCCGGGCGCCAGACTTCGCTCGACGGGCCGGGTCCACCCGCTGTCCATTTCAGCGCCGGTCGTGGGCCAGTCACCCACGTCCATCTCGGTGCGTTCGAAGGTCCACTTGGCCTGCTCGTGACCTTGATCGAGTCGCGCCAGCTGGACATCCTGACAGTTTCCCTGGGCTCCCTGGCCGGAGCCTATCTCGAGGCCCTGGCCGGTCTCGGTTCAGACCGGATCGGCAACGTTTCGGCGTTTGTCGCCGTGGCCGGTCAGTTGATCGTGATCAAGAGCCGGGCGATGCTGCCCCGGGAACCATCCCCCCGCCCGGCCGAGTCCCCCGAGGAGGAATCCGATCCCGAGGCGGAGCTACGCGCCCGACTCCTCCTCTACCGCGCCTACCGCGACGCCGGGGCCCGGCTGCAGATCGTCGCCATCGAGCGCTGCGGCGTCTTTCGGCGCGAGCCACCTGTTGCGGCAGCCGCGGGCAGGGCGGGCGCGGGTCATGTGCCGGCCGCCGCGCTCGATATCCAGGTGCTGGCCCGGGCGCTCGACCACCTCCTTCAGCGCGTGCCGCCGGCGGTGCCGGCCGCGGCGCTGCTGGCGCGCCCGATCACGATCACCGAGCGTGCCGAGATCATTCGCCAGGCCCTGCGCGATGCACCGACCGTCGTTCTCCAGGAGCTGCTGCGCGGCGTCCGGGACCGAGTGGTCCTCGCCGTGACGTTCCTGGCGATGCTCGAGCTGATGAAGCGGCGCGAGATCGTGGTCGAACAAGCCCAGCCGTGGGGTCCAATCGTTGCCCGGCGGACGACACCATCGGAGCGAGGTTCCGGCGGTCGCCTCGCCGAGACGGATGCCGGCCCGATCGACGAGTTGCTCGAGTCATTTGGATGATCGAGCCCGAGGTGACAGAGGGCGCGCTCGCCGGCGAGACGACGAAGGACGGCGCTGGGCGCTCGGTCGAGCCGACCGATGGGGAGCTGACCGAGTTCGCCCTGGAGGCGCTCCTGTTCGTCGCCGAGCGGCCACTCAGTCGGCGCGAGATCGCCTCCATCGCGGGTGTCGACCGGGCGACCGTTGACGCCCGGCTGGGCGACCTCGAGACCAGCCTGGCGGGGCGTGGGATTCGCCTGGTCGCCTCCGCCGACCGAGTCGAGCTGGCCACGGCGCCCGACGCCGGCCCGCTCGTCGCCCGCTATGTCGGAGCGGATGCAACCCGCCTGTCGCCGGCGTCCCTGGAGACCCTCGCGATCGTTGCCTACCGCCAGCCCCTCACGAAATCGGTGATCGAGCGGATCCGCGGGGTCGACTCGGATTACAGCTTGCGGTCTCTCATGCATCGCCGACTCGTGGTTGAGCTGGGCCGGTCGGACGCGCCGGGCCGACCCTTCCTGTATGGGACAGGCTTCGACTTTCTCGAGCGCTTCGGGCTGACCAGCCTCGACGAGCTGCCCCCGCTCGACGCGCAGATCGCCGGGCGCCTGGTCGAGATGGACGACGAGCGGGCTCCGACGGAGGCTATCGCTGGAGAGACCATCGAGCCCGTCTCCGTGGGCCCTGGACGGCCCGGCGACTGATGGCCACCGAGCGCCTCCAGAAGGTCCTTGCCGCAGCTGGGGTTGCTTCCCGCCGAGAGGCCGAGCGGATGATCGCGGCCGGCCGCGTTACCGTCGACGGCAAGATCGCCGGCGTCGGCCAGCCGGTCGACCCGGTCAGCTCCGCGATCCTGGTCGATGGGCGGGCGATCGGCGAGGCGGCCAGCGCCGTCCATCTCGTGATCCACAAACCGACCGGCGTCGTCTCAACCGTTCGTGATCGTCACGCCGGGCAGACCATCATGGATCTTGTGCCAACTGCGCTCAGCTCGGGTGCCCGGCTCTACCCGGTCGGCCGGCTCGACCAGGATTCCGAAGGCCTGATCCTGCTGACCAACGACGGTCAGTGGGCCGAACGGGTCCTCCATCCACGCTTCGGTGTCGAACGCGAGTACGCCCTCGGCTTGCGCCGGCCGCTCGACGAGGACCAACAGGCAGTGCTCCGGGCCGGAATCCGGCTTGAGGAGGGTCTGGCGACCCTGACCCACCTGCGGCTGATGACGACGGTGGAGGTGCGCAAGCTGGAGGCGGTGCTCCAGCCGGTGCCACCCGAGCTCACGTGGTACCGATCCACGCTCCAGCAGGGCTGGAAGCGCCAGCTCCGGCGGATGTTCGCCGCGGTGGCTGCGCCCGTGGACCGCCTGGTCCGGGTCCGGCTCGGGACGCTCCGCCTGGAAGACCTAGCCAGCGGCCGCTGCCGGCGGCTCACCGCGCCGGAGGTGCGCTCGCTGGGTGCGGGCCGGGTGGGCCCCTCGCGATGACGCTCCAACCGCTGGTTGTGGCCCTGGACGGTCCCGCCTCGTCCGGCAAGAGCAGCGTCGGGGCCGCGGCGGCACGCGAGATCGGCTACCGCTTCTGCGATACCGGCCTGCTCTACCGCGCGATCACCTGGCTGGTGCTTCAGCGCGGGATCGATTCGGCCGATCCGGCGGCACTGGTCGGACTCGTCGGCGAAGTGGAGCTGGTGGCTGATGACCAGGGCCGGCTGGCCCGCGTGCTGGTCGACTCGATTGACGTGACCGATCGAGTTCATGCACCCGACGTGGATCGGCGGGTCAGCGAGGTCTCGCGGGTGGCCCAGCTGCGGGCCGCCCTGCTCGAGCGCCAGCGTGCGATTGCGACCGGCGGCCGGATCGTCGTGGCCGGCCGGGACATCGGGACGGTCGTCCTGCCGCGGGCCGGCCTGAAGATCTTCCTCGAGGCGTCGGCCGAGGAACGAGCCCGGCGGCGGGCCGAGGAACGCGGGATCGATCCGGCCGGGCCCGAGGGACGGGCCGTTCTGGCGGAGCTCAGGCGGCGCGATGATCTCGATCGGAACCGGCCGGTCGCGCCACTTCGCCCCGCGCTCGACGCGGTCCACATCGTGACCGACGGCAACACCTTCGAGCAGACGGTGGCCGAGGTCGTGGCCGCGATCCGGCAGATGGCTGACGCCGGGTCCCGGGTCACCGACCCGATCCGCACCGGCAGCGGTGGGGTCGGGTGACCGCAGCCGACGCGAGGTCCGTGCGTAGCGACGCCAACTGGTTCATCCGGACCACCGCGTTTGTCGCTCGGTTCATCGTGCGCTGCCTGACCCGGGTCCGGGTGACGGGCGCGCTCGACCTGGTTCCCCGCGCGGGACCGCTGATCATCGCGTCCAATCACGTNNGCCGGGTCCGTTCACCCGGTTGACCGGGGCAACGTCGAGATCGATGTCTTCCGGCTGATGATCCGGATCCTCGAGGCGGGCAATGTCGTGGTCGTCTTTCCCGAGGGGACCCGCAGCCCGACCGGCGGGCTCCAATCTGCCAAGGAAGGCGTGGCCATGCTGGCCCTCAAGACGAACGCCCGGATCCTGCCGGTCGGCCTCATCGACACGGACCGCTTCTGGCCAAAAGGCGCGATTCCGCGGATCGGTGGCGGGGTTCAGATGCGGGTGGGCGAGCCGTTCAGGCTAGCCGAGACCCTGCCGCCGGGCCTGGACCGGCGGGCGTCCAAGGCGGCGGCGACCGAGCTGATCATGGCTCGGATCGCGGAGCTCCTGCCGGCCCGTCAGCAGGGGGTATACGGCCCATCTCGCGGGCCCCACGCGAGCGGCGGACCGAGCGAGGGCCCGGGCTCCCAGGCGCAGCCGAGCGCCCGATCGTAGGGTTTCGGCACGACCAGTGCGATAATCGCGGGGAGATGGGCACCGTTCGTGAAGTTCGCATCGCCAAGCGCACCGGCTTCTGCTATGGCGTGCGCGAGGCAATCGACAAGGCCAAGGAGTCGGCATCGACGGGCCGGGTCACTCACACCCTGGGCCAGGTCGTCCACAACGAGGGCGTGATCGCCGAGCTGCAGCGCGTCGGGGTCCAGACGGTCGAGTCACTCGACGACGTCGACCGCGGGGCGGCGATCGTGATCCGGGCGCACGGCGTCCGGCCGGACGTCATGGCCCGGGCGGAGGCACGTGGCCTGGACGTGATTGACGGCACCTGCACCTGGGTGATCCAGGAGCAAAAGGAGCTGATGCGCCTGGTCGAGGAGGGCTACACGATCGTGCTCCTCGGGACGCCACGCCACCCCGAAGTGGTGGGCCTGCTCGGCTTCGCCCCGGACGCGATCGTCGTCGACGACGAGCCCGAGTGGGAGCACATCCCGCGCAAGAAGAAGATGGCCCTGATCTCGCAGAGCACCCAACCGCCCTGGAAGTTCGAGAAGCTCGCCGCGTTCATGGTCGCGCGCAGCCACGAGCTCAAGATCGTCAACACCGTCTGCCCGGTCACGATCCGCCGCCAGCAGGACACCCTGGAGACGGCTCGCGAGGTGGACCTGATGGTGGTCGTCGGTGGTCGCTCGAGCGCCAACACGAAGGAGCTCACCCGGTTGTGCGAGATCGTGGGGACGAAGGCGATCCAGGTCGAGTCGGTCGCCGATCTCACCGAGTCGACCGACTTCAGCGCTGCCGCCGTCGTCGGGATCACCGGGGGCACCTCGACCCCGATCGAGGACCTCCAGGCCGTGGCCGAGCGGATCCTGGCGATCGCCGGTACGCCGGCCGCAGCCGCTGACGCGCACCGGCTGGCGATGGCTGCCCTGGCCCTTGCGGCCACGCCAGCTGGCCGGACGACCTCGCTGCCGTCCGCCGTCGGCGCCGCTTGAGCGTGGCCCAAGGCCTGCCGGTCGTTGCCCTGGTCGGGCGCCCGAACGTTGGCAAGAGCACGCTCTTCAACCGGATCCTGGGCAGCCGTCGGGCAATCGTGGAGGACCGCGCCCGGACGACCCGGGACCGCCTGTATGGCAACGCCGAATGGAACGGCCGCCGATTCGTCGTCGTCGACACGGGCGGCCTGGAGATCGATCCCAATGACCCGATCGAGGAGCGCGTCCAGGAACAGGCCCGCCTGGCGATCAACGAAGCCCAGGTAATCGTCCTTGTAGTCGATGCGGCAGCCGGGCCCACCCCGGCCGATCTCGAGGCGGCCACGATCCTGCGCCGGGCGAAGTCGCCGATTCTGGTGGCGGTCAACAAGGCCGACAACGAGCGGCGTGACCGCGAGGCCGCTGAGTTTCACGTCCTAGGCTGGGAGGACATGTTCGCAGTCAGTGCCGCCCACGGCCGGGGCATCGGCGACCTGCTCGACGCGATCATCTGGGCGCTGCCGCCCGAATCGCCCGAGGAAGTGGCCCGCAAGGCCCGCGAGATCGAAGCCGAGGAATGGGAGCGGGACGTGGCCGCGGGCTTCGTCCTGCCGGATATCACCAAGGGGCCTGCCCTCGGTGACGAGGACGAGGCTGACGAGGACGTTGACGCCGATGCCGATGCGCTGGCCGATCCGGAAGCCGCCCGCTGGGATGCCGCGATGGCGGCCGACTCGGACCAGCCGGTCGCGATCGCGATCGTGGGCCGTCCGAACGTCGGCAAGTCGAGCCTGGTCAACGCCCTGCTCGGCGAAGAACGGGTGATCGTCAGCGAGATCCCGGGGACAACCCGCGACGCAATCGACACCACGCTCGCCTACGGCCGGAGCGAGGTCGTCCTGATCGACACCGCCGGCATCCGCCGCCGGGGCAAGGTCGCCAACGGACCGGCTGCCGAGCGCTACGCCGCCCTGCGCTCGATGAAGGCGATCTCACGGGCCGACGTGGCGATCGTGGTGATCGACGCCGAGGATGGCCTGACTGCCCAGGATGCCCACGTCGCCGGCTATGTGGTCGAAGAGGGCAAGGGGCTGGTTATCGCGGTCAACAAATGGGATCTCCTGACCGAAAAGACCGACCGGACCTTCGACCAGTACGTGATCGCCCTGCGCCGCGAGGCTCCGTTCATCGACCTGGCACCGGTCATCTCGATCAGCGCCAAGACCGGTCAGCGAGTCGGCCGCGTCCTGGAGGCGGCCGTCGATATCTGGGGTGAGCGCCGGCGCCGAATCGGGACTGGCGAGCTGAACCGGCTGGTGGCCGAAGCGATCCGACGCCAGTCGCCCTCGCTGGTCAAGGGCCGTCGGCCCAAGATCTTCTACGCCACCCAGGTCGCGGTTGCGCCGCCGACGTTCGTGTTCTTCGCCAAGGACGCCGGCAGCGTCCACTTCAGCTATCAGCGCTACCTCGAGAACCAGATTCGCGAGGCATACGGTTTCGACGGCACCCCGATCCGGATCTTTTTCCGGGAGCGCAGCGCGATTGAACTGCCCAAACGCCGGAGCGGTCGGGCCAGGAAGCCGTCGGCAGGCCGGTCGGCCGTGGGCGCCCGACACTCGTCAACGCCGGGGCGCTGAGGCCGGCAACGCGGACCGCTGAGCGTCGGCCACCGCCGATCGCGCAGCTCCGGCCTCGGAAGGCTCCAGGCTCGGAGTGCTAGACTCCGAGCCTGTCGGGGCGTGGCGCAGCCTGGTAGCGCACCTGAATGGGGTTCAGGAGGCCGAGCGTTCGAATCGCTCCGCCCCGACCACTACTCTGAGCACGAATGAGGCCCCCGGTGTTGAACCGAGGGCCTCGTGATTCGGAACCTGACCCCAGTTCTGACCCCAGTTTGGCTCACCGCGCCCTCCGGAGTGCCCTGTCCATCCGGTCGGCGGCACGCCGGCTCGCCTGGTCGGTGAGGTGGTCGTAGACGTTCGCCGTCGTCGCGAGATCGCGGTGGCCGAGCAACTTCGAGACGTTCGCCAGGTCCTCGCCATCCGCGAGGAGTGTTGTCGCGAAAGCATGGCGCAGCGCGTGGAACCGGACCCGGGGCAGTCCCGCGTCAACCAGGAGGCGCTGGAGGATCCGGTACGCCGTCCAACCCTGCATTGGCCGCCCGTCAGGGTGGGCAAATACCCATCAGTCTTCGACGAACGGACGCCGCTCGGCGAAAGGTGACTCAGGCCCGGGCGAGTCGAGCCGGTGCCCTGGCCCCTGAGGCGGTCAGAGCCCAGATGGCGGCGGCCGGCGTCCGGTAGGGACTGCGGGTGCAGGCCCGAGCAGGGAGCCCGCGTCGCGGTCTCCATCGCCCGCAACCGGACTCGTCACATGGTCGCCCCCGCGATCCCTACTCGGAGGTGCGTCCAGCCGGACCGTTGGCCGTGAAGGGTTCGAGGACACTGAGATCGTAATCGGCGACCTCGACCGGCGTCTACAAAGAGGTTCAGTGGATCGTTGCCGGACGACACGCGGCGCACACACTCCGGTGGACAGCCCTCGAGCGAAAAGGTAAAACGGACCTCCGCTTTGGCTTAGATCGCGCTTGTGCAGGCCCGGCAGCGGCTGGCGTCGACGGCGTTCGCTTCCTTGCAGGCCGGGCAGGTCTTGACCGGACCGGCGACCTCTACCTTGATGAAGACCTTGCTGATCCGATAAACGACGAACGCGATAACGACGAACGCGATGACGACGTTGATGAAGTTACCCCAGCGGATGTCGACTTCGGGCACCGGCTTGCCCGCCGCGTCTGTCGTGGCATCCTTGAGCTTGATCACCAACGATTTGAAGTCGACCCCGCCCAAGAGCAGACCGATCGGCGGCATGATGATGTCGTTCACAAGGGAAGTGACGACCGCGCCGAGCGCCACGCCGATGATCACGCCGATGGCCAGAGCCATCGCGTTGGTCTTGAGCAAGAACTCGCGGAAACCACTCATCGCCCTGTTTCCTCTCGGATGCAACTGTGTGGGCCC
Organism: Chloroflexota bacterium; assembly: GCA_003152165.1. Lineage (GTDB taxonomy): Bacteria > Chloroflexota > Limnocylindria > Limnocylindrales > CSP1-4 > Palsa-1033. The sequence continues at coordinate 47,525 of PLZO01000026.1, forward strand.
AACAGTGCTCTGGTCAGCATCATAATCCGACGAGATCGGGACAAATATGGCCGCGTGCAGCCGAGCGTCTCGTCGGCCAGACAGGCTCGATCGGGTGGGTAATCTACGCGGACACCAAAGCCCGCTCGACGTAGCGCGGGAACATTGGCGACAGGGATCCGCAAAGAGGGTGACGGTGGGTCGGTCCCAGCCCTCCAGCTTGTCTAGGGGGACGGCGAGCTTGGCGCAAGGGTCAGTGTCAACGAGCCGGGGACGACAAGTTCGTAGGTTCGTCCACCGAGCTCGTACGTGACCCGAAGACCGTCGATCGTGCCGTCGGTGCTCGAAGTCGACAGTCGGACCCCGATGAGGATCTGAAGGTTGGGGCTCGCGCTCGTCGATGGGGACAGGATCGCCTCAGCCACTGGCCCGAGCGTCATCCCGGGCGGGGGGAAGGTCCGGGCAAACCCCATCCCGCCTTCCACATCGGGATTGTTCGTGCTGATCCCGACGACGTCGAGACCTCGGGGGTTGATCGGGTCGATCGCCTCAATCTTGATCGGAGTGTTGGTCGGGTTCTGCGGCAGGATCTCGCCCCAAGTCGCCGTCTGATCAGCCGCCAGCGGACTGTGCACCGAGATGGTGTTGACGATGCGGAGCGGGCCATTCTCGACTGAGAGCCTGTAGCCGATTGGGATCAGCACGCAGATCGATCCGACCCGGTGTCCGCCGGGTGGGGGACTCATAGGCGCACCGTCATCGGACTCTTGACCCGGTGACTCAAGCCGCCAAGATGGATGTCCACGACGTGGGCTAAGCGAAGGAGACATAGATGGCGGGGTTCGTTCCTGGCCGAGACCGCTTCACGATCGAGGCGCTTCATCCTGACGAGGCGCGGCGGCTGCGGACGCTCGAGTCGGAGGAGTGCCAAGCCACGCTGGACAAGAATGAGCTGGCCGAGCTCGAGCGGGAGCAGACAGGTGGTGCGGCGCCTCAAAGCCGGCGCAGCGTCCTCGACCGGCTCGTGCGCCGTCGGTGACCCCAGGATCGCCGCTACCGGTCGCTCGGCGTCTCGATGAACGACGCCGTTGCGCACCGGCTAAGCTCGGGCACGGTCAGGTCGGCTCTGCTCGGAGCCTCCCGCACAGATAGGCGAGGCAGCGACCTCCAGCCAGGCCTTCGCGCCGAGGGCGGTCTCCTCGTAGCAGCGCGACAACCGCCGGCACATGCCGAGCCGTGCCCAGGTGTTCTCGACCTTGTAGAGCGGGCGCAGCGGCGTGAACACGCGCGGAGCCTTCCTCGGCTTGCCGCCGGGCTTCTTCGGCGGCAGCAGGGCCGGCGCCGGCGAGCGCTTGATGTCGAGCGCGAGGTTGTGCTTGGCGGCGAGCGCCGCGAGGCCCGTGTAGCCCCGGTCCGCGACGATCGCCTTGAGGCCCGGCAGGGTCGGGTGGTTGGCGTCGAGCTGCGGCGCGAGGAACGCGCGGGCCGCCTGGACGTCGTGCGGCTTGGCCGAGTCGACCTGGACCGCGAGCGGCAGCCCGAGGATCTCGATCAGGATCGACCGCTTCGCGCCCCGCGTGTAGCCGCCCCGTCCGCCGGCCTCGTGGAACGTCGGCCCTGCGTGCCCGCCCTTCACCGTCTGGCCGTCGATTATGACCATCGTCGGGTTCGCCTTGCGGTTGTGCCGCAGGCGGATCTCGGTGGCGAGCAGCCGCATGTCCTGGCCCCAGGCCCCGTTGTCGCGCCACCGCCGCCACTGGCTCCAGACTGCCTGCCAGTCGGGGAAGCGTCCCGGCAGGTAGCGCCACTGGCAGCCCGTCCGGGCGAGCCAACTGTTGGCGAGGCATCATGAAAGCGCCCGTGGCGGACGAGGCTGAGGTCGCGCTCAGCCCCACGGACAGGGAGTGGTGTTTGCCAACCTTACGTGCGACGGCGGTCGTCTTCGATCTTGGCGGCGTCCTCATCGAATGGGATCCGCGCCGCCTCTACCGCCAGTTGTTCGACGACGCCGCCGCCATGGAGTCCTTCCTTTCGGAGGTGTGCACACCGGCATGGAACGCTCGGCTGGATGCCGGGCGCCCATGGCCCGAGGCTATCGAGTCACTGGCCCGCGAGTTCCCGGCGCAGCGCGACTTGATCCTCGCCTACGACACTCGCTGGGAGGAGATGCTCGGCGGGGCCATCGAGGGCACGGTGCAGATCCTCGCCGAGCTGCGCGACGCGGGAGTCCCATGCTATGCGCTGAGCAACTGGTCGGCCGCGAAGTTCGCGCTCACCCGTCCTCGCTTCCCGTTCCTCGAGTGGTTCGAGGGTATCGTCATCTCCGGCGACGTCGGAGCCAGCAAGCCCGACCCGGCGATCTACCGCGTCCTCGTAGAGCGCTACCGTCTCACACCCTCGACGACGGCCCTCGTCGACGACACGGAGCCGAACGTGCTGGTTGCCGCTGATCTCGGGTTCCGCGCTGTCCGGTTCCTCGGGGCGCCACACCTCCGGACGGATCTGCGCGGCTTGGGGCTGCCTCTGGCCGCTGCCGCTGGTAGCTGACAGAACCGAGGGTCGGTGGTGGCCGTCGATGAGGGGCGTCGCGGGAGCAGCGGCCGTAGTCAGTGGGATCGCGAGCAACGGCTGGGTTGGCTTGGCTGACCGCGCTCCCGCTTTCTGGATACGCGATCTCCGAGGAGTAGTGGACGTGGCTCGGAACGTTCGTGACCGGGATCAGCAGGATTGGTGACGGTGTCTCGGGGCTAATCCTCTCGGCCCGACATCAACGCTCGCCAACCGTTGATGGCAGCGACGACTTCCTCCGGTCGGGTCATGGTGGGGACATGGCCAGCTCCAGGGATCACCACCAGCTTGGAGTCGGCGATGGCCCGGGCGGCCATCTCCGCGACCGCCAGGGGGATGATGGCGTCAAGCTCACCGTGGATGATCAGCGTGGGCACTCGGATGGCGGAGAGGTCGGGGGCGACGTTGGCCTCGGCGTGGCATTCCAACAGCCTCGCGGCCGCCTCGGGCTCCGCTCGGAGGAGAATCTGGCGCGCCCAGCGACGAAGATGCTCGGAGTTGGGCTCCGGGATGCATCGATCCACGAACCCGTGCACTGTCCCAGGAAAGTTGGATCGAGACCCGGCGATGAGCGGGGTGTCCATCTTTACTGTGTAGCTCCCGTCGACGAGGACCAGTCCGGCGAACCGAGAGGGATCTCGCTCGATGGCCAGGACACAAGTCAGGGCGCCCAGTGACTCACCAGCGAGGACGCACCGTTCGACGCCGAAGCTGTCGAGGACCGTGAAGAGGTCGTCGACGAGCCCCTCGGGTGTGATCGCGGTGGGAGGCGCCGTGGACGCTCCTGAGCCGCGGTGGTCGTAGCCGATGCAGCGCCAACGGTCCTGCATCAACTGAAACGGTTGTTGCCACAGCTCCCAGCTCCCGACCCAGCCTCCGTGGGCGACGAAGGTGTCGGGGCCGGCGCCGAACTCGACCGTGTTGAGGAGGTAGCCACCCGCAGGCACGAACATCTGCGCGGACACGGAACTCCCTGGGGTTACCGGATGGTTCGCAGGTGAGTAACGAGTGGTCTACGAGATCGCCGTCGCTCGGAGAACCTGGGTCTGAACGTTCGTGCCAACGATCCTCACGATCAGTTGGAAAGTGTGGGCCCTAGCCCTCTCGCCCAGACCCAGTGACATCGCGCCGGTCTGAGGGGAGTCAGCCAGATACCGCCGACGGA
>PLZO01000169.1 GCA_003152165.1 Chloroflexota bacterium
CCGAGTAGCCGGGCGGCAGCGGCCCCTCCGCCCTCTGCGAGTCGGCGCCGCGGAGCCAAGCGCCGACCTCGTCGTCGGCACGTTCGCTGGGCGGCCGCGCGAGCCAAGGACTCGGAGGTCGCATTCGGAACGATGCTTCTCTATCGTGTTAGAGCCTGTAGCCGATTGGGATCAGCACGCGGATCGATCCGACCCGGTGTCCGCCGGGTGGGGGACTCATAGGCGCACCGTCATCGGACTCTTGACCCGGTGACTCAGGCTGCCAAGATGGATGTCCACGACGCGGGCTAAGTTTAGAGGCGGCCCAGCAGGTAGTGCCGTGGGCTCACGCCAAGGCTTCGTACCCGCCCGCAGCCGTCGGGCGAGATCGAGGTGGCGCCTCCGCGTCCCCGAGGACGTCAAGCGTCGCGCCGCGGGCCCCGTCCACGAGCGGTGCGGCCAGGGCGGGAGCTTGCGCCCGGACTCCGGGGCGGAGCGCGTCGAGGTCGGGACCAGGGGGGCTCGATGTCGGCTGATCGAGGGGCGCACGACGGCCCACCGGCAACGGCGGCGGGGCGCCGCCCAGGCTGACCCCAGGGGCAAACAGGGCCGGCCATGTCCGCTGGTGGTATGGTTGCATTGTCAACTACTATCCACGAGGCCTTTGCCTGATGCGACTTCGCTTCCCTGCTCGTGACATTCCGGTTCGTCTGGTCACCGGCGCATACATCGCGCACTCCGGGCTGGGGATATGGCACGGTTCCGCGGAGCAGGCCGAGGGATTGCATGGCACGGCTGCGACTGCCTTCCCGTTCCTGCGGCGGATCCCGCCGCGGTGGTTCCTGCGGATGCTCGCCGCTGGCGAGCTCGTGACCGGGACACTGCTGCTCGCTCCGCCGATTCCGAACGGCGTGGCCGGGATCGCTCTGACGGCGTTCTCCGGTGGCCTGGTGGCGATGTACGCACGGACGCCGACGATGCACAAGCCAGGTTCGATCTGGCCGACCCGGACCGGCATCGGCGTCAGCAAGGACGTCTGGATGCTCGGGATCGGGCTGAGCCTGCTCGCGGACGCCCTGGGTCGGCCTCGCACGACTTCGTGATGCGTGCACGGCAGCTATTCCGATCGGTAAGCTAAGCGAAGGAGACATAGATGGCAGGGTTCGTTCCTGGCCGAGACCGCTTCACGATCGAGGCGCTTCATCCTGACGAGGCGCGGCGGCTGCGGACGCTCGAGTCGGAGGAGCGCCAAGCCACGCTGGACAAGAATGAGCTGGCCGAGCTCGAGCGGGGGCAGACAGGTGGTGCGGCACCTCAAAGCCGGCGCAGCCTCCTCGACCGGCTCGTGCGCCGTCGGTGACCCCAGGATCGCCGCTACCGGTCGCTCGGCGTCTCGATGAACGACGCCGTTGCGCACCGGCTAAGCGCTAGCTGGCGAGGATCCGGCGGTCAAGCAGGCCGCCGGATCCACCTCAGCGATGGTCGCTGCCCCCGTCGTATGAGGACTGCTCCAAATCCGGTGATCTCCACGATGCGACGCGTAGGCAGATGGCGCTCGATCTCGATGTGGTAGTCGATGTTGACCTTGGCCACCTTCCAGGTGGCGTACTCGTAGGGCCGAGCCGGGAGCGGTCGCAACGCCGGCCGGTCGAGCTCCCGAAACTGGCTCAGGCGGCAGCCAGGGACGTTGGCGAGAGGAGATCAGAGCCTCGGATCTGCCGATGAACCCTTGACCCGTGTGCGAGCGTATCCGCCCCAGAGGAGGTGGATTGGCATGCCTGATACGACCCGCCCAGCGGGCTTTTCACTGGAAGACGCGGTCCTCGATATCGGCGGCGACATCGGTGCCTTGATCCTGTACACGGACGCCGGATACGACCAGCGCGAGATCGAGCTGAGCCCGATTGACGAGGCCGAGCACAGGCATGGGCCAGGGACCGCCCAGGAACACGAGCACGGTTACGAACACGAGCACGAGCATGGCCACGAGCACCGCGTTCATACCGCGATCCACGAACGACGCTCGGGCGGGCAGGTCACCTACGCCGGCATCTACCCCGAGCTCAAGGCCGGCACCTACCGGATCTGGATCGACGACCCCAGCCTGCCCGATCGGGTCACGATCATCGGTGGCGAGGTGGCCGAGCTGGACTGGCGGCGAGGCCGCCGGGGCTGACGCGCGCGCGGCCGCGTTCCGGCTCCGCCCCTGAAATTGTCAAATCGGCGCCGAATCATCGCTTATGCCGGTCGGAGACGGCAATTGCCCGGATTCGTGGGCGCCTCACGCGGCCATCGTGCACGAATCGAATGGTCAACCTCGACATGCCACCTGGAATCGACCACCGACTCACCATAAGTGGTGATCTACGAACGATTTGACAATCTGGGCGCTCGGCAGCCGCGACCGACGGGACGCGCGGGATGAAGGAATCGATCAAGCCCGGTGGCTTGGAGGCCACCGGGCTTGATCGTGTCGGGCAGCCAGGCCGCCCGCGAGGCTACGGGATGTCGAAGCCGCTCTGCGGCGTGCCGAGGTACGGGAACTCGCTGATGTAGCGGTCGCCCAGGCTCACGCCATCGGTGACGAGCGCGGCCGCCGCATCCGGAATGAACGACGGATCGACCAGCGGGATCGTCACGCCGGCGATCGCCCGCAGCTCGATCGTGACGGCATCGTCGAAGACGCGTCGTCCGTTCGGGAACCCAGCCAGATCGCCACCGAGGATCCCCAGTGGGCTCGGGGTGGAGGTGGTCGGCGGGATAGCCAGGTTGAGGCGGAGCAGGTCCGCCGCCACAGGGCCGGTGTAGTTCTGGAAGCCGGTGATGATCCCCGACGGGATCCCGGTCATCAGGATCGCCTTGAGGTCAGCTCGCGGCTTCGAGTACGCCGCGATGTTCGGGAAGACGCCGGGATAGAGCACGTTGAGCAGGCCCGCCAGCTCGGGGTGGAGGACCTGCTTCAGGAACTGGCTGTCCAGGTGAGGTTGAACGGAATTCCAGAAGTCCTTCTGGGCCATCGGCGTGATGACCTCGTTGATCAGCGGGTTGCCCAGGCGGGACACCTGGACCCACGGACCGGACTCGACGTCCTTGGGGCCCGAATGGATCCGGGCCTTGCGCCGGCTGGCACGGGCGTACATCCCGATGACCGAACGAGGATCAGTCACCGTGGTCGGGTTGAAATTGTTCTTGGTCACGCGAGTCTTGGGGACCTGCAGCGCGATCGTGTGGATGTTCAAGTTGGCGAGCGATTCGTGGCCGGTGGTCGCCGGGGTAGGGATAAGGTGGAGGTTCTCGAACGGGCGCAGGTCACCCAGGTCGAAGATCGAGCCGAGGTCAACGAAGAACCCATCCTGACGCTGACCGGCGAAGACCTTGCTGCCGTCCGACAGGGTGTGGACGGCGGCGCTCGCCAGTGCCGCGTAGTTCGGAGTCGAGCGCGGACCGATGTTGACCGGCGGGCAGAGCAGGTCGGAACCGAGGATCTCGGTGTGATGGCTCGTCACGCGCGCAACGGAATAAGTCTGGACCCGGTTCCAGCTGGCGCTGGTCAGGCTGGTGATCTGACCGGTGTTGTACAGGAACGTGTTGGGGTTCTTGATCTGCGTCTGGAACCGGAACTGGTAGACCACGTCGGCGTCGCCGACGATCACGAACTCGTACAGCACGTCTTCGCCGAACTCATAGAAGTTCGGTCCGCCGGCTGGTGACTCACCGGGGATGTAGTTCATGATCAGGGTGACGGTGTCCGGGTTGTCCGGGCTGACGAACGCGTACGTATCGGTGTTGTCGGCGACCGGATCCTTCGAGATCGACGGTGCCTCGCGATGGGAAGACATCGTCTAGGCCTCCTGCCCGGCCGTCCGCGCGCCCTTGAGCAGGCGGGCAACGAGCTGGGGATCGTTGTACGTCAGCTCCCAGGTGCCGACAAGAAGCAGGACTTGGCCGGTCGAGGCGTCCTGGACATGGGCGACGATGTCCTGCCCGACCGGGCTGAGATCGAGATCCGTTGCGGTCTGGGGGGCGGGCTTGCCGGCGACCGCCGGGGCCACGGCCATCAAGCCCGGGAGCGCGATGATCCCGCTCGTTGCCGCGACACCGGCGGCGGTCACCGCAGCGGCACGGCCCATGAACGCGCGTCTTGAGAGTTCAGTCATCGGTTCCTTCTCCAAAGGGAGCATGCTCAAAGCGCTGGCTAGCGTGGGCCGTCGTCATTGCCACCTCGTGTACGGAGTCAGCTGGGCGGGCACGTCGCTCGTCCGGACTCGTGGGTGTTACGTGCGGCGCTGGCGCACGGATGATCGCCGCGAGGCGATTCGTGGGAGCGTTGCGTGCATACCGATGTCGTTGCTGCAGCACACCGGGCCATGACGGGCGGCCAGCCGCTACGATCCCGGCATGACCACTCCGCGCCGGGTGAGCGCCGCCGCCGCCCGCCGATTCATGGTGCTCCGGCACGGACTGGCGCCGCCGCGCTCGTTGCCGCCCGAAGCAGCCAGCGTGATGGCTGTCATCGGCCGGCTCGGCTCACTCCAGTTCGACCCGCTCGAGGTAGCCGGGCGAAACCACGACCTCGTCCTGTTGGCCCGGATCAACGGCTACCGCCGGGAGTGGACCGACGGGCTCCTCTATCACGAGCGAGCGCTGTACGAGACATACAACAAGGGCCTGAGCCTGGTCCCGAGCTCCGAGCTGCCCTACTACCGGATTGCCTGGGATCGGAGTGCCCGGCGCCACGGGAATGGTTCGTTCGACGAGCATGGCCCGCTCGTCGCCGAGCTGGTCGATCGGATTCGGGCTGAGGGCGAGCTGTCGTCGACCGATGTCGAGCCCCGTGCAGCCATCGACTGGTACTGGCGTCCGACCAACCAGGTCCGGGCCCTGCTTGAGGCGCTCGGTGAGGCCGGCGTGCTGGGCCTTTCGCGCCGCGCCGGCAACCGGCGCTACTACGACCTGGTCGAGCGCCTCTTCCCAGCGGACCTTCTGGCCGAACGGCACGACGAGCACGAACAGCTCCGCCACAAGCTCCTGTCCCGATTCCGCGCCCACGGCATGCTCGGCCGGTCGGGCCAGGCCGAGCTCTGGTTAGGCACCGGCCCGGCCGTTGCCCCGGCTGACGACCCGACGGCTCACTCGCGAACCGAGCTGCGGCGCGAGCTCATTAAGCAGGGTGACTTGCTGCCGGTCGAGATTGAGGGAATCCGCGGCGAGCGGTACGTCCTGGCCGGCGAGGTGGGGTTACTTAAAGCGGCCGAGGCGGAGGTGGGAGACGGCGATCAGGCGGCCGGGCGGCCAGGTGGCCGCGATCCCGGGGTGGTCTTCCTGGCGCCGCTCGATCCCTTCGTTTGGGACCGCGACTTCCTGCGCAACCTGCACGGCTTCGACTACGTCTGGGAGGTCTATGTCCCCGAGAAGAAGCGCCGCTGGGGTTACTACGTCCTGCCGATCCTGTTCGGCGACCGGCTCGTCGGTCGGATCGAGCCCCGGATCGATCGCAAGTCGGGTGCTCTGCGGATCCTGGGCCTGTGGTGGGAGGCGGACTTCGATCCACTGGCGGTGCCTGGCTTCGTCGACGCCCTGGCGGCAGCGCTCGACGTCCATCGCCGGTTCGGGAGCGTCGGCCGGATCGTCCTACCGCGGACTCATCTCCACCGGCCGCTCGTCGCAGCCCTGCGTGAACGCCTCGGCTGAAACGTCGAGGTGACGGCTGCGGCGCTCGAACCGTACCTGTGCGACGATCCCTGAAGCAACGGTTTACTGCTGCGCGGCCGACCGCGCTGCCACCAACGAGGAGACTGCCATGGCTGCTGTCCGTCGAGCCGACGCCACCTGGACGGGGGACCTGCCCACCGGTAAGGGAACCGTCAGCGCCACGTCGAGTGGCGCCTTCAATGCGCTGGCGACCAGCTGGGCGTCGCGGATCGAAGCAGCCGACGGGCGGACGAGCCCAGAGGAGCTGCTGGGGGCGGCTCACGCCTCGTGCTTCTCGATGTCGTTTGGCAATGAGCTCTCCAAGCGTGGTTTCCCGCCCGCGCGACTCGCCGTGTCGGCCAGCGTGACCCTCGACATGACCGACGCCGGTCGGCGCGTCATCTCGAGCGCGCTGACGGTCAGCGGTCGCGTCCCGGGGATCGACGCCGCGACCTTCGCCGAGATCGCCGAGACTGCCAAGAACGGCTGCCCGATCTCGAACGCCCTGAAGGGCAACGTCACCCTGAGCGTCGAGCCAACCCTCGAGGCGTAGTCGTATAGGCTCAGAACGGCCGCTGCTGGCCCATCGCGGTCGCTCGCAGTCGACCCCGAGCTGATCGATTGCGGCCTGGCATCAACCCGAGCTGATCGATTGCGGCCTGGCACCAACCCGAGCTGAAGGATTGCGGCCTGGCACCAACCCGAGCTGAAGGATTGCGGCCTGGCATCAACCCGTCCCTGCGAGGACGTGTACTCACTGCATCAAAAGGGGGGGGTGGGCCTGCTTTCGAACGAATCGCCGGTTCGATCGCTAACCAACACGGCCATGAAGCGGCCAACTTGGTGCGACTCGATTTGGGTCTGCCGTCCGTCCCGGGCTGAGGCCCAAATGCTGCGTTACCACACGACCGCCCGCGACACTGCCGACCTGATCCTTGCGGAGGGGTTCAAGGACGGTTGTGGGCGGTATATGACGGCCAATGAGTATTCCGGGGTCTGGTTGGCAAACGAGGCTGGTGAGAGCGACATCCCTGGGGTGCTCCGAGGCGTCCGGGTGGCCTAACGATATTGGTTGATATCGTCAGGGAGCCTCGCAGGACAGGCCGACCGGCGAAGTCCGGCCATCGGCCGCCGCGGAGGCGGCTCGGTCGGTCTGTGCTCGGGTCCGCTTCTCGACCTGCGATCGCACCTGGGCGTACTCCTCGTCGGGCAACCGACCGAGCGCCTGCCAACGCGACGAGTTGGAGTGGAGCGCCTCTCCGACAGAGCCGTGGCGAGGATTGTGAAGATCGCGGCAGAGCGCGTCGGGATCGACCCGGCGACCGTCTCAGGGCACAGTCTTCGAGCTGGTCTCGCGACGTCGGCTGCCGCTGCTGGAGCGCGAGAGCGGACGATCATGCGCACCACGGGCCACCGCAGCGAGGCCATGGTCAGGAAGTACATCAGGGCTGGCAGCATCTTTACCGAGAGCGCGTCGCGGTATCTCCCGGGGCCATAACCCGTGGTGGGGTGGATATCGAAGTCGAGTACTCCCAGTGGGCCTAATCCGCCCGCCGCCGTCTGATAGGCTCGCCCTCTAGGGCTGAGGTGACGAAAGGCAGGGGCACCCCTGTTCGAGCAAGCGTTCAAGAACATCGACGACGTCCTGCACAAGGACGCGGGCTCCTCGAGCGAACTGGACTACACCGAGCAGACCTCGTGGCTCCTCTTCCTCAAATACCTCGACGCCCTCGAGCAGGACAAGGCGATGGAGGCCGCACTCCATGGTCGGGCCTACGTCTTCATCGTGGCGGAGGCGTACCGCTGGGACACGTGGGCCGCCCCCAAGGCCCCGGACGGCAAGATCGATTACAACCACGCCCTGACCGGCGACGACCTTCGGGAGTTCGTCGATCAGAAGCTCTTTCCGTATCTGCGCGGGTTCACCCAGCGTGCGACCGGCCCGAACACCATCGAGTACAAGATCGGCGAGATCTTCGGCGAGATCAAGAGCAAGTTCCAGAGCGGGTACAACCTGCGCGACGTGATCGACATCATCGACGTCCTCAAGTTCCGCTCGCAGAGTGAGAAGCACGAACTCTCCCACCTCTACGAAGCAAAGATCAGGAACATGGGGAACGCGGGGCGCAACGGTGGCGAGTACTACACCCCCCGTCCCCTCATCCGTACGATCATCAAGGTCGTCGACCCCAAGATCGGCCAGCGGATCTACGACGGCGCTCTCGGCTCGGCAGGCTTCCTCTGCGAGTCATTCGTCTACCTCAGCGCCACGCCGGGGCTGACGACGAGCGATCTCAAGACGCTGCAGGAGCGCACGTTCTACGGCAAGGAGAAGAAGAGCCTCGCCTATGTGATCGCGATCATGAACATGATCCTCCACGGCATCGAGGCCCCCAACGTCCTCCACACGAACACGCTGGCGCAGAACCTCGTCGACATCCAAGAGAAGGACCGCTACGACGTGGTCCTCGCCAATCCGCCTTTCGGTGGGAAGGAACGCAAGGAGGTTCAGCAGAACTTCCCGATCAAGACCGGCGAGACCGCGTACCTCTTCCTCCAGCACTTCATCAAGGTCGTGAAGGCGGGCGGGCGGGCGGGCATCGTGATCAAGAACACGTTCCTGAGCAACACCGACAACGCCTCGGTCAGCCTGCGCAAGCTCCTGCTGGAGAGCTGCAACCTCCACACGGTGCTGGAGCTGCCCAGTGGCGCGTTTCTGGGCGCGGGCGTGAAGACCGTGGTGCTGTTCTTCGAGAAGGGTGCCCCGACCCGCAAAGTCTGGTACTACCAGCTCCAGCCGGGTCGAAACATGGGGAAGACGAACCCGCTGAACGACGGCGACCTCGCCGAGTTTGTGGCCCTCCAGAAGACGTTCGCGGACTCACCCAAGTCGTGGTCCGTAGACATCGGGAGCGTTGACCCCACCGCCTTCGACCTCTCAGTGAAGAACCCGAATGGTGGTGACGCGGCGACGCTGCGGAGCCCAGAGGAGATCCTCGACGAGATCGCCGCGTTGGACGTGGAAAGCGCGGCAGTGCTGGGGACGATCAGGGCGCTGCTGTGAACACGCGTCACCCGACGGGGATGCTTGCGGACGCCTGCGACGTCTTCGCAGACGGCGACTGGATCGAAAGCAAAGACCAGTCGCCAGCGGGCATTCGCCTGATCCAGACCGGCAACGTCGGGTTCGGCATCTTCAAGGGCCGAGGCGAGAAGGCTCGGTATGTCTCGGACGCTACGTTCAAACGTTTGCGCTGCACAGAGATCTTCGAGGGCGACTGCCTCATATCGCGCCTGCCCGAGCCAGTCGGTCGAAGCTGCATCCTGCCGAACACCGGCGAGAGGATGATTACTGCTGTCGATTGCACGATTGTCCGCTTCAAACCGAAGCAGGTGCTGCCCAAGTTCTTCAACTACTACTCGCAGACTCACGAGTATCTACGAGCTGTGGACTCGGGGACGACTGGGACGACCAGAAAGCGCATCAGCAGAAGCAAACTGGGGCAGGTGACAATACCTGTCCCCACGCTCCCCGAACAGCAGCGGATCGTTGGCGTCCTCGACGAGGCGTTCGCAGCCATCGCAAGGAGCCGTGCCAACGACGAGCTGAACCTGCGCAACGTCCGCGAACTGTTTCACAGCCGCCTCAACGCCGTCTTCACGGAGCGTGGAGAGGATTGGCGGACAAGGCCGCTGGGTGACGTCTGTGATTTCCAGCGTGGGCTGACGTACAAGAAGGAAGATGAAGTCGATCTGTCGCACAACGTAGTCCTTCGGGCAATGAACATCGACCTTGCATCGCACCGTCTCGACTTCACGGATCTGAAATACATCTGCGACCAAGTCGCTATCCCTGAGAGCAAGAAGGTGAAGAAGGGCTCGCTGATGATCTGCACGGCGAGCGGCAGCAAGGCCCACCTCGGCAAGATCGCTTTCATTGACGACGACTACGGCTATGCGTTCGGTGGGTTCATGGGAATGCTCACGCCGCATGGCGACCTTGTCCCGAGATACCTGTTCCACCTGATGACCTCAGGGGCGTACGACGATTTCATCGGCGCAATGGCAGCCGGGATGAACATCAACAACCTGAAGTTCGACGAACTGAAGCAGTTCCAAGTGCCCTGCCCTCCGCGACCCGAACAGGAGCGGATCGTCGAACAGCTCGACTCGCTCAGCGACGAGACCGAACGCTTGTCCTCCCTCTACCGGCGAAAGCTTGATGCGCTGGAGACGATGAAACGGTCGCTCCTCCAGCAAGCCTTCGCGGGTGCCCTCTGAGATGTCGCCCCTGAACGAGGCCGAGACGCGGGCCGAGCACATCGACCCGGCCCTCAAGACGGCTGGCTGGGGCGAGGTCGAGGGCAGTCGCATCCACCGGGAGTTCCAGATCACCCAAGGGCGTCTACAAGGGGCCGGAAAGCGGTCGAAACCAGAGAAGGCCGACTACGTCCTCCTGTACCGCAACACCAAGCTGGCGGTGATCGAGGCGAAACGCTGGGACCTCTCGTACACCGACGGGGCGGCGCAGGCCAAGGAATACGCGAAGAAGCTCGACGTCCGGTACACGTATTCGACCAACGGTCAGGCGATCTACCAGATCGACATGACCGAGGGCACCGAGGGTGATGTCGCCGCGTACCCGACGCCCGACGACCTCTGGAACACCACGTTCGCCGAGAAGAACGCATGGCGGGATCGCTTTGCTACGGTGCCGTTCGAGACGAAGGGTGGCACCTTGAGTGGCCGTTACTACCAAGACATCGCCATCGCGAACGTGCTCGAGGCGGTCGCGGCAGGGAAGAAACGGATCCTGCTTACCATGGCGACCGGGACCGGCAAAACGCCCATCGCCGCCCAGATCGCGTGGAAGCTCTTCAAGACTCGCTGGAACCTGAGCGGCGAGCCCACCCGCCAGCCTCGGATCCTCTTCTTGGCGGACCGCAACATCCTCGCGGATCAGGCCTACAACGAGTTCTCCTTCTTCCCCGAAGACGCTCTCGTCCGCATCGACCCGGCGGACATCCGCAAGAAGGGCAAGGTCCCCAAGAACGGGAGCATCTTCTTCACGATCTTCCAGACGTTCATGAGCGGGCAGAGCGAGGCCCCCTACTTCGGCGACTACCCAGCTGACTTCTTCGACCTGATCGTGGTGGACGAGTGCCATCGCGGCGGAGCGAACGACGAAGGCACATGGCGGGCGATCCTCGAGTACTTCGCCCCAGCCGTCCAGCTCGGCATGACGGCTACGCCGAAGCGCAAGGACAACATCGACACCTACAAGTACTTCGGGGACCCGGTCTTCATCTACTCCCTGAAGGAGGGGATCAACGACGGCTTCCTGACGCCCTTCAAGGTGAAGCAGATCTCGACCACGATGGACGAGTACGTCTACACCTCGGACGACACGGTCGTCGAGGGTGCGGTTGACCCCGGGAAGCTCTACGAGGAGCGGGACTTCAACAGGATCATCGAGATCAAGGCCCGCGAGGCGTACCGCGTCAGCCTGTTCATGGGGATGATCGACCAGCGCGAGAAGACCCTGGTGTTCTGCGCCTCGCAGCTCCACGCTCTGGCCGTCCGCGACCTCATCAACCAGATGAAGGCCAGCAACGACCCCAACTACTGCGTCCGCGTCACGGCCAACGACGGGGCCCGGGGCGATCAATACCTGCGCCAGTTTCAGGACAACGAGAAGACGATCCCCACGATCCTCACGACCTCGCAGAAGCTCTCGACCGGCGTGGATGCTCGCAACATCCGCAACATCGTCCTGATGCGCCCGATCAACTCCATGATCGAGTTCAAGCAGATCATCGGGCGCGGCACCCGGATCTACGACGGGAAGGACTACTTCACGATCTACGACTTCGTGAAGGCCCACCACTTCTTCCACGATCCCGAGTGGGATGGCGAGCCCGAAGAAGTGACCACGCCCAAGCCGGGTGTGGTGACAGGGCCGACCATAGAGCCGACGGAGCACGAGGCTCCAGAAGGGACCGAGCCACCGCCCGCGAAGATCGTCGTCAAGCTGGCCGATGGCAAGGAGCGCACGATCCAGAGCATGGTCCAGACCACGTTCTGGGACCCTTCAGGGCAGCCGATGTCGGCCGTGGAGTTCCTTCAGAGCCTCTTCGGGGCGTTGCCAGACTTCTTCAAGAGCGAGACGGACCTCCGCGCCATCTGGAGCATTCCCGACACGAGGAAGGCCCTGCTGACCGGGCTGGCGGACAAGGGCTTCGGCGCGGATGCCCTCTGGGAGATGCAGCGCGTGATCGACGCCGAGAACAGCGACATGTTCGACGTGCTGGCCTACGTGGCGTTCGCCATGCAGCCCTTGGCCCGGGTTGCGAGGGCGGCGGACGCGAGAGAGAGGGTGCGGCTGCGCTACACCGACAGGCAGCAAGCCTTCGTCAGCTTCGTCCTCGACCAGTACACCAAGGAAGGCGTTGGCGAGCTTGATGGTGACAAGCTCGCTCCGCTGCTGAAGCTCAGATACAGGAACGCCATCGCTGACGCCACCACCGACTTGGGCAGGCCAGACGAGATCCGGGGCCTGTTCATTGGGTTCCAGCGATACCTGTACGAGCCCAGCGGGGCCTTGTCGCATGCATCGTGAAGCGGCAACCTCGCGTAGCGGACGCCTACGGTTTTTCGACGTCAGAGCCGAGGCGTAGAACAAAGGATGATCGAATACGCTCAAGCGCCTATCGCGCCCGGCAGCCAGCGATGCGTTCGACTCGCCGATGGTGGACGCGTCGAACGGGAAGAGGGTCTTGGGCTTGGCGCGACTGACGTCTCCTTCATCGTCGACACCCAGCTCGAGTGCTCCGGGCGACACCCGGTCCTGCGCTACGCGGACGAGCACCGAGCATTCGGTTTTGATCTAGAGCGCCGCCCGGCTGATATCACCGCCCACGTGTGGCTCGGCACGGGATCAGTTTGGTCCTACGGCACCTCGATCTTGTCAGCCACGACTGGAAAGCGTCTTGTTGTGCGCCTGCAAGCAAGGGCCCGAGTCGCTCTCATCGACGAAATCCAGCCATGGGGTCCGTCCACAAGGCAATCCGTCTCACTCAGTCCCGGAGACGGCCTCGTGCGGAACTGGAAGGGATTTCGAGTCGGCGGCGCGAGCGGCGAAGTCCCCGGGGAGAGTTATCGGGGTCGCGTCGCCGAGGTCGCTGCCTTTGACAGGCTGCTGGACGCCGACAGGCTCGAGGCGTATCGGGAGGCTTCCCTCCCCGAGGATCCCGCCAACGTTCCGACCTTCAAGCCGGAGGCGCTCGACGATGAGGGCCGAGAGCTGTTTCTCGCCGACTATCGGCAGCTTGTTCGCTGGTACAACGCTGGTTCACTCGACCACCGCGAACTGCGTGCCGCGTCGTCGCTCGCTCACATGTGGCTCTTTGACTATCCCCTCCTGCAGCGCCTCAGCGACCACTACGGGGCGATGCTGTCCTTCCCGGATCTCCGTCGCAGTCGGGCTCTCGCCCAGAGGGTCGAGGAAGACAAGCCAGCTCTGTGGTCACCTCAGAGCGAACACGATGGTGACTGGGTCCCTCTGTCGACCTTCCGGGAGGACTTGGCATGCTGGCTCGGGCAGAGCGACTACGTTGTCACGTGGAGTGCCTTCGTCAAGTTCGTCAGAAACAAACTGGGCGGAGGCCACTATGACCCTGAGGACCGTAAACGCTGGCAGCGAGAACTCGCTGAGCTAGCTCGACAAACGAAGATAGGCGGCGAGCCGTGGCTCGTGGAAACCATGCTCACGCTCGTTCGATCCTTGATCCTCTCCGCAGACGGATCGGGCTTGGCGGCATTGGCCCGCAACGGACTCTAGCTCGACGGGTGTGTCATCGGGTTCCTCGTCGGGCCGCACATTGACGGTCGAAGGGAGCCCTCCAGGTGTCGTTCGCCCAGATGTCGGTGTACTGAAGCTGCTCGCCGAGTGTGTAGCCCTCGTCGTCGAGCTGGGCGGTGCCCTTCGGACCGCGGAGCGAGACACGGCGGATGTAGTCGGCTCCCGAGTCGAATGGTGGGTCGATATAGACGAGATCGACCTTGCCCCGGAAGCCGTTCGCGATCAGGTGGGCGAGCACTTCCTTGTTGTCGCCGTGGACGAGCAGACCGCCCTGCGGGAACGCCGGCCAGTCGCTCCAGTCCACCGTGCTCGACGCGCTGCCCTCGAGTGCGAACCGCTCGACCTCCTGGGCGGGGAAGACGGGCAGCTCGCGGAGCGGGTGCTTCCCGACCCAGCTGAGCATCGGCCGGCCCTTCGCCTGGCCAACCCTTACTCGCGTGGGTGCCCCAGCTTCGCGCGCGGCCGTCATCAGCGGTTCTCGCCTCCGGTGGATGGACTCACATCGTAGGCGGCCAGCCGCGGTGTTGCGGCCTCCATCGCATCGGCGAGCCGGACAACGGCTGCCAGGAACTCGCGGACGAAGGGCGTCCTGACCCGGATCCGCCGACCGATCGCGATGGTGTCCCCGGATTCGCTAACGTACCTCTCGTCTGCTACGCCGCCGTTGTGTTCCAGGACGTGCCGTCTGGCGAAGCCAAGGCGTAGGAGCCTAACGTCGGCCGCCGACCAAGCCGCGAGCGGGCTAGTGGTGAAGCTGGCTTGCCACTGTTCCTGGAGCCGTGTGACGTTCTGCCACGGGTTTCGGACGGTCGTCGGTTTCCCGGACTGGGTGTGGAGCTGCTTGGCGAAGTTCTGGGCGGCTGCGACAGCGCCGCTGAGCGCACGTTCGGCGAGCGACGTGACCCCGCCCGCGGCCTCGATCTCGCGCCGGTGTTCCTCCGGGAGCTCCTCAACGACGGCGAGCACGCGGCTCATTCCCGCGAGGTTATCGTCCAGGACGGCGCGCGGCGGGGTGTCCGGCCCGCAGTACGGACAGACAGTCAACAGGTCGTAGATCACTGCCCGATGGCCACCGTTGGGACATGTGAAGGTCCGGATGGTCTGTCGCTCGATGTAGGTCGGCAGCGGTCTCGGCACCCGAAGCGGACCGGGGGTGTACTGAATCGTGACCCCGCCTTGGCGGTTCGATCTCGATAGCCCGCCGAATGCGGTTGCGAACGCGTCCTCGACTGCGCCGTGGGCCAGCTCCATCATCGCTGCGTGCGTGCGCTTCACTTGCTCAGGCGTCAAGAACGTTTGATCGTCTTGGCGAACGCCGCAGATCGGACAGCTCAACAAGCCGACCTTGCGAGCGGCCTGGTATTCGTCGCCGTGCAGCTTGAAATAGGCGAGGCAGTCCTTCGCCGGACACTCCCGTCCGAAGAAGCCGTCCTCGTCCTGAGGAATGGTGACGCTGCTATCCCACCCTGTCGGGGTCTTTCGCGGAGTCGTCATGCCAGCAGGAAGGCGAATGGGCCTCGTCATTCGATCCACCTGCCGGCCTTGCCGAGGCGCTTGCGAAGTTGGTCGAGCAGGTGGACCGCGGCGGACTTCGGTGGCTCGCGCTCGGCGGCTGCGGCAAGTTCGCCGATCCGTCGTGACAGTGCTTCGATCGGCTGGGTGACGTTTCGCTTGAGCATGATGTCGAGATCGGTGGTCGGAGACACGAGGAATCCCGACGCGCGAAGACCCTCGACGAAGTCGTGCGTCGGATAGGTCTCATACCGAGAGTGCCGCCCTCGCGGGCCGATCCAGAACCACCGGCGCTCGTCCTGCCAGCGCCATCGGAGCTCCAGAATGAAGCCTTCGTCGGCGAGCTCGCGGAGGGACTTCGACTCGCCTTGCACGTGAGGCATGAGCAGGGCCTGTCCGACCGGCAGAGCCCGCCGATCCAGTTTGTGCTGAGTCGTCTTCGTCGTATCGGTGGGATGGCGCAGGGTCATCTCGAGGCTGAAATCGCGCCCGACGGCCGGCCCTGAGTTGATGACGGCGACGACCAACAACATCCCTTGGCCGTATAGGTCGGGCACGGCCTCGACGATTGCCTCGGAGCGCATCCGGGCCGCTCGTGCTTCGATGAACAGCAGGAAGCTCGCGATGGCGGTGAGGAGCGCCATGAGTCCGACGTGGGCTTCAATCCAAGTGAAAACCTGATCGACGGTCATCAGTCGCGTGAGTCCTGACGGGCGGTCGGGAAGTGGCGCCACGGGAAGTATGGGTGCGGTGGCACCCTTCCCGTTGCGCCACCGCCATCACAATATGGGGGAATATCGTCAGGGAGGCGGACAGAACCGGGTCGCCTTGGCCCCACGGCGGGCTCGCTGCGCGTCCGACGACCACGGGCGTGTTCTGTTTCGAGGAGTGGCTCTATTGGCCCGGGAGGCCGTGGTGGGCCAAGGGAGGAGTGACCGCAGGATTCGCCGCGTGTCGCTGGTACCGTAGGCGGCATGCGCGCCGCCTTCAGCATCGATCCCGACCAAGGCCTCAGTGAGCGCGACGAACTCGACCTCGTTCGCCTCGGAGCCGCGCTCGGATACGTCGCCGCGTGGACGCCATCGCGGGCCGACGCGGCCGCCTTCGAACGCTGCCTTCGCTGGCACGAGGCGAGCGGTCTCCCGGTCGGCATCTCCGCCGTCCCGGCCTCAGGGCAGCCGCCCGCGTTCTATGCGGAGCACGCGCGTCGCGTCTGGGAAGGCACCGGGGGACGGTTCACTCTCGTCGCCGGGAGCGGCCGCATGGCGCACCCGGCCGAGGGCATGCGCCGGTACTTGGCCGACCTCCGGGGCGTCCTGCCGCCGGGGCTCCCGCTCTTCCTGGCTGCGCTCGGCCCGCTGATGCTGGGCGTGGGCGGCGAGCTGGCCGACGGCGTGGCGCTCAACTGGTGCACGCCCGCTCAGGTCGCCTGGTCGCGTGACCGCATCACCGGCGCCGCGATGGCCGCCGGCCGGCCGGTCCCCTCGCTCCTCGAGTACATCCGGACCGTGGTGGCCCACGACCCCGGCCTCGCCCGTGCCACGCTCGGGGCGGC
>PLZO01000071.1 GCA_003152165.1 Chloroflexota bacterium
CCAGGGGCCGCCCGGGCATCGGCGCCACGATCAGGCTCAGCCCATTCGTGAGGACGTCCCGCCGGAATGCCGGAAAGTCGTAGGGTCGGGGCTGACCGGGGGTCGGCCGCGTGGCGATGACCGTCGACCCGCTCACGCGGCCGTCTCCTCGGTGCCGCCGTTGGCCGCGGGCAGGTAGGTGAGGACGAGCCGGTTGTCGGCGCGGAACACGTCGACCGTGACGGCCCGGATCTCCTCGGCGGTGACGGCCAGGTAGCGCGCCAGCATCGTGTCGATCAGGGCCGGGTCGTCGAACAGGGTGGCGTTCATAGCCAGACGGTCGGCTCGCTCCTCGACCCGGCTCAGTGCACCAAGCTCCTCCGTCTCGATCAATGCCTTTGCCCGGGCCAGCTCGTCGTCGGTCACTGGTTCACGGGTCAGCCGGTCGAGCTCCTCGAGATAGGCCGCTTCGACCCGCTCCAGCGCCACCGCCGGCCGGACGGTAGCCCAGCCCGAGGCGATCGAGCCACCGCCGACGAAGCCGAGCACGAAAGCCACCACGTCTTGGGCGATCTGGTCATCACGGACGAGACGTCGGTCGAGCCGGCTGCCCTTGCCACCGGCCAGGATCTGCATCGCGACTTCCAGCGCATCCAGGCGCCGATCGCCGAGGGCCGGCGCGCGGAACCCGAAGTAGATCCGGGGCAGCGGCACCTGGTCCACAACGGTCTCCCGGATCTCGCCCCCGAGCGTTGGCGGCAGGCTCATGTCGCCGACCGGCGGAATCAGCGGATTGGCCGGGATGCCGCCGAAATAGTGCTCGGTCCAGGCCCGCACGAGGTCGGGCTCCACGTCGCCGACGACCGCGAGAACAGCATTGTTCGGCGCGTAGTAGGTGCGGAAGAACGCCGAGACGTCCTCAAGGGATGCCGCATCCAAGTCGTCCATCGAGCCGATCGTTGGATGGTGGTAGGGATGATCGGCCGGGTAGAGGTGGGCCTGCAGCTTTTCGGACCAGCTGCCGTAGGGCCGGTTGTCGTAGGTCGAGCGCTTCTCGTTCTTGACCACTTCGCGCTGGTTGTCGAGATTGTCCTGGCTGAGGGCGTCGAGGAGGGTGCCCATCCGGTCCGCCTCGAGCCACAGGGCCAGCTCCAGCTGGTTGGACGGCAGCGTCTCGTAATAGTTGGTGCGATCTAGCCAGGTGGTCCCATTGATCGTGCCGCCCGCCGCCTGAACCAGGGCGATGTGCTCGGCCTTCTTGACGTTGCGCGAGCCCTGGAACATCACGTGCTCGAACAGGTGCGCGAATCCGGTCTTGCCCGGGACCTCGTTCTTCGAGCCGACCGCGTACCAGACGTTGACCGCCACCACGGGCGCCAGGTGGTCCTCGGCGATGATCAGGCGGAGACCATTGGGCAGCCGCTCATCAGTGAACGTAACGGTGGGGATGACCATGGCGCGAAGGGTACCGCAGGACGCGCCAGGCTTGACGGCCAGCTTGACATCCCCCCACCTCTGGGCTCCCCCGGCGTCGCTCGGCGTCGCTCGACGACCGGATGCGCTGACTATCTTGCGGCGGCTACTCGCCTCCGGTCGGGCACCCATTCGCCCAACGAACGGACTTCGGCCAGCCGCCCGGCTACGGCCGGATCGAGCGCCTCGGCAGCCGCGACGGCTGTCTCGATCGCGGTCAGGCATAGGATCCCCTCGGCCGTCGCGGCCAGCCGGATCTCGACCGCGTCGCGTAGGGCACCCGACTGGGGCGTCGGTGTGTTGACGACCAGGCGCACTGCGCCGGATCCGATCAGTTCGAGGATGGGCACGCCATCGCCCACGTCGGGTACAGCGGTCGTGGCGGTCTTGGCAACCAGACGCGACGGGAAGCCAAGGGCGGCCAGGGCCCGGGCCGTACCCACGGTTGCGCATAGTTCGAAGCCGGCCCGGCTGAGCGCCCCGGCCAGCCGGCCGAGAAGTCCTTTGTCACGGTCGGCGATCGACAGCAAGGCGAGCGAGCCGCCTTGCCGGGACGGCCGGGGCGGCACCAGGGACGCAGCCACGAGGGCTTTGGCCAGGGCTACCGCCGGGTCGCTGTGGATCCCGATTACCTCGCCGGTCGACTGCATCCCGGGTCCAACCGATGGATCCACCCCGCGCAGCTTGGCGGTGGAGAATGCCGGTGCCTTGACCGCGACAAGGTCTGGTGGCACCAGGAGACCGCCCGACCAGCCGAGTTCCGACAATGTGGCCCCGAGGGCGATCCGGACGGCCAGCTCGACCATCGGCACACCGGTGACCTTCGACATGAACGGTACCGTTCGCGAGGCGCGCGGGTTGACCTCGATCAGGTACACACCGTCGTCGCGGACGATGAACTGGGCGTTGACCAGGCCGCGCACGCCCAGGGCGAGGACAATCCGCTCCATCGTTGCAACGATCAGGCCCTGGTCACCCTCGCTCACCGTCTGGGGCGGGAAGACGCCGACCGAATCGCCCGAATGGACACCGGCGCGCTCGACATGCTCGAGCAGGCCCGGGATCAGCACGATCGTTCCGTCACTGATCGCGTCGACATCGACCTCCACCCCTTCGAGGTATCGGTCGATCCGGACGGGACGGTCGGGATCGACGATCGTCGCCACGGCCAGCTGCCGGATGAGATCGCCCGGTGAGTAGGCGAAGTCGATTGCGAGACCACCGATCACGAAGCTCGGCCGGACGATCACCGGGTAGCCGATCCGCTCCGCCAGGGTCTGCGCCTCGTCGGCGCTGTGCGCCATCCCGCCTTCGGGCTGGGGGATCCCCAGCCGGTCGAGCAGCGCCGAAAACCTGGTCCGGTCCTCCGACTGGTCGATTGCCTCGAGGTCAGCTCCCAGGAGGGTGACCCCAGCCGCGGCCAGCGGGGCCGCCAGGTTGAGCGGCGTCTGGCCCCCGAACTGGACGAAGACGGGCAGGAGGGCCTCGCCGGGCCGCGTCTCCGCCTCGATCACGTTGAGCACGGACTCGGAATCGAGCGGCTCGAAATAGAGCCGGCTGCTCGCATCGAAGTCGGTCGATACGGTCTCCGGGTTCGAATTGATCAGCACCGCGTTCCAGCCCAATCGGCGGAGCGTCTCGGCCGCCTGGACGGCGCAGTAGTCGAACTCGATCCNNACTCGGCGGCACAGGTGTCGACCATTGCATAGCCCGGTTGGAGACCGACCGCCAGGCGTGTCCGTCGGATGGCCTCGGGCTCGACCCCGGCCAGGGTCGCCAGTTCGCGATCCCCGAAGCCGGCTCGTTTGACTGTGGCCAGCACGCGCATCGACCCGTAATCGGCTAGATCGACGAGTCGGGGTCCGACCTCCGCGACGGTCTGTTCGAGGGCCACGGCTCGACCGAATTCGGCCAGGAACCAGGATGCGATTCCGGTCGCTGCCCCGATCGTGGCCTCCGGCACCCCGCGTCGGAGCAGAGCGAGGACCCGCCACAAGCGCGTGTCGGACGGCGCCAGGAAACGGCGCAGAACGAGCGGCGCCGCGCTGCGCTCCGCATGCCGGGTCGACTCGCAGGCTTGCCCGTCCGCGTCGACCCAACGGATCAGGTCACGATTGAACCCCTCACCGGCCGGGTCGGCAGTGTCATCGGCGTCGGCGCAGGCGTCCGCGGAGCCAGGATAGACGGCAGTCAGGTAGGCCAGCGTGGGCCCCCACTCGGGATTCTCGGCCAGGGGCCCAATTCCGGACTGCTCCAGGCCGCGCAGCGCCTTGTTGAGGGCCGCCCCGAACGTCCGGTCGATCGCCATGACCTCGCCGGTTGCCTTCATCTGACTGCCCAGCGAGCGATCCGCCAGCGGGAACTTGTCGAATGGGAAGCGCGGCAGCTTAACCACGATGTAATCGAGCGCTGGCTCGAAGGCGGCCACGGTCGTGCCGGTCACGACGTTCGGAATTTCGGCCAGGCGGCGGCCCGCGGCGATCTGGGCGGCAACCCGGGCGATCGGGTAACCGGTCGCCTTGCTGGCCAGGGCCGACGAGCGGCTGACCCGCGGATTGACCTCGATCACGGCGTAGTCGGCGTAGTCCGGACTGAGCGCGAACTGGACGTTGCAGCCACCCTCAACGCCGAGTGCCCGGATGATCTCGAGGGCGGCACTCCGGAGCCGTTGGTGGATCGCGTCGGGCAACGTCTGGACCGGCGCGACGACGATCGAGTCGCCGGTGTGGACGCCAAGCGGGTCGACGTTCTCCATCGAACACACCGCGATGCACGTGTCATCCGCGTCGCGCATCACCTCGTACTCGATCTCGCCCCAGCCAACGAGGCAGCGCTCGACCATCACCTNNGGGCTGGCCCGCAGGCCGGTCCGAACCCGCTCGCGGTAGGCCCCTTCGGTCTCGACGATCCCACCGCCGGTGCCACCCAGGGTGAACGCCGGCCGGACGATCGCGGGCAGGCCGATCTCGCCCAGCGCCCGGTCGGCCGAGGCGAGGCGGTCGGCCTCGGTCGCCCCATCGACGATCGCGGACGGGGCATACGGCTGTCCGATCCGGTCGAGCAACTCCCGGAAGCGCTGGCGATCCTCGGCCATCTCGATAGCCTCGAGGGACGTTCCCACCAGCCGCACGTTGTAGCGTTCGAGGACCCCGGCGCGGGCCAGCTCGACGGCCAGGTTGAGGGCTGTCTGACCGCCCAGCCCGGCCAGCAGGCCCTCGGGTCGTTCCCGCACGATCACCGCCTCGACCGCCTCGACCGTGAGGGCTTCAAGGTAGACGACGTCGGCAACCTGGGGGTCCGTCATAATCGTCGCCGGATTCGAATTCACCAGGATCGTCCGCACCCCTTCGGCGCGCAGGGCCCGGCAGGCCTGCGTCCCGGCGTAATCGAACTCGGCCGCCTGGCCGATCACGACCGGGCCGGAGCCGAGGATGAGGACCGAGGCCGGCTTCATCGGCTCCGGGCTGCCGCGACAAGCCGGTCGAAGACAGCCAGGGCATCGAGTGGCCCCGGCGCGCCCTCCGGGTGGTACTGGACGGTCTCGATGGGCAGCTCCAGATGGCGGAGGCCCTCGACTGAACCATCGTTCAAGTTGACCTGGCTGACCCGGAAACCGCTGGCCGCCGGCAGGGTCCCCGCGACCACCTGGACCTCGTGGTTCTGGGCCGTCACCTGGACCAGCCCGTTATCCAGGTCGCGGACTGGGTGGTTCGCACCGTGGTGACCGAAGCGCAGTCGACCCGTCTCCGCGCCGGCGGCCCGACCCACGATCTGGTGGCCGAGGCAGATCCCCAGGAGCGGCCGGCCGTCGGCGATGGCCGCCTGGGCCAGGGCCACAGGGCCGGCCAGGCGGGCCGGATCGCCAGGTCCCGGCGAGAAGACGAGCCCATCGATCTCGTCGTCGAGGGCCACCTCGATCGGCACGCTATGGGGCAGGATCCTGACCCGGGCGCCGCGCCACCGGAGCGACCGGACGATGTTGGCCTTGAGGCCCAGGTCGACAATTCCGATGAGCGGGCCACCGTCGCCCGGATCCCCCACCTCGGTGATCCCGGTCGGCGAGACGAGGCCAACAAAGTCCTGATCCTCCCAACGCGGCAGCGAGCGGACCGCGGCGATTGCGGCCTGGGCGTCCAGCTGTCCCGGTTGGGTCACGATCCCCGGGATCGAGCCGTGGGTCCGGAGATGGCGAGCCAGTGCCCGGGTATCGATCCCGGCGATCGCCGGGATCCCCGACGCGCGCAGGAGCGTCGCCAGCTGGCGGGCATCCTCGAGGACGGCGGCCGTGGCGTTAGCGACGACGAGGGCGCTCAGCCAGGGTCGCTCCGACTGGTCGTCAGAGCGCAGCCAGCCATGGTTGCCGATAAGCGGGTAGGTCATCACGACCACCTGGCCGGCATACGAAGGGTCTGTGCAGACCTCCTGGTAACCCGTCTGGCTGGTGTTCACGACCAGGTCGCCACCGGCCGCCACCGCCGCGCCGAAGGCAATACCCGGAAAGATCCTGCCGTCGGCGAGGGCCAGCAGGGCGGGGCCGAAGTCACCCACCCGCGGATCGACGATCGAGCTCGACAGCGGCAAAGGCAACGGCCTGCGGGGCACGACGGGAACGGCTGATCCGGCCATCAAACGGCCATCCGGGCCGGGACGTCCCCGCCCACGGACCTGCACGGACATGGTCGATCGAGCCTCCCTTCCGGCCTCACGGGACCGGTACGCCGGCCTCACGGGACCGGCTCCAAGGACTGGTCCAAGGGTACCACCGGCGATCGCGGCCGGTGGCCGGGCCGAGGGTTGTCAGGCAGGAACCGGCGGCGCGTCCAGCCACCAGCCGTTGGGGTTGACGGCGGCGGCCCGAATCATCCCTTCCCGAACGCCAGCCTCGAGGACGTGGAACTCGGCCAGTCCGTAGTGATGCAGGATCGCTGCAAGGATCAGGATGCCGGGGGCGAGCAGGGCGACCCGCCCAGGATCGATGCCCGCTTCAGCGCCGATCCTGGCAGCTGGGCGGGCGAGCAGCGAGCCGGAGATCTTCTCGAGCTCGGCGAGCGTCACGTCCACCGTCGTCGCGTGATCGCGGCGCGAACCGATCGCGCTCAGGGCAAGCAAGCCATGGGCCGTCCCACCGGTGGCAAAGGCGTGCCGGGGCTGGCCGTCGGGCAGCGACCCGAGCGTTCTGCCGATGCGAATCGCGCTAAGCGCCCAATCGATCGGCGGAGGCGGATCGCCCTTCAAACCGGCCGCCAGGAGAGCGGCGCCTACGGGCAGCGAGGCCGCCGTTGCAATCGTCCGGCCCCGGGTCAGGGTTGCCTCTGTCGATGCGCCGCCCGAGTCGATCACGATCAGGTCGCCGCGGGCCGGCAGTTCCGGGCGAACCCCCGCGAACCCGAGCTCGGCTTCGCGGATCGGTGACAGGAGATGGATTGGCTCCTTCAGACGGCCTTCGAGCCGGGCCAGGACCTCCGTGCCATTTGAAGCCCGCCGGGTCGCCTCCGTGGCCGAGATCAGGATCTGCGCCCCCGACTTCCGCGCCCGGTGGACCATCCGCTCGAGAGTCCGAAGGACGGCCGCCTCGGCCGTCGCGGTGATCCCCCTCGGCGATCGACAACCCGGCCAAGCTCAAGCAGCTCGGACTCGGAGTGGACCGGTCGCAGCTCACCGGCAACGGCCGCACCGGACAGGCCGGCAATCAGGAGGTGGACGGTATCCGAACCGATGTCGATGGCCCCGAAACGCGGCGAGCTCGGCGTCGATCGCCACGGACGGACCTGGGTCTGCTTCATGCCGCTGCTCCTGTCGTCGGTACACCGGATGGTCGGGCGCCGGCCGAGTCCTCCGTCAGTCGGAGCGACCCGATCACCGCCGGAATCAGGGTCAGCAGGGCGGCGCCAACGAGCGCCGCAGCGAGGGCCGGCGTGAGCACCCCGGCCTGGAGTCCAAGCGTCGCGGCCGCAGACGGCAAGCCAAGCTGGGCCGATGCGGCGAGCGCCGTTGGCACCCGGCGATCCCGCACGGCGAGCCCGCCGACCTGGTGGACGAGCACCACCACGACCGCGTCGAGGACCATGAACAAGAGCGCGCCCGGATCGCCCGCCAGGGCGTGAAGATCCAGCCGGGCGCCCAGCAGGACGAAGAATGCCGGCACCAGGAAGCCGTCGGCCAGGCCGCTCAGCTGAGTCGCAACCCGGGTCGGCTCGCGCAGCCCGGCGAGGACGATCCCGGCGACGAAGCCGGCCACCAGCTGGCTGCCACCCCACGTCTCGGCGATGGCTCCGAGCACGAAGACGAAGACCAGCGCGACGCGCAGCTGGAGCGCCCAGCCGCGAGTCCGCGACCAGCCCCGCATCAGTCGTGCCGGCCGCCACGATTCGACGCGCGACCCGCCGGCCAGGACCAGGACACCCAACCCGATGATCGCAGCATCGGCCAGGATCGCCGCGACCGGCGAGCCGCCCGAGCCGATTGCGAGCGGCAGCAGGATCACGGTGATGCTGTCCGCGAGGGCGATCCAGGCGATCAGCGAAGCGATCGAAGCCGGATCCAGGCGGTCCTCGGCGATGATCGGAAAGGCGACCGCGGCGGAGCTGCCCGCCAGCAGGACCGCGATCCAGGCCGGCGCTCCAACCCCGGACAGGGCAACGAGCAGGAACGCCGCGGGAATCGAGGCGATCACGACGAGCGCGAGCGCAGCCAGGCCTCGCCGTGCTCCGGCCCTGAAGGTGGGCGAACCGAAGTCGATATGCGACCCGGCCGCGAACATCAGCAGGATGAACCCGATCGTCGACAGCGACGGCAGCGGGACGACGTTCGGGTCGATCAGCCCGAACCCACTCTTGCCCAGGATCAGGCCGGCTGCGATCTCGCCCACGACGACCGGCACGATCGGCCGCCGGCCGGTGGCGAGGATCGGACCGGCGAGACTTGCGGCCACCACCAGGGCGAGCGTCGCGAACATCCGGCGGAGTAACCTCCGGCCGCTGATTCGGTGTCGAATTCAGTCCCACGGGATCAGGAACTGGGCCGCGACCGCAGCAACCAGGCAGGCCCCGATCTCGATCAGGATCGCCCAATCGAGTGAGCCGCTGGCGATCACGCCGGCGACACCGGTCCCGATCGGGAAGCCCAGGAAGTTGAACGACATCGACACGGCGAAGGCGCGTCCCATCCAGGCCGGAGCCGTGCGCCGCTGACGGAGGGTGAACATGGCGATGTCCATCGGCCCGTTGAGGACCCCGAACAGGATGAGCGCCACAAGCACCGGGATCAGACCGGCGTCCGGCAGCAACAGCAGGAGCAGGACCGCCGAGCCAAGCATCGGGTAGACGATCATCCGATGCTCCCGGCCGCGGGTATCGAGGCGGCCGGCAAGCATCGACGAGATGACGCCGCCGATGCCCTGTGCCGCAAACAGCAACCCGACCAGGGCTGGCCCGCCGTGGAGGCGCTCGAGCACAAGCAGTGGAATCACGATGGCATTGACGCCCCACACGATGTTCAGGACGCTGAACGACAGGCCCAGGCCGCGCAGCGTCCGGTTGTGCCACGTATAGGCTAGGCCAGCCCGGGCTGCCTGAAGCAGCCCCCCGGTCGACATCGAACCGAGCTGAGGTTCGGGCAGGCCCGCCATCACGACCGCGGCGGCGACGAAGACCGCGCCAATGAAGGCGAGGGCCGGGGCCGGACCCCAGACCTGGACGATCACTCCGGCAAGCGGCGGTCCGACGACGGTGGCCAGGACGTAGCCAACCGAATCTGCGGCGTTCACCCGTTCCCACAACGGTTTGGGGACGAGAACCGGGAACAGGCTCCGTAGACCGGCTGTGCTGAGCGGCGAGGTCAGGGAAGAGACTGCGGCAATCGACAGAAGCAACCACGCCGGCAGGCGGTCGATGCTGGCCAGGCATGCGATCAGGCCCAGTGATGCCGCGGCGAGCGAGTAGTCAATGAGCACCAGGCGCATCCGGCCATGGCGATCCAACAAGGCGCCCGCGACTGGTGAGAACAAGATCCCGGGCAGGGCCAGGGCCACTCCCACCAAACCGGCCAGCGGTGCCGAGCCGTAGACCGTCAACGTGAACAGGACCATCGCCACGTTGACCATCGACTGGGCAATCCGGGCGATCTGCATGCCGAGCAGGACTCGGCCGATCGAGGGAACCCGGAGGAGGGTTCGATAGGAGCGGCCCGGTTCAGGGTCTGGCACGATTCCGACGATAGCAGCGGGCGCCGGCAATGAATCGGTCGGTCGGCGACACTCTCATCCTCCCCTCATTCAGCCAGGTGTTCCATCGATGTCTGCCAGCACGCCACCCGGCCGGCCGGGCCAACCATGGACCGTCCGTGTCGCGCTGTGGAGCGCCCGCCATCGCTGGCCGGTCTTCAGCCTGTGGTTCGTCCTCACGATCGGGGTCTTCGTGGCCAGCCTGGCCCTGGGCGGGACCCGGGCCGTCGCCGCGACCGGAGGCCTAGGCGGATCCGACACGGAGGCCAGCCAGGGGACCCGGGCGATGAACGCAGGCGGGTCGACCACGGCCAGCGAGACACTGACCGTGGTCGTCACCAGCCCCACCAGCCGAGTCACTGATCCGGCCTTCAAGAGCACGGTCGAGACCATCGTCGAGCAGCTCGATGCCGCCACGGCCAGCGTCGACGGCACGACGGGCCCCGCCCTGAGCCAGGTGATCGATCCATATCAGGCGCCCGCGACCGCAGGCCTCGTGGCGCCCGACCAGACCGGGGTGATCGTGACCGCCCAGCTGCTCGGTTCAGCCTCGGCCCCGGAGATCCGGGCCGAGGCGATCGGGACGACGATCGGAATGGTCCAGGCCGAGTTCCCAGGGTTCGGGATCCATGCCGTGTCAAACACCCTGACGAACGACCAGATCGGGACCGTGGTCAACTCGGATCTTGACGGATCACTGCGGATCAGCCTGCCGGCCACGTTCATCATCCTGGTCCTGGCGTTTGGCGCCGTCGTAGCCGCCTTCGTGCCCCTCTTCCTGGCCATCACTGCCCTGCTCGCCGCCTTCGGCCTGCTCGGGATCTACAGCGAGGCTGTCAGCCCGGTCAGCCCGTACGCCACCCAGCTGGTCGTCCTGATCGGGCTGGCGGTCGCGGTCGACTATTCGCTGTTCATGGTCACCCGGTTCCGCTCGGAGCGCCGCGCCGGACGGCCCAAGCTGGCGGCAATCGAGACCGCCAGTGCCACCGCCGGCCGCGCCGTGTTCTTCTCCGGGCTTGCGGTGATGATCTCGCTAGCCGGTCTGTTCATGCTGCCCGACGAGATCTTCCACTCGATGGCCCTGGGCACGATCGCCGTGATCATGGCGGCTATCGCCGGCAGCCTGACCTTCGTGCCGGCCACCCTGGCCATCCTGGGCGACAGCGTGAGCCGGCTGTCGGTGCCGTTCCTGTCGCGTGATCGGGGCGAGGGCCGGGGCCTGTGGGCGTCACTCGCCAACGCCGTCATGAGCCGACCCTGGATCAGTGCGCATGGCGCGTCGGCAGTGCTCCTGGCGCTCGCGTCGCCGGTCCTCCACATGCACCTTGGAGAGAGCGACCTGACGACATTCCCCGAGAGCGTCGATGGTGTGCAGGCTGTCGAGGCGCTCCAGGCCCACTGGCCCCAGGGCACGCTGCTGACCCTGGAGGTCGTGGTCACGAGCGCCCAGGACGGGCCCACGAAGGCGGCGATCCTGGCCCTTGAGCCAAGGCTCCTGGCGATCCCCGGCTTGAGCGGTCCGGCTCAGGTCGACGCCTCGAAGGACGGCTCGGCGGCCTCCGTCTCGGTCGAGATGTCGGGCTCGATGAACGACCCGGCGAACTGGCAGATCGTCCGCCAGGTCCGGAGCCAGCTGGACCCCGCCGTCTTCCGGGGGTTGCCCAATAGCCACGTCTACGTGACGGGCGACGCCGCGCAGTCGCTCGACAACAC
The DNA here is from genome assembly GCA_003152165.1 of Chloroflexota bacterium. Lineage (GTDB taxonomy): Bacteria > Chloroflexota > Limnocylindria > Limnocylindrales > CSP1-4 > Palsa-1033. The sequence goes on from PLZO01000071.1 coordinate 11,387, forward strand.
GACGATCTACACCGACGGTATGGCCCGCGTCTTCCTGTTCGTGCTGACCCTGTCGTTCCTGTTGCTGATGGTCGTCTTTCATTCGATCGTCATCCCGACCAAGGCGATCCTGCTCAACCTGCTCTCGACCGGGGCCGCCTCTGGTGCCGTTGTCCTCGTCTTCCAGGATGGCTGGTTCGGGTCCCTGCTCGGGGTCCGGCCCACCAACGCGATCCAGAACTGGATCCCGATCTTCATCTTCACGGTCCTGTTCGGCCTGTCGATGGACTACGAAGTGTTCATCCTTTCGCGGGTCAAGGAGTTCGTGGACCAGGGGGCCGATACCCGGACAGCGGTCGCCCGCGGCCTGTCGATCACGGCGGGAACCGTGACCAGCGCGGCGGCGATCATGGTCGTGGTCTTCGCCGTGTTCATGACCCTGCGCCTCGTGATCATTCGGGAGCTGGGCCTGGGCCTGGCGGTAGCCGTCCTGGTCGATGCGACGGTGATCCGGTGCGTCCTCCTGCCGGCCACGATGCGCCTGCTGGGTGAGTGGAACTGGTACCTGCCGCCGTTCCTGCGCTGGCTGCCCCGGATCCGGGTGGAGGTCGAGCCGCCGCCCCCGAGCGGGGCGCCATTTCCCCGGGGTTAGCCCCGCGCGCGCAGGTCCTGGCCCGCGATGCCGCGGGCGGTCAGTGCCGCGCCCAGGCCTTCGAGGTCGTCGACCGTCACATACAGCTCAGCGTTCATCAGGCGCGCTGCGCGAACCGGNNGTGCCGATCGAGCGCCGGACGCCGACGGCCCGCCACGACGTGTACGGACCGGTGATGTCCCAGCGCTCGATGTTCGCCAACGGAGTTCGAGCCTCGAAGCGGCCGAACCTGGCGGTGAACCAGCCGTCGGCCAAGCGAACCAGCGCCCGGCCATCGTCGTGGACACCAAACACCAGCAGGATCGGCTTGAGGTTCGATTGGATCCTGATCGGGAACTCGACCGCCGACTCGACGGGTGATGCGGCATTCGAGTCAACCATGGGAGACCTCGTGCCCGGCCGGATCGGCGCTGGTGGCCGGAGGAGCCGAGGATACCCCCGGATCGCAAACGGGCAGCGAGTATCCTCTGGCCGTGCCAAGGCCCACCCTTCCGGGCGTGTCGCCGCGTCTGATTACCGTCTTCCTGGTTCTCGCCAGCCTGTTCTTCGGCCTGACGGTGACCGATCGGATCATCACCATCGCGGGCGGCTTCAGCTCGATCCTCCTGATCGTGTTTCTTGCCTGGCTCCTGTCCTTCCTCGTCGCCCAGGCGGCCGACGCCATCCATCGCCGCTCCGGCATCGGCCGAGGCAAGGCCATCGCGATCGTCTATGTCGCGGTCGTGATATTGGTCGCGCTGCTCATCTTCGACATCGTCCAGGTCGGGGCCCACGATGCGGCCGACATCCTGGGCCGGAGCAACGAGGTGACCACCAGGATCCATGGGCTCCTGGTTGGGGCGCAGAAGTCACTCGGGCTGAACCGGAGCGTGATCGACCTGGCGGCGACGTTCGACCAGGGCCAGCAGGAGCTTTTCACTACGATCAGCGCCTCGCTCAACGAAGAGGTCCAGGCGATCGCCGGCACCACACTCAGCGTCCTGGGCAATCTGCTCGTGATCATCGTCCTGTCCCTCTACGCCGTGGTCGACGTCGACGTGATCCTGGGCGCGCTCAGCCGGGTCGTACCGAACCGCTACTCGGCCGAGCTCAGCCTGGTCGAACAGACAGTCGGACGCGCCTTCGGTGGCTTCCTCCGGACGCAGGTCATCCTCATGACAGTCCAGGTCGTCCTGACGATCCTGGTCGGGCTCGTTTTCGGCCTCCCCTACCTGTTCCTGACGACGGTGGTCGTGGCCATCGCGATGGTCATCCCGTTCTTCGGCCCACCGCTCGCGCTGCTGCCGCCGTTGCTCGTGGCCGTCGCGTTCCGGCCCGAGGTGGCCATCCCGGTGGTGGTCATCCTGCTCGTCGTACAGACGTTGCTCGTCAACGTCATTCAACCACGGCTGATGAAGGAAAGCGCCGGCCTCCATCCAATCCTGGTCCTGCTCGCCCTCCTCGTCGGGGCCCAGGTCGCCGGCCTGTGGGGCGCCCTCTTTGGCATCCCGTTCGTGGCCGTGCTCAATCTGCTGGCGCGCTACGCCGTCAATCGGCGGGCCGTGGACGAGGTCGAAGGGATCAACCTGGAGGACGCCGTGGCCGAGGTCCGGGCGGCTGATCCTGATATCCCGCTGGACGAGGCCGTTGCCATCGCGGCCGAACAGGCTGAGGCGATCACCGCGAGCCAGGGCGAGACGCTCGGTCCCGAATCGCCGGCGTGAGATCGTCGTCGCGAGTCGAGGCGCGGCTCTGAATCAGCCGCGCTGCCGGACCTTCCAGATGTCCTCGATCGGCTACGATCGGCTCCGGATTCCGCCCTGCTGAGAGCCCATGCCCCTGATTGTCGTCGTCCTGATTGGCTTCCTGATCCTCACGCCGTTCGCGCTGGGCGCGATGATCCTCACCCGGAACCGGAAGACGCGCGAGCGACTCCTGAGCCAGGCGATTCGCGAGATCAGATCCCCGGGCGAGGGGGAGAGTCGACTGGACGGCATTATCCTGTTCGCGTTCTTCTACGCCTTCATGTTCATCGCGATGGAGATCGGCATCCACATCTGACGGTCGCTCTGGAAGGGCGATGCCAACCGACCGCCAGCGAGACAAACCGTCGGTCTCGCTCGTCCCGGAGCATGTGACGATCTTGCCGGCCCGGCTCGCGATCTTCGTCGGCCTTACCCTGCTGTCGGCGGCATGTGCCGCCCCGGTCAGCCCCCTGCCAGCAGTCGAGTCCCTGATGCCAGCGTCCGCGAGCAGCGCCGCAGCGGCCGCCACGGCGGGCGCCACCTCGAGTGCCGTTGAGACCTGCGCGGCCCGAACCCTTGACTCGATGAACGAAGGCCAGCGGGTCGGCCAGCTCTTCCTGATCGGACTCAGCGGGGGTCAACTGGGTCCCGACGAACTCGCCGCAATCGAGACGGACCATTTCGGCTCGGTCTGGTTCACCGAAACGAGCGAGGCCGGCGTCTCCGGGATCCGCTCCGTGTCCGACGCGGTCCAGGCCATCGCGGCTGCCACGGCCGCTGTCTCGGGCACCACCGAGGTTGGCTTCTTCGTCGCCGCGAACCAGGAGGGCGGCCTGGTCCAGGCGTTGAACGGACCGGGGTTTTCGACGATCCCGAGGGCACTCGCTCAGGGGTTAATCTCACCGTCCTCGCTCGAGGCGGACGCCGCCAGGTGGGGCGGCCAGCTCCAGGCCGCGGGGATCAACCTGAATTTCGCGCCGGTTTCGGACGTGGTGCCACCAGGGACCGACGCCCAGAATCAGCCGATCGGAGTCCTCCAGCGCGAGTTTGGCCACGATCCGGCGACCGTGGGCAGTCACGCCGCTGCGTTCGTTCGAGGCATGACCAAGGCCGGCATCCTGACCGTCGCCAAGCACTTCCCGGGGCTCGGCCGGGTCGTAGGCAACACCGACTTCGCGGCCGGGGTGGTCGACACGGTGACCACGTCGAACGACCAGAACCTCGGCGCGTTTCGGGACGTCATCGGCGCGAACGTCCCGTTCGTCATGGTCGCCCTGGCCACCTACACCAAGATCGACCCGAGCCACCTGGCCGCCTTCTCCTCGGTGGTCCTCGACAACCTCCGGCCGCGGTCGCCGACATTCCGCCCGCGACTCGCGCCGTCGAGTTCATCTCGGCAGGCGGCAACATGATCATCTCGAAGACGCTCCAGCCAGCCCTCGCGATGGCCGTCGCGATCACCGCCCGCACGAGCACGGACCCGGGCTTCCGGACGTTGGTGAACGACGCGGCACTGCGCGTCCTTCAACTGAAGCAGGCAGCCCACCTGCTGTCGTGCGCGACTCCGTAAGCCGCGGGCAAAAGCTTCAGGCACCCGGAGGCCCTGGCAGGCCACGACCTTGAAGGACGTGAGATGCTGGGTTTCCAATGACTCTCGCATCCGGGATCGTTGTTCCCAGCTCACAGATCAGCCTTGGCGTCGAACCGACGCTTCGAGGCTCGCTGGCGAGGCTCGCCAACGGCCGCGCGCTCGTCATTGACTACTTCGCGAGCCAACGATGCAGTGTAATGATCGGCGATCTGACCTGCGACTTCCGGGCGATGCCATCGGATCCGGGATACTTTGAGATGGCCAGCATCGAGGGTGTTCGGGTGTTCGCGGAGTCGCGCTTGCTGGCGATCCTTGGCGATGCCGGGGCCAGCCTCCGATCAGCTGGTCCCCCGTTTGCCCGACACCTCGCGGTTGAGCTCGATCGGCCCGAGCGCTGGATTGACTTCCTCGAGCGGCCCGGGGTGCTCGCCGGAAAGCGCCGCCTGCGCCCGGGACGACAGTAGGACAGCCCGGTTTGGTGTCGTGAACCTTGACTCCGATTGGCGCCGGCGCAGGGCCCTGCTCCGGCGGCTCGCCGACGGCCAGCGGCGGATCGGCGTGGCCGCGGCAACCACCGCCAAGGCCGTCCCGATCGCTGGGGGCTGGACGGCCCAAGAGATGGTCCTGCACCTGGTGGCTGTCGAGGTCGAAGTCTTCCAGCAACGCCTGCTCGATCTGACCAGCACCGTCGAGCCGGAATGGACCTGGGCTGAGCCCGGACCAGCCAGGATGCGGCCAGGCGAGACGATGGCGGAGACGTCGCACCGGTTCGCCACGGCGCGGGCGGAGACGCTGGCCCAGGCCAGGGCGCTCGACGACGCGGCCTGGCGGCGGTCCGGCAACCACGCGACCATGGGTACGCTCGATGTCGCCGGCCTGCTAGTGGTGGCAGCGACCCACGACCTGGACCACCTCGGGTCGCTGCTGACTCTCGAACGAGATGCAGCCGCACCCGTTCGCCAGACGCCCGCTCGCAGCGCTAGGCCAGGGGTGTGACCGGGATCAAGGATTATGCGTGGTAGATTGGTGAGCCGGGAGAGATTCGAACTCTCAACAAGCTGATTAAGAGTCAGCTGCTCTGCCGTTGAGCTACCGGCCCCGGCGAAGAATACCCTATCGGTCCGCCGGGCGACCCCTCCGACGGCTGGCTCAACCCGGTTGGTTGTCGATCTGGGCGCGCTGGAGCCGGCCCGAGAAGTCGACGTACACCTTCTTGGCAGTACCTCAGGGCACCGACGGCGCTCCGACATATGCGGATTGCCGCGCCGGCCGCCGTGCCGCTTGCCTGAGGAAGGGTGACCGACCGAGGATAGGAAGGCAGGTTCTTCGGAGGCCGCTACCCTTGGCGGACACAGGAGCGAGATGAGCAAGCTGGTGATCCTCCCCAAAACCCGGGATCCGCGATGCATCACCCTCCGTCGCGGCGGGACCCTCCGTGGGGAGTGGCTCGTACGGCGGCGGGCCAAGCCAACGCGACGGACAGGGACCTGAATGGGCAGCCCGGTATGCCGCGTACGCTGCCAGCGTCACGGATCGGCGCTCAAGATGACACGATGACGGTGACGTGGTGAGCGTCAAGCGCGCCCTCGAGATCGACGGCATCTCGAAGCGCTACGGTGATGTCGTCGCCCTCGACGGGATGAGCCTCGAAGTCCCGGCCGGCGAGGTCTTCGGTTTCGTCGGGCGCAACGGCTCAGGCAAGACGACCACGATGCGGATCGTGCTCGGCGTGCTGGCGGCGGACGAGGGCGAGGTCTCATTCGATGAGACTCCGCTGACCGCCGAGGCTCGCCGCCAGATCGGCTACATGCCCGAGGAGCGCGGCCTCTATCCAAAGATGCGCCTCGCCGAACAGCTCGCGTACTTGGGCGAACTGCACGGCATGGGCCCGGCACCGGCCAGGGCGGCCGCGCGTACCTGGCTCGAGCGGTTCGGCCTCGTGGACCGTGCCCAGGATGATGTCCAGAGCCTGAGCATGGGCAACCAGCAGCGCGTCCAGCTCGCCGCCGCGCTCGTGTTCGATCCGATCATGCTCGTGCTCGACGAGCCGTTCTCCAGTCTCGATCCGGTCGCGGTCGACGTCATGAGCGCGGTTCTGCGCGAGCGGGCCGACGCGGGATTGCCGGTCATCTTCTCGAGCCACGAGCTCGAACTCGTCGAGCGGATCTGCGACCGCGTCGCAATCGTCAATCGCGGCAAGGTCGTGGCCCATGGCAGCGTAGCCGAGCTGCGCACGGGAGCCGCCCAACGTCGGCTCGTCGACGTGCCGAACGCGGCCGCCCGCTGGGGTGAGGGCATCCCGGGCACGACGCTCGTCTCCCGTAACGGCTCGGGGCTGCTGTTCGAGATCGCCCCGGGGGCCGACGATCAGGCGCTCCTCCAGGCGGCCCTCGCGACCGGTCCCGTGCGCGAGTTCCACCGCGTTGAGCCAAGCCTCGGTGACATCTTCCGGACGGTTCTGCAGGAGGACGCATCGTGAGCGACAACGCCGGCAGCCGGCCGGTCATCTTCCTCGTCGCCCGGCGCGAGATCCTCATTCGCTTGCGCTCGCGGGTCTTCAGGCTTGGGACCGTGGCGATGGTCGCCCTCATCGTGGTCGGCATCGGTGCCGCCACGCTCCTGCTCGGCAAGACGACTCCCGTGCGCGTGGGTTTCGAGAGCGCAACGCAGACGCTCGAACAGGCGTTCAGGGCTTCAGCCACGGCCTCGGGGGCGGAGGTCACGGTCAGCGACGTTACCGATGACACCTCGGGCCGCGCACAGGTGACAGCGGGCACGCTCGACGTGCTCGTGACCGGATCGCCGACGGATCCAGGCGTGGTGGTCAAGACGACCGTTCCGGCGCTCGTCGCGACCGCCCTCAACGGTGCCGTGGTCGACGCCCGACTCATCGCGGCCGGCCTGCAACCGGCGGCGGTGGCCACGGCGATTGGTGGTGCCCACTTCCAGGTCGAGGCCCTCCAGCCGGCCAACCCGCAGCGCACGCCGCAGGCGATCTCCGCCCTCGTCGTCGGCATCGCCCTCTACGTGGCCCTCGGTCTTTATGGGACCTTCGTGGCCCAGGGTGTGGTCGAGGAGAAGGCCACCCGGATCATCGAGATCCTGCTCGCGACGGTCCCGCCCAGCCGGTTGCTGGCTGGCAAGATCATCGGGATCGGACTGGTCGGCCTCCTGCAGCTCTCGATCATCGCGGCCGTCGCACTCGTCCTGGTCAGCGTGACGAACGTCGTGTCGATCCCGACCTTCACGTTCATTTCGATCCTGGGCTACCTCATGTGGTTCACGCTCGGGTTCCTGCTCTACGCCACGGCCTATGCCGCCGTGGCGTCCACGGTCTCGCGCTCGGAGGAAGTGCAGGGCGCCACCGCTCCGATCCAGGTCTTCCTGATCGTCGGCTACGTCGCGGTGTATGTCAGCATCGGCAATCTCTCGGGCCCCCTGGCCACGGTCCTCTCGCTCCTGCCGCCGTTTGCGCCGACCCTGATGTCGGTCCGCATGGCGGGCAGCGACGTCCCCGCCTGGCAGGTGGGCCTCGCAGTCGGGCTGATCCTCGTCAGCATTGGTGGACTGATCCGGCTTGCCGGCCGGATCTACAGCAATTCGGTCCTGCGCCTCGGGGCTCCGGTGCGCCTCCGGGACGCGCTCAGCGGGAAATAGGAGGCCATGTGCGTGTACTTCTATCCGCCGAGCGGGAGAATTTGAGGAATGCCGCAACTACCGCTGATCCTCGCCCTCGTCGCCGCGCTCTTCATCGTGGTCGGCCGGGTCGGGCACCGTTGGCCCGTGGCGATCGCTGGGTACGGCCTGCTCGTGGTGGCGGGCCTCTTCATCATCCTGCTGAGGTAGCACGGACGATGCGGCCTTCATCTGCTCCGACACGGCGTTGAAGTCGGAGAACACCGGACGCCGAGCACAGAAGGGAGACAGGTAACGATGGGCGGGGAGTTGCGACCGGGCATCATCCTGACTGTCACTGGGATCATTGCGTTGGCTCACTACTTCCTCGTGAGACGCGGGGCTGTATCGGGGCGCCTGCCGCCGACAGGCGAGCTCCTGGCCGCAGTCGTGCTGCTCGTGCTGGGAATACCGCTACTGGTGATCGGCGCCCTGGCCCACTGACGATCCGAGATGGACGACTCTGTGCCGCCCACGAGGCCACTGTCGGGGAGGCGCACGGGCCGTAGGAATGCCATGCAACGCGCCTGCAGCTTTGGCACCAGCGATGGTTTCGCTGGCGACCGCCATCAGTCGTTGACCGTCGCCCGGAAACCTGCTGGCTGTCGAAGTCTGTCATCTTCGCGCAAGGTCCCACGGACGCCGGACTCGGGCACCCAAACCTAACACCGGTCACGATGACGCACTCGTCGTGACAACCAAGCGATCTACTCTACGGCGGTGACCGCCCGCCGCCCGAACACACAGCCGCGGAACACGACTTGCGATGAGCCCCTGGGATGTGCCCGTGTCGGCTGATCGCGACAGCCGCGGCCCGGCGCTCTCGGTGAGCCGTCTATCGAAACAGTTCGGCGCCCGCCTCGCCGTCGACGATGTCACCGCGAGCGGCTCATTACCGGCACCAAGTCATGAGGGTAGATCGCTTCACGGCCTGGGCTGCGGCCACCGACACCAATCACTCATCGTGGGTTGCCGACCGCGGAACCGCCGCGAACATTGCGAAAAGGATGACCTCGCGGTCGAGTTGCATTCGAAGCTGAGGCCAGTGGGGACCGATGAGCGGATGGATCGTGCGCCATTTCCGCCGCACCGCTCATTCGGGCCTTGGTGGCGATCTAGCGGGTCTCGTCCTTCGCGCGGCCTGATGTAAGGTCATCACCATGCTGTTTGCGTCGTGTCTCGGCCGGGCTGTCTCGCGGGACCAGCAATGAAACACGCCGCGGTGAACGAGGACATCGTCATCAGCCGGCCCGGCTACACGTTGCCGTCGACGCTTTCTTTGCCGGCGAGCGACGGGGCAGCGCCGTGCGTCGTGTTCTTCGCCGGGAGCGGGCCGACCGACCGCGACTGGACGTCGCCGCTCCTACCTGGCAACAACGGCAGCGGCGCACAGCTCGCGCTCGCGTTGCAAACGCGCGGTGTCGGATCGATCCGCTTCGACAAGGTCGGCTCCGGGGTCAACATGCCGAAGAGCAATGCGCCGGCGGATCTGAAGATGCTCGACGTGTTGTCACTCGCCCATTACATCGACGAAGCCGCCGCCGAGTTCGACGAGCTCGCGAGTCGGGACCGGTGCGCCAAGATCTTTCTTCTCGGCCACAGCGAAGGATCGATCCACGCCTCATCGGCGGCCATCGCGAAGCAGGCTGACCTGCACTTCGGCGGCTTCATCAGCCTGTCCGGGCCGGCGCGTTCGATCCTCGACACGACAATCGAACAGATCCGTGCGATGCGCATCAAAGCGGGGAGCGATGCGGCGGTCGTGGACAACGCGCTCGGGGACTTTCGCACCGCGATACTGAAGCCCGACGCACCGGCGCCCGATCTGTCCGATCTTCCCGAGGCCGCGGGCTTGTTGTGGCAAGTGACGCACTCCCCGCTGCAACAGAGGGTCGCGCGCGAATTGATCTTCGCGGACCCGCTCGCGGCGCTGCACGCCTACCGCGGTCGCGCCCTCGTGGTCTCGGCTGCCAACGACGCCCAGGTGCCCGGGTCCGATGCGGACANNGGACAAGATCTTCGCGGCCTTGGCGTGCGACGCGAAGGACAAGACGCGGGTGACGATCGCCAACGCCAATCATGTGTACAAGCGGGAGCCGCGGGCGCCGTCGACGATCAGCCAGAGCGAGATCGTCGCGGGCTATGCCGACGACGACCACGCGCTTGCCGACGGCCTCGTCGACGCGATCGTAGGCTTCGTCACGGCGACGTAACCACGGCTCAGCGGGGACTTCAGTGGATGCGCGGGTCACCACCGTGCGCTGGCACAGTCGCCACCCATCGCGAAGATCTTGTTGCGGACGCGAAACGTCACGTCCGTCTCCCAGGTCAGGACCTCGGTCGCCTCGGGCTGGGCGAGCGCGAGCCGGCGAACGTCGTCGAACGTCGCCATGCCGACGCTCAGCCGGGCTGGTTGTCTATCTGAGCGCGCTGCAGATGACCTGAGAAGTCGACATAGATCGACTTCCATTCGGTGTATGTGTCGAGCGCGGCGTGGCCGGCTTCGCGGTGGCCATTGCCGGTCTCCTTTGTGCCGCCGAACGGCAGGTGGGTCTCGGCCCCGATGGTCCCCGCGTTGATGTAGACGATGCCCGTCTCGAAGTCGCGCATCGCCCGGAAGGCGGTGTTCGCGTCGCGGGTGAAGATCGACGACGAAAGCCCATATCGAACCTGGTTGAGCGCCGTTACAGCGCCCTGGTAGTCGTCGACCGGAATGACCGACAGGACAGGGCCGAAAATCTCCTCCTGGGCGATCCGGTCCATCGGGGCCACACCGGCGAAGATGGTCGGCTCGAAGAAATGGCCGTGCTCGAGGCCGGCACTACTCCCACGCCGGCCGCCGGTAACGAGCTCGCCCTCCCGACGACCAACCTCGATGTAGCCAGTCACCTTCGACAAGGCTCCCGCGTTGACAAGCGGACCAACGTCCGTGCCCGAGTCAAGGCCCGAGCCAAGGCGAAGGGCTTTCGCCCGGCGCTCGAGGCGCTCGAGCAGCGGATCAACGACCGTCCGCTCGGCGATCACCCGGCTGGCCGCGGTGCAGCGCTGGCCGGTCGTTCCAAAGGCGGACCACAGGATGCCGTCGGTGGCGAGGTCCAGATCGGCGTCGGCCAGGACCACGATCCCGTTCTTGCCGCCCAATTCGAGGCTCACCCGCTTGAGCCGGGTTGCCGCCTGGGTCGCCAGCCGGCGGCCGGTTTCGGTGTTGCCGGTAAAGCTGATCACCGGGACATCGGGGCTGCTCACGATCGCATCGCCGACCTCGGCGCCCGGTCCGGTCACGAGGTTGACGGTGCCGGCAGGAAAGCCCGCCGCGGCCATCAGCTCGACGAGCAGCGTCGCGCAGTGGGGTGTGTCGCTCGATGGCTTGAACACGACCGTGTTGCCGCTGACCAGGGCCGGCATCATCTTCCAGCACGGGATCGCCATCGGGAAGTTCCAGGGTGTGATGATCCCGGCAACGCCGATCGGCTCGCGGATCGACATCGCCCACTTGTCGGGAAGCTCGGATGGCGTGGTATCGCCGAACAGGCGGCGACCCTCGCCGGCCATCAGGAAGGCGATGTCGATCCCCTCCTGGACGTCACCGCGGGCCTCGGTCAGGACCTTGCCCATCTCGCGGGTCATTGCCCGGGCGAGACGCTCCTTGTGCTCCGCCAAGAGCGCCCCGAAGCGGTACAGGATCTCGCCCCGCTTGGGGGCCGGGGTCCGGCGCCACCTGAGGCCAGCGGTCTCTGCCGAGCGGATCGCCCGGGCCACGTCGGCGGCCGTGCCGGCCTGGAAGTGACCGATCAGGTCGCGCGTGTCGGCCGGATTGCGGCTCTCAAACGTCCGGCCGCCACCAGAGTCGACCCACTCCCCGGCGATGAACAGCTGAAATGTTCGGGCTTCGGCAACGACAGGATCCATCTGGGCAGGATACTCGGGCACCCATCCAACCGACCGGTCGCCAAACGAAGCGAGGCTCCGCGCGATATCGTGCCGATGTTCTGCCGCCCAAGCACAGGGTTGCGAGGCCGGAGCGGCCGGGCGACGGCCAAGCTCCGCGAGAAGCGTTGCGACAATCCGGGCGCTCAGCGCGGGTAGGTGTGAAACCCGCGGCTGCTCTTCTGGCCGAGGTGGCCGGCGGCGACTAGCTCCTCGAGCAACCGCGGCGGCGCGAAGCGCTCGTCGCCCAGCCCCGTGTGGAGCACCCGCATGACTCCCAGGCAAACGTCGAGGCCGATGAAGTCGGCCAGCTCGAGCGGGCCCATCGGATGGTTCAAACCCCGCTTCGCGCCGGTGTCGATATCGTCGGCTGAGCCCAGCCCTTCCGCGAGGGCCCGCATCGCTTCGGCCAGGAACGGCATGAGGATCCGGTTCACGATGAAGCCCGGCCGATCGGCCGACACGATCATCACCCAGGGCTTGGCTCCGTCGCGTTCGCGACCGTGGGCTTCGAGCTCGGCCACGAGCGCCCGGATTGCGGCTTCGGTCGCGTCATCCGTGTCCACGCTGCGGATCAGTTCGACCAGGCGCATCACCGGCACCGGGCTGAAGAAATGCAGCCCGACGAATTGCGGCCGGCGAGCCTCGCTAACAGCGGCCGCCAGATCGGCGATTGCGATCGAGCTCGTATTCGAGGCGAAGACCGCAGCGGAGGGGGCGTGCTGGTCGAGCTCTGACCAGAGTGCCAGCTTGACCCCGAGATCCTCGAAGACCGCTTCGATCACGAGCCCGGCGTCAGACACGTCCGCCAAGCGATTGGTCGAGCGAACCCGGGCCAGGGTCTCGTCGCGCGCCGCTGCATCGAGCTGGCCCTTCGCCACAGCTCGCTCGAGGTTCCCAGCGATCCGCTCGCGGCCAGCGACGGCTCGAGCCAAATCCGGCTCGTACAGCGTCACCTGCTTGCCAATGACGGCGTAGACCTGCGCGATCCCGTGCCCCATCAGGCCGGCCCCGGCCACGAACACTCGATCGATCGTCATTTGCTGTCCTTCCGTCCTGAACCGATCAGCCCGGCCAGCAGCTCGTCAGCGGCGGTGTACGGATCGACTTCGTGGGCGGCCACAGCCCGAACGGCTGCCTCGCTTGCCACGGCCATTGCGGCGTCCTCCAGGCTGCGTCCGATCCGGTCGGCCAACGCGCCCCGGACCTCGGCCTCGGCTCGGGCCAGGCGAGTAGCGCCATCGTCGTCAAGCGCACCTTGGGCTCGGCGCGCGTCGATTGCGGCCAGCAGTTCGGGCACGCCGGCACCGGTTGCTGCGGTCGTGATCAGGACCGCCGGCCCGGGCTGCCCGCGGCGACCAGCGAGCATCGCCCGAAGCTGACTCGCGGTCCGCTGCGCGCCCGGCCGGTCGCCCTTGTTGACGACTACCAGGTCGGCCACCTCGAGCAGGCCGGCCTTGATCGCCTGGACCTCGTCACCCATCTCGGGTGCCTCGAGGACAACGGTGGTGTCGGCAGCGGCCGCGACCTCAACCTCGCTCTGACCCGTGCCCACGGTCTCGATCATGACGATCTCGAAGCCAACAGCATCGAGCACGGAACAGGCCGCCCCGGTCGTCGACGCGAGGCCGCCGGCATGGCCGCGCGCCGCCATCGAGCGGATGAACACGTCACGATCGCCTGCGTACGCCTGCATCCGGACCCGATCGCCGAGAATCGCACCGCCGGTGATCGGACTCGACGGGTCAACGGCGACAACGGCAACGGTCCGGCCAGCCGACCGGAGCTCGCCGACAAGCGCGGCGACGAGCGTGCTCTTGCCGGCGCCGGGCGGCCCGGTGATACCGACCAGGTGAGCGCGGCCGGACAGCGGGTAGAGTCGCCGCAGGGCGGCCTCAGCAACTGGGGTGCGGTTCTCCACCGCGGTAAGGAGCTTGGCCAGCGATCGGCGGTCGCCGGACAGCGCCGCCCCGCACAGCTCGGTGGCCCGAGCAGTCCAGCGTGTCTCGGCCGGTCCGCCGGCCGGCGAGCTCACGCTACTCGCGCGGTCGGGCGTTCGCCCGGAAGTAGGTGGCCACCTCGGCGATCGTCGTGCCGGGACCGAAGACCGCGCTGACGCCGGCCGCCTTGAGCGCCGGCACGTCGTCGTCGGGGATGATCCCGCCGGCCGTGACCAGAACGTCCGACAACCCCTCCGCCTTTAGGAGCTGGCAGATCCGCGGTACCAGGGTCATGTGAGCGCCCGACAGGATCGACAGGCCGACGATGTCGACGTCTTCCTGGAGCGCGGCCGTGGCAACCATCTCGGGCGTTTGGCGCAGCCCCGTGTAGACCACCTCGAAGCCCTCGTCGCGAAGGCCCCGGGCGAGGACCTTCGCGCCGCGGTCGTGACCGTCGAGGCCCGGTTTTGCGATCAGTACCTTGATGGGCCGGTCGGTCATGGACCGATTGTAGGCCGCGCTGAGGCGGCCGCGCGGAGCTCGAGACAAAGGAATTCGAGACCGGTCGCCCGGGCTACGAGATCGAGCTGTCAGGGGGCGCAAATCGCCTGACCGTGGACACGCGGTAGGCAGCTCGGTTTAGGCCTCCGCCTCGGCCTTCTTTGGCGCAGCCGGCCCGGCGCCACACCCCGCGGTCGGCCCGGCGCGCGAGGGCAACCCGGCCTCGGCCTAGCGGTTATCCCCGCGCTCGAGGTGGGCGAGGAACTCCTCGCGCGTTCGTTGGCTGCGCCGGAACTGGCCAAGGACCGCGCTCGTCACCATGGTCGCGCCGCCCTTGCGCACGCCGCGCATGGCGATGCACAGGTGCTGCGCCTCGATCACGACGCCCACCCCATGCGGGTCGATCGTCTTCATCAGGAAGTCGGCAACCTCCTGGGTCAATCGCTCCTGGACCTGCAGTCGACGGGCGTACATCTCGACGATCCGCGGGATCTTCGACAACCCGATCACTCGATCCCGGGGCAAATAGCCCACCGCCGCGGTACCGAAGAACGGCAGCAGGTGATGTTCGCAGAGTGAGTAGAACTCGATGCCCTTTACCACCACCATCTCGCTGTAGTCGACCGCGAAGACCGCGCCGTTGATCAGCCGGTCCGGGTCAACGTGGTAGCCCGCGGTCAGCTCGTGGTACATCCGGTGGATCCGCTCGGGCGTCCGACGCAGACCCTCCCGATCGGCGTCCTCGCCGATCTCGGTCAGGATGTCGCGGACGGCATGCTCGATCCGCACCGAATCGTCGGTCTCCGGCGAGTCACCGTGCGTCTCGTCCTGGAGTCCGGTCGACTCACCAATATCGGTCTCGATCTCGGTCACGATTGACCGGACGTGGTCGGGCAGGGTGGGCATCGATCGCGGCTCCTGAATGTGGGCCGCGATCGTACCCCGATCCCCAACCCCCGGTCGTCAGCCACCCGCCGGCGGCAGCATCACCTGGGCCGGCGGGCCCGACCGGCGCATCCGCCGAC
This sequence comes from Chloroflexota bacterium, assembly GCA_003152165.1. GTDB lineage: Bacteria > Chloroflexota > Limnocylindria > Limnocylindrales > CSP1-4 > Palsa-1033. The sequence goes on from PLZO01000071.1 coordinate 26,401, forward strand.
CGATGAAGATCACCAGGCCGAGCAGGATCAGGAGGACGAACCCGATCGGGAGGCCCACCACAACGAGCCAGATCCCGGCCGAGGCAAGCGCCTGGCCGATGCCGAGCAGCGCCGAGCTGGCCTGGTCGAGCTGGGCGCCGGGATCCCAGCCGCGCGAGGTCTGGATCGTCTCGGGAGTCGGCGGGAGGGCGAACTCGACCGTCAGCGTGGCCAGCGAGGCCTGGTCCTTGAGGTGTGCCTGCTGCGTGCTGAGCTCCTCGATCTGGCCCTGAACGTCGCTCAGCTGCGACTCGACCTGGAGGACGTCGGTGATCTTGGTTGCCCGGGCCATGATTGCCTGGAGGGCGGCCTCGGTCGTCTGGAGGTTGTCGATCCGGGCCCCCAGATCAAGGACTTGGCCGGTCACCTCGACCGCATTCGACTTGGCCGCGTCGACCTTCGTAGCGATCGCCTGGATCGCATCGAGGGCGTCCTGCCAGCGCGGAACCGGGATGCGGTAGGTCACCGATGCCATCTGCTGGTCGCCCTGGTTGGACTGGTTCGAATCACTCACGTAGCCGCCCAGGCCAGCAATCGCGGTCCGCACCTGGAGCAATGCCGGCTCGATCTTGGGGACTTCGATGGAGATCGAGCCGGTTCGGACGATGAACGTGTCCGGGGCACTCAACGCAATCGGATCGGTGGGTCCCGTGGTTGCACCGCCGGCTGTGTTGTCGGAGTTCGATCCGAGGGCAGCGGCAGGCGCGGCGGTCGACCCTGCGGCTGCCACGTTTGCCGCCTGATCCGGCGCGGCACCGGCACTCCCGGAACAGGCCGCCAGCGCCAGGATGACGGCCGCGGCGCCAAGCGATGCGACAGCTCGCCTGCGAGCCGCTGATCGAGCGACCATTCGAACCTCCCCTGTCGCCGGATCCGGAGGATCGGCTCAGGCAGATGACGCGCTGAACGTCCGGGCGGTTCCGCGGGAGTCAGCTTTGGGCGGCAGCCAGGATCACGGCGCTCACCTCGGCCGGGCGATAGCGCATCACGTTGTGGCCCACGCTGCCCACGTCTATCACCCGGATCCCCGTGAATTGGGCGCGGCGCCTGGCTTCATCCACCTCGGCCAATGCCGCCCGCTTGCCGGCCGCCTCCTCGCCGCCGGCCACGATGGCCACGATCGGCGCTGCGACATTCAGCAGAGTGCCAAGGGGGTCGTAGGCAAAGATCGCCTCGACCGAGCCGGCGAGGGCGTGCGGACGGACGGCGGGGACGACCTTGCCGGCCGGCACCTCGACGACCGTGCTGCGCGCCGCCTGCTCCTGGTCCGCACCCCAGGTCGCCGGGTCGAAGTCGCGCCGATCGGCGAGATAGGCGGCCATCGAGCTGAAGATCCCGGGCGGCTCTTCGAGCTCCCGCAGCCACTCTTCCGGTGTCATTCCCGTCTCCGCGGCGAGGTTCTGCCAGCCTCCGTCAACCATGATGAGGCCGGCGCACCGTTCGCCGAGCCGCTCAGCCGCCCAGGCGGCGACGATCCCCCCGTAGCCGTGCCCCGCCAGGACCACCCGCGACGCCGATTCCGGCAACATGCCGGCTCCTTCGGCCACCGCCACCACGTCTTCGCCGAGCTGTCCGGCGGTGTAGCCGGAGGTTGGGGCATCGGACAGGCCGTGGCCACGCAGGTCGATCGCCACGGTTCGGACGGTCTCTCGGAGGCGACGGGCGACTGGCGTCCAGGCCCAGGCCGTCGAGCTCAAACCATGGATGAGCAGGACCGGCACGCCATCCGCATTGCCCGCCTTGGGCCCGCCCCAGTCGAGGAAATGGATCCGCTCCCCTGGGACAATCTCGACGAGGAAACCCTCGGGCTCGAGCCGGCCGGAATTCGGATCCACCAGCCGTAGGATACGGGCCTGATGCCGAAGCGACGCCGGGGAAGCCGGGCGACCCACTTTCTGTCGAGCGCCCTGCCCCAGTTCCTGCCGGCCGGCAGTCGACCGCCCTCATTCGAAGTCCTGGTGGAGCGGGCACTGGCCGGGATCCCAGAGCCGTTCCGACCAGCTCTGCGCCAGGTGGCGATCGTAATCGAGGACGAAGCTTCCGACGAACAGCTCGAGGCCGGGAGGGTTCGCCCCGGTGGCGAGCTCTACGGCCTGTACCAAGGCGTGCCACGAACCGCCTGGGGCGCCGACCTCGCGATCGTTCCGAACAAGATCAGCCTGTTCCGGCTACCGCTCGAAGCCGACTTTCCGGATCCCGCGCGTCTGGCGGTCGAGGTCCAGCGGACGGTTGTCCACGAGCTGGCCCATCACCTCGGCATCGACGACGACCGCCTCGACGAGCTCGGCTTCGACTAGGTCACGGGGAGTCGGCGGGCACCGGCAGCGAAGGCCGCCTCGGGCCTGGCTCCACGGTCGGCACGGTCGGCTTGTCCTTTGGTGCGTCCAGAGCGACAAACGGTGCAAATTCGGCGAGATTCGACCCGACGCAGGGCAAGTCGAGGCCTTCGTCAGATGGTTGGTGGAGAGGCCGGACTCGAATTCATCCCGCGCCCTGCACGTGCTGGGATATGTTTGCGAGGCGTCAGATTTGCCTATGCGCCGTTGGTCCGGATTCGATCGATTTGTCGCCTCGGAAGGACCATTCGACCGATCCGTCACCGCGCCGGCATCGGAGCTAGCCTCGCGCAGCTCCCGGCATGCCCACTCCCCCCGCCAACGGACCAGCTGCCGCGAACAACTCGCCGATCCGGCTCACCTCGACGTTGCCGCCCGAGGCGACGACCGCGACCCGATCTCCGGCCTTGAGCGGAATCCGCCCGGCCAGGAGGGCCGCCAGAGCCGCTGCACCGGCTGGCTCGAGGACCTGCTTCATCCGTTCGGCCGCGAACCGCATTCCGGAGAGGATCGTGGGGTCGTCGAGGAGGACGATCCCATCGAGGTAGTGCCGGGCCATCGCCAGTGTCCACTGCCCGGCGAACGGGGCGCCGAGGCCGTCGGCGACGCTCACGGGCTCGATCTGCACGACCTCGCCGCGCTCGAGCGCGATCGAGACAGCATTCGAACGCTCGGGTTCGACGCCGTAGACGCGGACGCCCGGCCGGGACTCCTTGAGTGCCGCTGCGACGCCGGAGATGAGGCCCCCGCCCCCAACCCCTACCACCACGATATCGACCTCAGGCAGGTCCTCGAGGATCTCCAGCCCGATCGAACCGAACCCGGCGATCACCCGTGGATCGTCGAACGGGTGGCAATACGTCAGGCCGTGCGCGTCCCGGATTCGAGCCATCTCGAGCAACGCCTCACCGACGTGGGCACCATGGAGCACGACCTCCGCACCGTAACCACGACAGGCTGCGACCTTCGATGGGACGGCGCCTGCCGGCATCACGACGGTTATCGGCACGCCCGCAGCATGTCCTGCCCAGGCAAAGCCCTGCGCCGCGTTGCCCGCCGAAAACGTGATGATTCCCCGGGTGCGTTCCTCGGGCGTCAGGGAGGCGATCTTCCAGGTCGCCCCTCGGGGCTTGAATGACCCGGACTTCTGAAGGTGCTCGGCCTTCACGAAGACGCGTCCGTCCGCCACCTTCGTGCCCGTTGCCCTCTCGATGAACGCAGCGGCAGTGGCCGAGCTGAGCAGCGGCGTTCGATGGACGCGGCTGGCCACGAACGGCCGGGCTTCGTGAATCTGGGCGAGGCTGACGATATGTTCGGGCATGCCGCGGAGTATGTCAGGCGATGGCCGGGCATGGCGTCACGCCGGCAGGAGCCGGATATTGGGCGCGCCAGGATACTTGCGCAGTTGCGCAACTCAATGGTATCGTGACGGTATGTTGCAGACCCAGCCATCGTCCGACAGCGAACGCTCGCGCTTTGCGGCGGTCGGTCGAGCCTTGGCCGACCCTAAGCGACTGTGCGTACTCGAGTGCCTCGCCGGCGGCGAGCTCTCGGTCGGCGAGCTGTCCGGCCAGGTTGGTTGCCAGGTTCCGAACATGAGTCAGCACCTTGCGGTCCTTCGTAGCGCGGGGCTGGTCAGCTCCCGTCGCGAGGGCAGCACCGTCTATTACCGCCTCGCCGATCCTCGGGTCCTCGAGGCCTACCGTCTCATCCAGACGATTGCCCGCTAGGCGGGAGAAAGGATCGGGCCAGATGGCCGAGATCAAGGCAGTCACCGACGCAACATTCGACGAAATGGTGATCAAGAACGAGCGGCCCGTCCTCGTGGACTTCTGGGCCACCTGGTGCGGGCCGTGCAAGATGGTGGCGCCGGAGATGGAGAAGCTAGCCGCCAAGTACGACGGCGCCGTGGACGTGGTCAAGGTTGACGTTGATGCCAACCCCAGCCTGTCCCAGAAGTACGGGATCATGAGCATTCCGACGATCGCGTTCTTCCGCCCCGGGCAGCAGCCAATGGGCGTCGTCGGCTTCAAGCCGATGGAGCAGCTCGAGCAGCAATTCAGCCTGGCCGACTTCAGCAAGCCGGCCACGCCGGCCACGCCGGCCGTTCCGGTCGAGCCCACCGGCGGCTGAACCGGTCCCGGGCCCGGGGCACGCGCTCACGGCACCGGCCTGCGGCCCGCGCGATCAGTGCGACGTTGGTGCAGCGGCCGCAAGGACTGCGGCGAGGTCGGCCAGATGCGCTTCATAGTGATCGGTCGTCTCAGCCAGGAAGAAGTTCTCATACTCCGTATTCTTGAGCCAGCGCGTCTCGGGGACGACCGTGAGATATCCGCGCAGCTCGCCCGGGATTGATCGGAAGCGCGCCCGGACCTCGTCCAGCGGCAGTTCCCGGGCGGCGATCCGGATCTCCTCATTCAGTTCGTCGCCCCGCGCGTCCCACTCTTCGTCCGCCGCCACCTTCGCCGGGCTCGTCTCGCGCAAGGCGAGCTCCGTCGCCACCGTGAGGGCAACCTCCTGCCAGTGGGTGAGATGGGCCATCAGGTCCCGGCCGGACCAGCCGTGGGCGCCATCCAGGGCTACCCCCAGGTCCGCGTCGGCGAGCTGGAGCAAGACCTCGTATGGGCGCCACGCGGCGCGCTCGTCCTCGAGGAATTCGAGAGCATCAAAGTACATGTATGGATGGTACTCAGACCGCGACAGGCTCGCGATACTCGCCGAAGACCTGGCGCAGGACCGCGCACTGCTCGCCGAGCGTCGCATAGGCCTCGGCGCAGCGCAGAAAATGGGGCATCAGGTTCGTCTCCGATGAGCCTGGCCGGGCCGCCGCATCACGAAGGCCGGTCAGGGCGGCCTCCACGGCCGAGGAATCCCGCTCGCGGCGCGTCCGATCAAGCCGGTCGAGCTGGCGTCGCCTGGACCCTTCGGAAACCTCGAGGAGCGGGATCGACAGGGGCTCAGTTTGATCCACTTGGCTGTTGACCCCCACGATCGTCCGCTCACCGGCGTCGAGCTCGCGCTGGAATCGATAGGCCGCGTCGGCAATCTCGCGCTGGGGGTAGCCCTCGGCGATCGCCTTGACCATCCCGCCGCGACGGTCGATCTCGTCCAGGTAGCGCCAGACAGCTCGCTCGGTCGAGTTCGTCAGCGATTCGACGAACCAGCTCCCGCCGAGCGGGTCGACCGTGCTGGCGATCCCGGACTCCTCGGCGATGATCTGTTGCTGGCGCAGGGCCAGCAAGGCTGCCTCGGCCGAGGGCACCGCCCATGCCTCGTCGTACGCGTCGGTGTGGAGTGACTGCGTCCCACCGAGGACGGCGGCCAGGGCCTGGATCGCGACCCGGGTCAGGTTGTTGAGTGGCTGCTGGGCGGTCAGACTTACCCCGGCCGTCTGGGTGTGGAAGCGCATCCAGGTGGAGCGCTCGTTCTCCGCCCGGTAGCGTTCGGTCATCAGCCGGTACCAGATCCGGCGGGAGGCCCGGAACTTTGCGATCTCCTCGAAGAAGTCACTGTGGCTATTAAAGAAGAAGCTCAACCGAGGGGCGAATTCATCGATCCGGAGCCCGCGCCGCAGACATTCCTCAACGTAGGCCATGCCATCGGCGATCGTGAACGCCAGCTCCTGGACGGCGGTCGAGCCGGCCTCGCGGATGTGATAGCCACTGATCGAGATCGTGTTCCAGCGAGGCAATTCGCGAGTCCCGAACTCGATCGTGTCGGTGACCAGCCGGATCGAGTGGCTCGGCGGGAAAAGGAATTCCTTTTGGGCCACGAACTCCTTCAGGATGTCGTTCTGGAGAGTGCCCTCCAGGACATGCCGGGGCACCCTCCGCCGTTCGGCCGCGGCGATGTACATCGCCCAGATCGGGGCAGCCGGCGAGTTGATGGTCATCGAGGTGCTGATCCGGTCAAGCGGCAGGTCCGCGAGCAGGACCTCCATGTCGGCCAGGCTGCTCACGGCCACCCCGCACGTCCCGAATTCGCCCTCGGCCTCCGGGTCGTCGGTGTCATAGCCGTACAGGGTGGGCATGTCGAAGGCGATCGACAGGCCGGTCTGACCGGCCGCGAGGAGCTGGCGAAAACGGGCATTCGTGTCCTCGGCCGCCCCGAACCCCGCGAACATCCGCATCGTCCATAGCCGGCTGCGGTAGGCGGTGGGATGGATCCCCCGGGTGAACGGCGGTTCGCCCGGCAGGCCGACATCGCGCAGAGGATCGAACTCGTCCCAGCGACCCGTCCCGAGTGCCTGGCCGAGGTGATCCACGGCTGTTGGGCCGCCCGGACCGGTCAGCTCCCCGTCCGGGCCGGCAGTCCAGTCCCACGGTCCGTAGAGCCGCTCGACCTGGGCATCACTGATCGTGCTGAAGCCCGTTCGGCGCTCCGGCGACCGCTCCAGTGCCGCTCGGACTCGGCCCTCCTGCCAGGCACGGCGACGCGCTATCCAGGTCATGTCGGCGACTCTAGCACGGGTCCTCGGGCGTGCTGCGCAACCCGCCAGGGCAGCGCCTGCAACTCATCGCAGACGTGCCTCAGCGGAACGTCGACAGGGCGACCTGGAGGTCCGGCTCGTGGATGTCGGAGGCGATCACGACCCGAACGCGACCGGCGATGCCGCTCGGCCAGACGACCACTTCCTGCGCGTAATCGTCGTTCTCGATGTCCAGGCGCATCCCGGCCTGGCCGTTAACCGTGATGGTCGAGGTCGTCATGCTGTGGACCTTGGGGGCATTCGCGGCGCCGCTGTTGTACGACTCGAGGGCGTTGGCGACGGTCAGGCCGTCGGCCTCCATGATCGTCATCTGGATCCCCGAGCCACCCCCCCGATTCCAGATGGCGCTGGCGAAATGGGTCTCATGGATCCCTCGGTCGTAGAGCGTGCCCAGAGTGTTCGCGGAGCACAGCCGGCCGGACACCAGGCTGGTTGGAACAACACCCACCAGGCCGGTCGGCAGCAACGCTTCCAGATCCGGGTAAGCGCCCTTCATCGCCTGGCTGTCGGCCCCATTGCACGGCGTTGACGGATCGAACGACCCCAGCGCGGTGGCATCGTTCACGCAACCCGCGATCAGCGCGGCGATCGCGAGGATGGCAACCACGCGTCGAGCCCTGGTCCGGAGCGTCATGGGTCGAGCATACGACGAGGCCTCACAGCGCGCCCGGAGGCGCTATTGTCCGTCGCGGGGTTATCTCGTGCACGTGGTCAGCGGACGATCGCCCTTCCGAGTCGAAGTTGGCCGTTCGCGCGGGGCGAGCGGGACGTCCTGCAGGAAGTGGTGCGTCGGCGCGCCCGACGATGGAGTCCGCCGGGGTGAGCCGGAAAGCCCATGGTGTTGAGCCAGGTCCGGGCGTAGGGTGGCGGCACGCCGTCGAGCGAGCCATCCGGGGAGGAACCCGGGGCGTCGGTCACGGATCCGGAACTGATCGGGTCCCTTCTAGAGAACGGTCCAAAGGCTTGACCGAGGACCGTCAACGAGGCCAGCAGCTCCGGGTCACGAGCCGAGCAACCATGATCTATCGGCCAGCGGGCCCGGGGCTTGTAACAGACGGCAGGCCTCATCCGCCACATCATCTGATCAAGCGATCGCCTCCGCGCGCACAGTCGGAGCCGATCGCTTAATTTCGTCTCAGTCACTGGCTGGGTGGAGCACGTGGCTCTCGCGTGTGCGCCGGAGGATTCCGCGTCGATCAAGCTCGTTGCGCACGACCCGCGCCGCGGCCACGAGCTCCGGGTCGCGGGTGATCGTCCCGGACACCCAGTCGATGTAGCTCGGCTCGAACGCCGCGATCTGGCCAAGCGTGTGACCGTGGAACTTGCCGAACGGCATCTCGGTCGCCAGCGCAACGTCCAGTTCGGGCGGCACCGGTGCGCGGAAGTTACGGACTCGCCCCCGGCGCAGTGGACCGGTCGGGTCCGACGCTCGGCGGGGCCCCAGCTTGGCCTCACGTGACCGCCGGGCCGGTTGGCCCAACGAGCCGTGGCGGCTGAACGGGCCCGGCTGGCTCGGCGTCCGGTTGCGCGTATAGAGCATCTCCGTCGTGTCCAGATGGGCAGTCACCGGGCGGGTCGGCCGGGGCGGCGGCGGGCCCCCTGGCCCGCGGCGCATCGCGGACCCGCCAAAGGCGGCGGCGGCTCCTCGGCCGCCCGGATCCCGGTCCAGGTCGCGCCTCAACCGGTCGCTGCCACCACCGTCGCGCAGGCGTTCGTACGCGTCGTTGATCTCGACCATCCTTGACGTGGCCGCCCGCGCCGCGACCGGATCGCTGGCATTGAGGTCCGGATGGTTGGCGCGGGCCAGCCGTCGCCACGCGGCCTTAACTGCCGCCGGCGAGGCCCCAGGATCGAGGCCAAGGACGATATGCGGATCACGCTTCTTCACCCTCCGAGTCTAGCGGTCGCGGCGGCCCGGCCGGCCCCACCTCCCGGGCGTGCTTGACAGGACCGGCGGCCCGTCGTCCCATTGGCTCGTGACCAAGTTCCGTCGAGCCGGCGTCGCGGCGACGCTGGCCGCCCTGCCCATTGCCCTCGCTTACCGTTTCAGCCAGGTCTATCGGATGCGGGCCGGCTTCCCTCGCCGTCGACCGCCCGCCTTCAGCCCGGCCGACTTCGGCCTGCCGTTCGAGGAGACCATCGTCAGGTCGCCCGGAGGTGACCTGCCGGCCTGGTTCCTTCCGGCGAACGGCGCCGCGGCCGGTCCCGGAGTCGTGCTTGTCCACGGCTGGGACTCGGCCCGTGACCGGATGCTGGCCAATGTCCAGTTCCTGCACGCGGCCGGCTTTCACTGCCTGACCTTCGATGTTCGCGGTCACGGGGCAAATATCGCCGAGACGCTGCCCGTGAGCGGCGGCGAGTTCGGCGCAGACGCGCTCGCCGGGTTCGCCGCCCTCATCGCCCGGCCCGAGGTCACGACCGGAGCGCTCCTCGGCCACTCGATGGGTGGGATCGGCGCGATCCTGGCGGCCGCCGCGGATTCGAGGGTCGGCGCTCTCGTCAGCTCATCGGCGCCGTCCGACCCGCGCCGCCTCGTTAGCGAGACGTTCCGGCTGGCCGGGCTCCCCTTCCCGGGCCTGATCGCCGGGCCTCTCAGCTGGCTGACGACCCGCGAGTTCCTGCGGCCGCGAGGCCACCGCGTGCGCGACATCAGTGCCGGCGCCGCGATCGCCCGCTATCGTGGACCGATCCTCCTCGTCCACGGCGAGCTTGACCGGGTGATCCCACCCCGGCATGCGCAGCGCCTCCGGGATTCGGCCGTAGCCGGACGAGCTGGCGATGGAACCAACGTGGAGCTGTTCCTGGTTCCGGACGGCGGCCACACGTGGTTGTACGAGAGCGAGCTCTATCGGCGCCACATTGCGGCGTTCCTCGCTCGCACGCTCGGCGGGCCACTGAGTCCGGAGGCCGCCGCGGAGGCGGCCGGCGCCACCATGGTGAAGCGGCTGCCCGAACCCGAGGGACCACTCGTCGGCAGCCGGACCGACGGCGTTGCGGCAGCCTTCCTCGTCGGCGCTGCGAGCGTCAGCGGACCGGGCGACCAGTGAGCTCCGCCTGGGAGGCAATTCGAATGAAGCGGGCGATCCGGCGGTTCGCCGACCGCCCTCTTGAGCCGGCCCATCTTGAGCGGATCCTGGAAGCCGGCCGGCGGAGCGGCAGCTCGAAGAACCTCCAGCGCTGGTCATTCGTGGTATGCACCGACCACGAGCATCTGGGCGAGCTGGCGAAGGTCGGACCGTGGGCCGGTCACCTGGCCGGTGCGGCGGTTGCGATCGCCCTCATCACGCCCGATCCGCGGGGTCCGGAGGCGCCCTTGTCGATCCTGTTCGATCTCGGGCAGGCCGCCGCGAGCATGATGCTGGTTGCCTGGGAGCTGGCGATCGGTAGCGTCCCGGCGACCGTCTACGACGAGCCGCTGGCCCGCAAGCTGCTCGGCTATCCGCCCGACCAGTACTGCGAGTACCTGCTCTCGTTCGGCTACCCGGCGAATCCCACCGACCTGACCAGGCCCCTTCGCAGCGGCGGCCGGACAGCCCGCAGCGAAATCGTCCACGAGGAGCGCTGGTAGGCGCCGCCTGACCGCGTTGCAGCCCGGCCCCGGCGGTCCTGGATCAGGCCGCTGTCACTGCCATTTGAAGAATCTGGCCGAGATCCCGAAGCAGACTGCGGTCCAACCGATCAGCACCGCGAAGCAGAACCACAGCGGCGAAAACGCCGTGCCGTTGACCATCACCTGGCGGAGCGCGTCCGAGAGGTAGGTCAGGGGCAGGAAGCGGGCGACGACCTGGAGCGGCTGGGGCATCTGGTCGATCACGAAGAAGGTGCCGGACAGGAACATCAGCGGAAACTGGACCACGCTGGTCATGCTGTTCGCGGCGTCCTCGGTCGGGGCGAACGAGGCGATCACGTAGCCCAGCGAGATGAAGGCGAGGGCGCCGAGCACCACGAGGCTGCCCAGGAGGATCAGGCTGCCGGTCACCTGGAGGCCGAACAATGCGGTCCCGACGGCCACGATGATCAGGGTCTGGATGATCCCGATGATCAGGCGCATGACCACGTTGCTGCCAACCAGCTGCCAACGATGGAGCGGCGTCGCGTTCAGCCGTTTGAGGATCTTCTTCTGGCGATCGGCGACGAGCGGGATCGCGGCGAACACGCCCAGCTGCATCAGGGCCATCCCCAGGATGCTCGGCACCAGGTAGCTGATGATGTTCAGGTTCTGGGTCTGGATCGTCGTCACGTTGGCCGACACGATCGGCGGCCGGCCCCCCTCGTTGACCGCCCCGAGGACGCCGGCGATAACCTCCTGGACGATGCCGCCCGTCGTGGCCTGGGTGGGATCAGTCACGACGGTGACGGTGGCCGGCGTCGTGGGTGTCGCGCCGGCTGCCGTGCCCGCGGCGATTGCCGCGCCGTAGCCCGGGGGCACCTCGATGATCGCGTCGACCTTGCCCGTCTTCATCTGGTCGGTGGCCGTAGCGAGATCCTCGTCGGTCAGGACGACCTCTTTGATGGAAGCGAACGCGGCCCGCAGCGCGGCGGACCCGGACGACAGGTCGGAGTCAACCCAGGCCAGCTTGAGGGAGGTGCTGCCGCCCTGGAAGATCAGGCCGAACAGGACGACGAAGATGAGCGGGAACGCGAACGTCCAGAAGAGGGCGGCCCGATCCCGCACGAAGCTCCGAATGTTGGCGATGCTCAGCTGGATGAGCGCCTGCATGTCGAAACCCCTCAGTCGCGCAATGCCCGACCGGTCAGGTCGAGGAACAGGTCTTCGAGGGTAGGCCGGCGGATGCCGAGGTTGCCGGGCTCGACGCCGAGCGCCTCGGTCGCGGCCAGGACGCCACCGATCGTGGCCGGGACATCCTGGGTGTAGAGGACCGTCTCGCCGTCGTCGTGCTTGATCGATTCGACGCCGGGCAAGGCCTTCAGCTGATCGTCGGACAGGGCAGGGATCTCGTCGAACCGCACGGAGCGGTCCTTGAACCGATTGGCCACGAGCTCATTGACCGTGCCCAGGGCGAGGATCCGACCGTGATCCATGATCGCCAGCCGATCGCACAGGACCTCCGCCTCTTCCATGTAATGGGTCGT
>PLZO01000164.1 GCA_003152165.1 Chloroflexota bacterium
TCACTTCCGCGCTGGAACACTAGCCCTTGGTCGAGCCCAGGGTCAGGCCCCGGATGAACTGGCGTTGGAGGGCGATGTACACGATGATCGTGGGAATCGCGACCATCAGGGCAGCGGCCGCCAGGATGTTGTAGTTCGTGAAGAACTCACCCTGCAGGTTGTTCAAGGCCGAGGTGATCGGCCGCTTCGAGCCCGTCTCGATCAGCAGCAGGGCCCAGAAGAAGTCGTTGTAGATGAATGTGAACTCGAGCGTACCGAGGGCCGCCAGGGCCGGCGCGCAGAGCGGCAGCACGACGCTGATGTAGGTCCGGAAGAGCGAGGCACCGTCGACCAGGGCCGCCTCGTTGAGCTCCTTGGGCAACGTCCGCATGTAGTTGCTCAGGACGAAGATGCAGAACCCGAGCTGGAAGACGACGTGGATCAGGATGATCCCGATGTATTGGTCGTACAGCAGACCGTTGTCGCTAAGCGGCTTCGGGATCGGGATCGCCAGGTACATCCGGTAGAGCGGGACGATGATCACCTGCGGCGGCAGCAGGTTGCCGGCCGTGAACATCATCAGCAGGAACAGATTGACCCTCGATCGAACCCGGGTCAGCGCGAAGGCGACGAGCGAGGCGAGGAGCAGCGTGATGACGACCGCGGGGACAGCCACAATCAGCGTGTTCAGGTAATAGTAGCCCAGGTTCGCGTTCGTCCAGCCGTCGATGAAGTTCTGGAAGTTGAGCGTCGTCGGCCACGAGAAGTAGCCGTGGAGGATCGTGTCGCTGAGCGGCCGCAGTGCCGTGAAGAAGCACCACGCCAGGGGGAAGATCCAGATCAGCGACATCGTGATCAGGAAGGCGTGCAGGGCGACCCTGCCGCGCCGGATACGGCGCCGCGGGGACCCTCCGGCCATCCTCGTGGCGGTCATTCGCTGGCACTCCCCATGACCCGGGACAGGTACAGGACGATCGGAACCAGGGAGATCACGAGCAGGACAACCGCGATCGACGATCCGAAGCCGATCAGGCTCGCCTCGCTGATGCTGTTATTCGTGATCAGCGTCGAAAGCAGCTCCAGGCCGTTCGTGCCCTGGTTGATGATGAACGCGAGGTCGAAGGCCCGCAGCGACTCGATCACGGTCACGACCACGATCACGATGTTGATCGGAGCCATCACCGGGAAGACCACCCGGAAGAACGTCTGGAACTCAGACGCGCCGTCGATCGCGGCCGCCTCGCGGAGCGTGGGGTCGACACTCTTCAGGCCGGCCAAGTAGAGGACCATGATGTAGCCCACGTGGCGCCAGCTGGCGGCGACCAGAACGGCCCAGATGTTGAGGCTGGGGTTGCCCAGCCAGTCGATCGCGTTGTTCTGGCTGGTCAGGCCCAGGGCGCTGTCGATGAAGCCGTCGGGCGCGTACTGGAGCTCCCAGATGAAGCCGACCACCGCCAGCGACAGGACAACCGGGAAATAGAAGACGTTCTGGTAGAAGCGACTTCCCCGGATCTCGCGGTCGAGCAGGACCGCGAAAAAGATCCCGATCGGCGAAGCAATGAATACGAAGAACGCCAGCCACAGCAGGTTGTGGCTGAGGGCCGGCCAGAACAGGGTGTACTGGGTGAATAAGAACACGTAGTTCTTGAGCCCAACGATATTGGCGGCGGTGATCCCGCCGATCCCCTGGTAGTTCGTGAACGACAGGAGGATCGAGGCCAGCGTGGGCAGCCAGATGAAGGTGACGTCCAGGGCGACCGGTATGCCGACCATCAGCAGCAGGACGATCTTGTCCCGGCGGGTGAGGATGCTGTAGCGCCGCCGCTTCGGGGGCCCGGACGCAATAGCCCCCGCTCCGGTTGGCGCCGGAGCGGGGGCGAGGCCGGTGTCCTGAGGGTCAGGCACGAGCCATGTTCGAGGAGGAGCCTAGACGGTTGCCGGCGGGAGCGCGTCCCAGAAGGCCTGGATCTGGGCCTGGAGAGCGGTGGTGTCCTGGGTCGGATTGGCCAGGAACTTCTGGAGGAAGCTCTGCATCCCGTTGGCCCCGGCAAAGTCCGGCCGCGAGTCGCGATCGAGGAACTGGGTGATCTTCTTCGCCTGGCTCACGATCTGGACGGCCTTCTTCTGGAGGTCGCTGAAGCTGCTCGTATCGGTGTCGTTCGCCGTCGGGATGAAGCCCGGCTGGTTCTGGAACATCAGTAACTGGGTAGACCCCTTCGACCAGAACTCCATGTACGCCTTGGCAGCGTCGAGATCGGCCTGGAGGGTCGGCGACTTGGCACTGACCATCCAGATGTCGATCGGGGCATCGAGCGCATCCTCGGCATCGTACTGCGTTCCCATGGCCGGGAACGGGAACAAATCGAGGTCTGCCAGGTCCGCCGGGGTGCCGGTGGACGCGAACTCGCCGGTGAGGAACAGCCCGAACATGAACATCCCGGACTTCTTCTGGATGAGCGTATCGCAGGCCTTCTCCCACGTCAGACCGGCAAAGGTCTTGTCGTGGAAGGGCATGATCTCGGCCCACTTCTGGAAGACCGTCGTGACCTTCGGGTCGGTCCACTTCTGCTTTCCGGTCAGGAGCTGGGTGTGGAAGTCGTAGCCGTTGAGTCGGAGATCGAGGATGTCGAAGGTGCCCATGGCCGGCCAGCCATCCTTGTCACCGAACGTGATCGGGATCAGGCCATCCGATTGCATCTTCGTGCACAGGGTCTTGAAGTCGGCCCAGGTCGCCGGGATCGTGTAGCCCTTGTCACTGAAGACGCTCTTGCGGTAGAAGACGGCCCACGGGTAGTAGTCGACCGGGATGCCGTAGATATGGCTGTCGTCACCGGTCACTGCCGTGGCGAACGCGCCGGTGTAATTGCTGCTGACCTTCGCCCAGACGTCGTCGATCGCCGTCGTCAGGCCCTGCGAGGCGAAGAAGCGCATCCGGTAGCCGGAGAACCAGGTGAAATCGTCCTGGGGCGTCCCCTGAAGGTACGAGCTGATCTGGTTCTGGAACGTGTTGTGGTCAACGGCGTTCATCGTCACCGTGATGCCGGGGTTGGCGGCGATGAAGGCGGCGTTGATCGCTGCCATGCCCTTCACTTCGCTGGCGTCGGAATGGTTGCTGCCGACGGTGACTGTGCCGGTGACGCCCGCTGCTGACGCCGGTGCGGCAGACGGCACGCCGGTTGACGGTGCGGCCACAGACGCTGCCGCGGCCGTGGGAACAGCGGTCGCGCCCGCCCCGCAGGCGGCCAGGATCGTGGGCACGGCGGCTGCGCCGGCCACTACGGCCATCCCCTTGAGGACGTCGCGCCGAGTGACGCTGCGCGGACCCGTCGTGGACGGTGCCTCCGGCCGCGACGTGTCTTGATTCGCCATGGTCCTCCTCCTTCGGCTCTGCCCGCCGCTCTGTTGCGTTGTTAAACAGAAACCGACAAACCCAAACGGATTGTCGGCCGATGACCGGGCTGTTGTCAAGGGATTCCAACTTGTATCCACAAATCAGGCTGGCGCCGCGTTGACTTATGGCGGTATTCTCTTATGACCTGGGTCGAGCCCGCCCGGGCAATAGGAGGTTGCAGTGACACGACCTGGTCAAGCCAGGACCAGCGGACCGACGCCACAACCGGCGCAGTGCTAGCGCGCCAGCGTCAGGCCTACATCCTCGATCGCGTCCGCGAGGACGGCGGCGTCCGGGTGGCCGAGCTCGTCCGTGACCTGGGCGTGTCCGACATGACGATCCGACGCGATATGGAACTGCTGCACGAGCGCGGCCTGATCGAAAAGGTCCACGGCGGCGCCACCGCCCTGCCGGGCAGCGCCCTGTTCGAACCTGGCTTCACCGCCAAATCGGCGCTCCAGCAGGCCGAGAAGGAGGCGATCGTCGATGCCGCGGTGGGGCTCATCGAGCCCGGCACGGCGATCGGGATCTCGGCCGGCACAACGACCTACGCCCTGGCCCGCCGGCTGGTCGACGTCGTTGGCCTGACGGTCGTGACCAACTCGGTCCGGGTTGCCGACGTCCTCCACGATGCCGGCCGGCCGGACCAGACGATCATCATGACTGGCGGTGTCCGAACGCCGTCGGATGCCCTGGTCGGACCATTCGCCGTAGCGGCCCTGCGCAGCGTTCACGTCGACCTGGTGTTCATGGGCGTCCACGGCATGGACGCCCATTCCGGCTTCAGCTCACCCAACCTGATGGAGGCCGAGACGAACCGTGCCCTGATCGAGGCCGGCGGCCGGCTGGTCGTGGTCGCCGACCACACGAAATGGGGCCAGGTAGCCCTGAGCTCCATCGCCCGGCTGGACCAGGCGGACATCGTGATCAGCGATACGGGTCTCGAAACGAGCGCCCAGGAGCTGCTGACCAGCCGGGTCCGGGAGCTGATCCTGGTCGATCCAACCGCCGGCCCGTGGGTCCGGCGCGGCTCCTCGTCCGAGCCCGACGATGAGCCCGTCCAGATCAGCCGTGCGGGCGCCGCGCCGGCTGAGAATGGCCCGGTTTCGATCGTCCGTCCGACCGGACCATTGCGTGGGGACTGACCGCCCGGCGGCCTGGCCGGGCGATCGTGCGGACGATGGCCGGGCCGCTGCCGTGCTGGCCAACCCGCATCGCCGCTTCAACCCACTCGTCGATGAGTGGGTGCTCGTATCCACCGAGCGGACCCGTCGGCCATGGCTCGGCCGCCAGGACCCGTCGGCCCGGCGGCCCGAAGTCACCTACGATCCGACCTGCTATCTGTGCCCCACCAACACCCGGGCGAACGGGCTGATCAACCCGGCCTACGACCGGACCTTCGTGTTCACCAACGATTACGCCGCCCTCCGGCCGGGGGTCTCGGCAGACCGGATCGAGCACGGCCTGCTGCTGGCCGAGGGTGAACCCGGGACCTGTCGGGTGCTGTGCTTCTCGCCCCGCCATGACGTAACCCTGGCCCTCATGTCCCCGCCCGACGTGCGCGCCGTGGTTGACGTCTGGGCGGACCAGACCGCCGAGCTCGGGGCGACCTACCAGTGGGTCCAGGTCTTCGAGAACCGGGGCGAGACGATGGGCGCCTCCAACCCGCATCCGCACGGCCAGATCTGGGCGGGCACGGCCCTCCCTCACCAGGCGGCCCGCGAGAACGCCAGCCAGCGGGCCCACTTCGCGGCGGGCGGCAGCCGGCTGCTCCTCGACTATGCGGCGCAGGAGCACGGAAGCGCGCGGGTGGTGGTGGAGGACGACGACTGGCTCGTCGTGGTCCCTTTCTGGGCAGTCTGGCCATTTGAGACCCTGGTGATCCCGAAACGGCCGGTCGAACGGCTGCCGGACCTGGATGGTCCAGCGCGCCACTCGCTGGCCCGCACCTTGATCGAGTTGCTGGGCCGTTACGACAACCTGTTCCGGCTGCCCTTCCCCTACTCGATGGGCTGGCATCAGGCCCCGTTCGACAGCCAGGCCAACGACCACTGGCAGCTCCACGCTCACCTGTACCCAGCGCTCCTGCGTTCCGCCGTACGCAAGTACATCGCCGGCTACGAGATGTTCGCCGAGACCCAGCGGGACCTGAGTGCCGAGGAAGCCGCCGAGCGCTTGCGCACGGTCTCGCCAAGCCACTACCTGAGCAATGCGGTCCCGGGCGCGGACTGACGCGATCGACCCGGTCGCGCTCCGAGCCCAGCTGCTCAAGCTCGAGCCGGCAGCCGTTGGCCGGCCCAATTCGATCCGGATCGTGCGCGCGCCGGGCCGGGTCAACCTGATCGGCGAGTACACCGACTTCAATTCCGGCTACGTGCTGCCCGTGGCAATCGATCGCGAGGTCCGGATCGCCTACCTGGCGACTGACGACCGGCAAGTCGTCCTTCATCGCCTGGACACGCGCGAGCGCGGCGCGTTCGACCTCGACCACCTGCCCGAACGGCAGGGCCGCTGGCTCGACTACGCGGTTGGCACGGCCTGGGCCATGACCGAGGCGGGGCTGCCCTTGCGTGGCCTGCGTGGCGTGATCGGCTCGAATCTCCCGACGGGGGCGGGCCTGTCATCGTCGGCCGCGATCGAGCTGGCCGTGGCCCACGCACTGCTGGCCGAGCCAGTCGACGCTCCCGTTCCGATGACCCTCGCTCGGCTTGCCCAACGGGCCGAGAATGCATTCGTCGGCGTCCAGTCCGGCCTGATGGACCAGTTCGCCGTCGCGTGTGGACAGCCCGCGTCGGCGCTCCTGCTCGACTGCCGCTCGCTCGACTGGCGGGCGGTGAGCCTGCCGCTGGATGAGATGACCCTGGTCGTATGCCACAGCGGCCAGGCCCGCCGACTGGCCGGCTCGGAATACAACGTGCGCCGGGCCCAGTGCGACACAGCGGTGGCCGTCCTGGCCGGGCGGGATCCATCGGTCCAGTCCCTCCGCGATGTCACACCGGAGCTCCTCGATCGGGCGGCGGCTGAAGGCTGGCTCGAGCCGGTCGTGCTCCGGCGGGCAACCCACGTTGTCCACGAAAATCAGCGAGTGACGGACACGATTGGCGCCCTTGAGGCGCGCGACATGACGACGCTCGGACGGCTGTTCGCAGCCAGCCACGCGTCCCTGCGCGACCTGTTCGAGGTGAGCTCGCCGGCGCTCGACGCCCTGGTCGAGATCGCGGTCGCGACGCCAGGCGTGGTGGCCGCCCGGATGACCGGCGCCGGATTCGGCGGCTGCACCGTCAACCTCGTTCGACCTGATGCCGTCGAGCGCCTGCGTGGGGCGGTCGAGTCGCGCTACGCGATGCAGACCGGGTTCACGCCCCGGGTCTTCCCGGTCATGCCAACGGTCGGCGCCGGCCTCATGACAGCCACGTGACCATGGCCGGCGCTGGGTCATTTCCCACGTGATCGTGCGACTCTCGGCCGAGCCCGATCGAGCGCTGGTCGACTCGACGGCCGGCGGCCGGCTTGCCTCGCTCGTGGCCGGCGGCCGGGAGCGGCTCGTCAATCGGCCACAACCGGGCTCCGCGCTGCCCATGGTCAGCTGGGGCAGCTTCCTCATGGCGCCCTGGGTCGGGCGGATCGCGCAGGGCCGGCTGGAGTGGCGCGGCAGGGCTGCCGAGCTGCCTCGCAACGAGGGCCGCCACGCGCTCCACGGCGCCGTCTTCGACGTGCCCTGGACGGTCGGGGCGCGGGGCGCTGCCTCGGTCGAGATGAGCTGCCCAATCGACGCCCAACGCTGGCCGTTCGGCGGCCGGGCCTGGCAGCGGCTCACTCTTGGGCCTGGTTCATTGCGGTTCGAGGCGACGGTCACGGCCGCCGAGCCGATGCCGGTCGCCCTGGGTTGGCATCCATGCTTCCAGCGTGGGCCCGGCGAAGATCTCGCGGTGACCGTCCGGGCCGATCGCCGGCTTACCCTGGATGCCGAGCTGATCCCGTCGGGAGCCACCGTGCCCGTCGGTGGGGCGCACGATCTACGGGCCGGGCCAGCCCTCGGCAACCGCCGCCTGGACGATGTCTTCATCGACGCTCGCGGTCCTGCGATCGTGCGCTGGCCGGATCTGGAGCTCCAGCTCGAGTTCGAGGCGCCTCTGTCGAGCGTGGTGGTCTTTTCTCCGGCGGGCTCGGTCTGCGTCGAACCTGCCACCGCCTGGCCCGACGCGCTCCGCCTGTCGACCGCTGGCGTGGCCGGGACCGGCCAATTCGTACTGGAATCAGGCGAAGAGCTGACGGCTACGATGACCTGGCGCTGGTAGGTTGGCTGGCCCGCCGGTGACCGGATGCACCGCAGAATTTCGGGCTCTCAGGACACCGTCAGCATTCCGGATCAGAGTGCCAGCCGACTCGCCTGACCTCGCCTCGCCATGCGCACCCTGAAGATCAATCCAATGACCGAACCAACCGGGCCATCGTTCTCATCTCGGCTGCCCAGCCCGAACCCGATTCGGCTGGCGATCGTTGCCGGCGTTGTGATCGTCCTGGCCCTCTCGGCGGTCGTCACGATGGCGGCCTCGCCGAGCCCGCAGGGCAGCCCTACCGGCCCAGCCACGCCGGCTGGCCCGAACACACCCGCCGGCTCTCCCGCGCCGGGCCACCGGGGTCCGTCATCCGGCTTCGGCGGGTTTGGGCGAGGGTCGGCCGGACCCAACCTTGGTGGGTTCGCATTCGGTGGCGGATTCGGTGGGTTTGGGGCATTCGGCGGGGTGACGGTCGCCTCGATCGACGGCTCGAACCTCGCGCTCAAGACCGCCGACGGCTGGACTCACACCATGAGCATCACGAGCTCGACCAAGATCACCCGCGGCGGACAGTCGATCTCGCTGTCCGATCTCAACGTCGGCGATTCGATCGGGTTCAGGGAGTCGAAGGCAAGCGACGGCTCGTACACGATCACGGCAATCAACGTGATCCTGCCCCGCGTCTTTGGCCAGGTAACCGCGACCACCGCCTCCACGATCACGATCAAGCAGTTCGATGGCACGACCGCCACGATCGACGTCGGAAGCTCCACCACCTTCAGGATCTTCGGAGTCAGCGGGGCCACCATGGCCAGCCTCAAGGTCGGCATGGCCATCAGCGCCGAAGGCACCAAGAACGCCGACGGCTCGCTTGAGGCGCTGAACGTCACCGGCGGGCAGATCCGCGTCCCCTTCCCGGGCGGTGGCCACCGGGCCCCAGGCAGGAACAAGGCTCCCGGCGGCCCCGCCCCATCCGGCCTGCCCGGGGCCTAGCCGAAGGCGGCAGGGCCTAGGGCATCGTGCCGATAGACGGGGCGGGGACCGAGGGCTAGCCTCAGGACGAGTCGACGGACCGATTGCCCCGGATCGAAATAGGGGGCGCGGGCGGCCAGGTACGTCGCCAGTGAGGACGGCACATGCCCGCGAACGAGCCCAGGGTCGTGCTGGACGGCAGCGAACGCAGCGCGATCCCCGGCGCCCAAGACGTCGGCCCCGTCGTCCCTGACGAACGGATCGAGCTGACGATCCGGGTCCGGCCGGCCAAGCCCGGAGCGGTTGCGGTCGCGACGTCGCGGGCCACGGCCTTGGCCTCGGCAGCGACACCGGGCCAGCGAGGCTACCTCAGCCGGCGCCAACTCCGCGCAGCCGGCGGAGCGGACCCAGCCGAGATTGGCCAGGTCGAGGCCTTCGCCCGGGACCATCGGCTTGAAGTCCTCGTCTCGGAGGTCGCCGAACGCCGGATCGTTATCGCCGGCTCGGCGGCCCGGCTAAGCGCGGCTTTCGGCGTGGCCCTCCGACGCTATGAAGTCGCCGGGAGGACGTTTCGTGGCCGGACGGGGCCGGTGACGGTCCCGGTCAGCCTCCAGGGCATCGTCGAGGGCGTCTTCGGTCTCGACGATCGACCCCAGGCCAGCCCTCACTTCCGCATCTTCGATCCCGGCGACGGTGGCGGCTCGGCCGGTTCAGGCGATTGGCGAGGCGATCCGGCCGCCAGGCCGACCGGCGCGTTTCGGCCGGCCAAGGTCGTCGAACAGAGCTTCACGCCGGCCCAGATTGCTCATCTCTATGACTTCGTCACGGGCGTCGACGGAACGGGCGAATCGATCGCCCTGATCGAGCTGGGCGGCGGGCTCCGGCCGGCCGACCTCGACCTCTATTTCAAGGCGCTCGGCATTCCCAGGCCGTCCGTCACGACCGTCTCGATCGATGGCGGCCGGAACGATCCAACAACGCCTGACAGTGCCGATGGCGAGGTGATGCTTGACATCGAGGTCGCCGGCTCGGTTACGCCCGGGGCCACGATTGTCGTCTACTTCGCGCCGAACACCGACCGGGGCTTCCTCGACGCCGTCACGAAGGCGGTCCACGACACCACCCACAATCCGTCGGTCATCTCGATCAGCTGGGGCGGTGCCGAGTCAGCCTGGACAACCCAGGCGATGCGGGCCATGGACCAGGCCTTCGCCGAGGCCACCCTCCTCGGCGTCACGGTCACCTGCGCGTCGGGCGACAACGGCTCCGGGGACCGGGTCGGCGACGGCCGGGCACATGCCGACTTCCCCGCCTCGAGCCCGAACGTCCTGGCCTGTGGCGGGACCCGGATCGTAGGATCGGCGATGAAGATCACCGACGAGCGAACCTGGAACGATGGCACCCTGGGCGGATCGTCCGGAGGGGGCATCAGCGATGTCTTCGACCCCCCGGCCTACCAGGCCGGCGCCAACCTGCCCAAGTCGGCCAACCCCGGCGAACGAGTGGGCCGCGGCGTACCGGATGTTGCCGGCGACGCCAGCCCGGCCAGTGGCTACGCCGTCCGAGTCGATGGCCGCGACATGGTGATCGGTGGTACGAGCGCGGTGGCGCCGCTGTACGCCGGCCTTGTCGCCTTGCTGAACCAGAAGCTCGGCCGGCCGGTCGGGTTCCTGAACCCATCCCTCTATGGCGCCGCCGCTGAAGCGATCCAAGACATCACCGAGGGCAACAACGGCGCGTACGTGGCCGGCATCGGCTGGGATGCCTGCACGGGCCTGGGCCGGATCGACGGAACCAGGCTCCTGGCGGCACTCGGTAAGCACAGCTAGCCCCACGGGCGGGGGCCCGGTCAGATCGTGTTGAAGGTCTCCACGCGCTCATAGCCGACCAAGGACTGCTGTAGCGAGAACTTCTTCGTTCGCCAGACCGAAGTCGGGCAGCGAGTCGACGTACTGACCGCCGAGGAGCAGCAGGAACCCCGTGCTGCCCTTGCGGACGTAGAGCTGGGCTGCGTTCCCGGCCTGGTTGAACGTCAACGCCTCGTCACCTATGCCCGCGACGGAGGTCAGGGTCGGGCCGGAGGCGATGTCGCGACGGTCCGGATGATGGCCACCAGGGCGCACGGGGCCACGGTTGATGAAGGCGTTCATGGCCACGACGAAGTCCGGATAGGCCACACGCCGTGCACCTTGTCGGCCGCCCGGGTGCTGAGGGTCTGCGCCAGGACAACGCCCGCGATCGCGGCGGCGATCACAACGACCCCGCCGATCAGCGCGAGCAGGACCTCGGTGGACATGCCTGGTGCCGCGAAACTGAGGACCGGTTGGCGGCCTCGGCCGCGCGGCCAAGGATGCAGCGTCGTCCGGGCGCTTCGCCAGATGCCCGGCCGGCGCGGATCCGGGACGTGAGGTCGATCGAGGCCAGCAGCGATCGGCACGATCCGCTTGCGATCCGCTTGCGATCGCCTTGCGATCGGGCCGTGTGACGCTGGGCGATGCCAGCTGAACCCAATCACGAGCAGAGGTCCCCGATGATCCGATCTCATGCCGGCACGCGAAACATCGCCGCGCTGTTGCTCAAAACGAGGGTCAACCGTGGGAGATGCACCACGCTGCCAACCCGTTCGAGTCTCGTCGTCTGTTGCGGCGCGACGCTACTTCTCGTCATGTTCGCCGCCGCCTGGAGCAGCGGGGCGGCCACCTCGCTCGCCGGAGCCCAAGGACCGACCCTCGCGGCCGGCATTACAGCCGCCCGGGCCGGTCAAGGGCAGGGCCAGCAGGGCGGCGCAGGCTCGGTGGACGATGGCCTGGGTCACCCGGTCAACGTGTGCGCCTTGCTCCCCGTGGCGACCGTGGCATCGGTCACCGGCGAACCTCTCAGCGTGGCCAAAGAGACCGACACGCTGTCCTACAAGCAGTACTCCTGTGACTACACCAGCGCAGACGGCACGTCCGAGCTCGGCGTCATGGTGGAGGCAATGGACGCCGCTATCGGCTACGACGCCGGCGTGCAGGCCGCTGGCACAGGCGCCAAGCAGATCAGCGGACTCGGCGACAAGGCGAACTCCTCCATCCTGGGATTGGACGTGCTCTTCGGCGACGTCAGAATCACCGTGACGAACCTGCAGGCAGATGCTGCCGCCGAAGCACTCATCCGAACCTTGCAGCCAAAGCTCTGATCGGCCGCCGGTAAGGCGCGTGGGATTGCCGACTCTCGGACGGGAAGCCCCTCACCCTGGACAACGTCTACCAAGGATCAAGCCATGTCATGAAGACCTTCGCGGGGTGCACGCCCCCGAGCGATGACCTCATGGACCAGCAGGCAGGCCAGCCGTGGACCAGCTGCGACGCGTTCCTGGTGCCCTCGCCCTCGTCGTATCGGCCAAATTAGTCACGCGGTCAGTCACGCCGCGGAAGCAGTCGGCCAGAGTCGGCCAGAAGGGCGCGAAGTAGGGCATCCACTCGGGACAGTTGGCTCCGGCGGTAGGACTCGAACCTACGACCAAGCGGTTAACAGCCGCCCGCTCTACCACTGAGCTACGCCGGAGCGAGAGCCGCCGAACGGCGGCCATGGGGCCGAGCAGAATGCGGGGCCACGCCGGGCGAAGGATAGCACGGGCCGATCGTGATTCGGCTCGATCAGGCCGGCGGCCACGACGGCGTGGCCGACCTGCGACGGGGGCTGGCATACTCCCAGTGTGAGCCTGATCAGTCCCGAGGAGCTGGCCAGCCGGATCGACGATCCGGACCTGCGGATTGTCGATGTTCGCTGGTATCTGGGCAAGCCGGGCGATGGCCGAGTCGCCTACGATGCCGGTCACCTACCGGATGCGATTCACCTGGACGTCGACGGCGACCTCGCCGCCCGGAGCGGTCCGGGCCGCCATCCGCTGCCCGAGCCGGCCGAGTTCGCGGAGCGCCTGGCTCGAGCGGGAATCGGCGATGGGGACTTCGTGGTCGCGTACGACGACGTCGGTGGCTGGATCGCTGCCCGGCTGTGGTGGATGCTCGACAACCTCGGCCATGCCGGCGTCGCCGTGCTCGACGGGGGCCTGCCGGCCTGGACCGCCCTGGGCCTGCCTGTCAGCACGGACGAGCCCGAGTTCGAGCCCGCCGAGCTCCATCTGGCGGGGCGCTGGTCACGGATTGTGGATCGGGGCGAGCTGCTCGGCCTGCTCCGGGGTCGGCGACGTCCAACCGTCCTCGATGCACGAGCCGGCCCGCGCTACCGCGGCGAGGTCGAGCCGATCGATCCCGTCGCCGGCCACATCCCGACCGCACGCAACGCTCCGACCGCTGGCAACCTCGGACGGGACGGTCGATTCCTCCCCGCCGCCGAGCTCCGGCAGCGCTATGTCGAGCTCGGCGCGGACGCCCCCGACGTCGTCACGTCGTGCGGCAGCGGCGTCTCCGCCTGTCACATCTCGTTGGCGATGCGCATCGCCGGCCTACCTGACCCGATCCTCTACCCCGGCTCGTGGGGCGACTGGAGCACCGCCGGCTACCCCCTGGCGACCGGCCCCGAACCAGGTTCGCCGCCGGCCTGAGCGCGAGCAATCGAGCGCTGGCTGTCCCGCGCCAATCCCCCGATAAGGGGCATCAGTCAGCATTGGATCCATGCCTCCCAAGGAGCGCTCCATCGGTCGTGGAACGCGGCGCGGGACCGCCATTGTGGTCGAGCTCGGCCGTGAGCTACGCCTGGCCCGACTCCAGCACGGCTTGAGCCAAGAAGCGCTGGGACACGCCACCGGCATGTCCAAACACGCAGGTTGGCCGGATCGAGCGCGGATAGGTGCCCGGTGCGTCCGTGGTGTGCCTCACGCGATTGCTGAGCGTGGCCGGGCTCGAGCTCTCGGCGCGCGCGTATCCGACCGGCGCTCCGCTGCGCGACAAGGCGCAACTGGCATTGCTCAACCGTCTCCGAGGACAGGTTGCGGCCACCTTCACGTGGCGGACGGAAGTCCCAGTCGGCGCAGTCGGCGACCTTCGGGCTTGGGACGCGGTACTCAGTCTCGGCGAGGATCGAATGGGCATCGAGGCGGAGACCCGGCTGACCGATCTTCAGGCCGTACAGCGGCGCATCACACTGAAGTGTCGAGACAGCGAGGTCGGCCAGGCCGTCATCCTGCTTGCCGGCACCCGCACGAACCGCGGCATGATTCGAACGTTCGAGACGTCGATTCGGAACGCGTTTCCAATCCCCGGACGCGTTGCGCTGCGGGCGCTGCGCGAGGGTCAACTATCCAGCGGGAGTGCCCTGATCCTGGTTTGAGGAGTCCCCACTCCCTCGGCTGGTCGGGCCTGCGTCAGACGAATACAAACGACGAGGTAGCCGATCGAGCTTGTCGAATCTCGGCATCAGACGCCGGAACACGACGAGGTAGGGTCGGTTTCGGTCGATTCTCTGCGGGTGAAGCCGGAAAACGACGACGAGCCGAGCTCGTTTCGTCGTTTACATTCGTCTGACGCAGGCTGGGCCGGAGAGTCGGCCCCCGGCTCGAACCGGCTCAGCCAGCGGCGAGGCCCCACGGCTCAGCCAGCCCTACTCCAGGTAGTCCTTGAGCTTGCGCGAACGGCTCGGGTGGCGCAGCTTACGCAATGCCTTCGCCTCGATCTGGCGGATCCGCTCGCGGGTCACGTTGAACTCCTTGCCCACTTCCTCGAGGGTGCGGGCACGGCCGTCCTCGAGACCAAAGCGGAGCTGGAGGACGCGTCGCTCGCGGCCAGTCAGTGAGTCGAGGACTGCCTCGA
>PLZO01000176.1 GCA_003152165.1 Chloroflexota bacterium
GTGGCAGTGGTCGTGGGAGCCTATTCGTCCGTGCTGTCGATCCCGGCGGCGGCCGCGGCGGACCAGGCCGGCCGCGTGTACTGGGAAGCCGTCGCCGTTGCCGACCAGCTGACCGGGCAGGGCCTGCCGCTCGTCTTCCGGGTGGGAGCCAGCAGCACGAACCTGGGCGACAACTCGGCGGACTTCGCCACGACGCAGCTCGCTCCGCGCCTGGGCACGGACCCGGCGGGCCTGCGCCTGGCGATCGTGGCCGCCAACGATGCCTATCCCCAGTCTGTCGCGGCCGCGGCTGCAGCCACGGCGCTGGCGAGCGGGGCCCAGATCGTCGACCAGCAGACCTACAACCTGACCTACCCCAACTGGCCGCGGGTAATGGCCGAGCTCGCCGCTGCCAAGCCGTCGGTGATCATCCTTGCCTCCCACATCCAAGACGGGGTCGACTTCCGGCAGGCCATGGTCGGAGCCGGCCTGAAGGTGCAGGCGCTGATCGGCTCGACGATGGCGGAGTGTACCCCTGACTTCGCCGCTGAACTGGGCACCGAGGCGATCGGGGTCTTCGCCTCGGACCGGCCGACCGGCGGCTTTCAGCCGAGCGCACTCGACGTGCCCGCGCGGGCCACCTACGACCGCCTCGCGACTGCCTGGGCCAAGGACAACCCGGTTGCCGCCCCGCACGACGAGTATGCCAACGGAATCGGTCCAACCGCCTCGGCCAGCGGCGGTCCGCTGATCGTCGGCCCCGTCGACGCCGGCTCGGCGGCAGCCGGACCAACCGAGGAGGCGCTCTCGGGTTTCTCGGCCGCCTGGGCGCTCTTCCATGATGTCCTGCCCATGGCGGCCCGCGGCGGGCTGAGCGCGACGAACATCGCAATCGCGGCACGCGGCCTCGACCTGCCGACCGGCAGTCTGCCCAACGGTGCCGGCGTCCGCTTCTCGAGCTCCCCCCAGAGTCTCGGCCAGAACCTGCGCGCTGCCGCCGTGATCTGGCAGTGGCAGGCGGTCCAGTCGTACACCTTCGTCTGGCCGCCGACCTACGCGACAGGTTCGATCAAGTTCGTGCCCCTCTCGCAGTGATCGCGACCGCCGCCGGGTCGGACCGGGCAGCCCGGCTCGGCCGCTTCGTCCGGCCGGCCTGGATCAGCCTGGGACTTGCCCTGATCGTTGGTGGGCGCTGGGCCGCGACCGTCGCCGAGGCGCCGGCGCTTCTCGTCGGCACCATCTTCGGGGTCATCCTGGTGCTGCTCGCCCGGGCCGCTGGCAGTCGGGTCGCCTGGCCCCGGCCGACTGGGCTCGTCATCGGCCTGGCCGGCGCGGCCCTCCTCGTCGCTTTAGCCATCGGTGCCAGCCAGCTCGCCGGCCAGCCACTCCAGCTCGTGCCGAAAACGCAATTCGGGCCGTGGGCGTTGATCACGATTCTCGTCGCCAGTGCCGAGGAATTGGTCCTGCGGGGCGCGCTCTTCGATGCACTGCGCGACAGCGCGGGCCTGGCGGCCGCGGTGATCGTGACGAGTGCCGCCTTTGCCTTGATGCACGTGCCGCTCTACGGCTGGCATGTGGTCCCGCTCGACCTGGGCGTAGGCGTCTTCCTGGCCGGCCTGCGGCTCGCCTCGGGGAGCGTCGCGGCCCCGGCGACGGCCCACGTCGTGGCCGACCTCGCGACCTGGTGGGTATAGTCCGCCGAACCGGCGTGGGCGGGTCGTCAGGCGTCCGGCAGGACCTTGCCCGGGTTGAGAATGCCCAGCGGGTCGAAGGCGGTTTTGACCGCTCGCATCAGGGCCACCGCAGCGCTGCCACGCTGAAGCTCGAGGTAGCCGCGCCGCGAGGTGCCGATCCCGTGCTCGGCCGTGACGGTCCCGCCCAGCGCGATCGCGGCCCGGTACAAGGCATCGGTCGCCCGGCCCAGCTTCGCCCGGCCGTCCGGATCGTCGCGCTCCAGGATGATGTTCGGGTGGAGGTTGCCGTCCCCG
The DNA here is from genome assembly GCA_003152165.1 of Chloroflexota bacterium. Lineage (GTDB taxonomy): Bacteria > Chloroflexota > Limnocylindria > Limnocylindrales > CSP1-4 > Palsa-1033. The sequence goes on from PLZO01000176.1 coordinate 1,968, forward strand.
ACGTGGCCGAAGGTCGCGATCGTCAGGGCCTGTTCGACGGCGATCTGCTCGATCTCGGCGAGCATCGCGGGCACCCGGCCACGAGGCACCCCGACGTCCTCCATCCGGGCCACACCCAGGCGTTCCATGGAATGGAAGGCGAGCCGGCGAGCCTGGCGCAGGAGATCCGCCTCCGCCTGGTCGGCGGCCACGATCGTCGAGGCGGCGCCTGCCCCGAGACAGGCCGCTTCGGCAATCTCGAGCGCCCGGGTGGCGGCTCTGCCGGGCAGGTCCGACTCGATCATCAGCATCGCCGCGGCAGCATGATCGAGGCCCAGATGGTGGTCGTCGTCGACGGCCCGGATCGTGGTCCGGTCCATCAGCTCCAGGGTGCACGGCTCGACCCCCGCGGCGGCCAGCGCGGAGACGGCGTCCCCGGCCGAGACGAGGCTAGGGAAGAAGGCAAGCAGGGTCGCCCTGGCTGGCGGCGTGGGCCGCAGCCGGAGCGTTGCCTCGGTGATCAGGGCCAGGGTGCCCTGCGATCCGACGATCAACGGGATCAGGCCGTAGCCGGCCACGTCCTTGGTCGTCCGCCCTCCGAGACGGACGATCTCGCCGGTCGCGGTGACGATCTCGAGCCCGACCACCGCGTCGCGGGTCACGCCGTACTTCAGGCAGCACAGTCCGCCGGCGTTCGTGCCCAGGTTGCCGCCGATCGAGCACATCTCGGTGCTCGCCGGGTCCGGCGCGTAGAACAGCCCTTCGAGCGCGACGGCCCGCTTCAGCACGGCGTTGATGACGCCCGGCTGGGTGATCACGACCAGGTTTGAAGGGTCGATTTCGAGGATCCGGTTCATCCCCATGAACGAGATCGTCAGGCCGCCCGCCACCGCCACCGCGCCGCCGGACAGCCCGCTCCCGGCGCCACGCGGCACGATCGGAACGCGGTGCAGGGCGGCCAGCCGGACGAGCTCGGCGACCTCGGCGGTCTCGGTCGGGAGAGCGACGGCCAGCGGCGGTGGCGGCTCGAGGTAGGCGGTCTCGTCGTGGCGGTAGCCGTCGAGATCCACTGGATCGGTCAGCAGCTTCAGGTTTGGCAGGCGGGTGCTGACCGCCCTGAGGAAGGCTCCACCGGTGGTGATGTCCATGGCCGCAGGATAGCGAGGCCGGGCCCGGTCGGCGACGGCTTGCTAGCGATGGCCCTCAGCCGAGCCGGCGGCGCCGATCGACTCGATCACGGTCGGATTCTCGAGGGCGGAGAGGTCGCCCGGATCCAGCCCCAGGAACGCGGCCCGGGCGACCCGGCGCATGACCTTGCCGCTGCGAGTCCGGGGCAGGTCCGTGACTGCCACCACGGCCTTCGGCCGGACGGGCTTGCCCAGCTCGTGGACGACCCGCGCGGCAACCGCCGCGGCGATCGAGGCGTCCCACGCCACCCCGGGCCGCGGCACGCACAGGACGACGATCGCCTCACCCTTGATTGGGTCCGGGACTCCGATCGCTGCTGCCGCCATCACGGCCGGGTGGGCGACGGCACAGGCCTCCACCTCGGCCGGCCCGATTCGCTTACCGGCCACCTTGAGCGTGTCGTCCGAGCGGCCGTGGATGTACCAGTAGCCATCCCGGTCGGTCGCGGCCCAGTCACCATGGAGCCACAGTCCGGGCAGCCGACGCCAGTACGCATCGAGGTAGAGCTGATCGTCTGGCTCGCCCCAGAAGCCCCGGGTCATCCCCGGCCAGGGCTGGCGGATCGCCAGCTCGCCGACCGCACCCCGCACAGGTGTCCCGGCCGAATCGACGATGTCTGCCGCCATCCCAACACACGGCCCATTGAACGAGGTCGACCGAATGGGTCGGAGCAGCGTGCAGCCAACGATCCCGCCGCCGACCTCCGTTCCACCGCTGTAGTTGACGATCGGTAGCCGGCCCTCGCCGACCACGGAGAAGAGCCACTGCCAGGGGTCCGGGTTCCAGGGCTCGCCGGTCGAGCCGAGAACCCGCAGGCTCGAGCGGTCGTGGGTCCGGACAGGCTCGTCGCCGTGGACACGAAGGGCCCGGATCAGGGTGGGGCTAACCCCCATGTGAGTGATCCGGTGGCGCGCGACGAGGCTCCACAGTCGGCCCGGATCAGGCCAATCGGGGGCTCCTTCGTAGATGACCAGCCGGGCACCCAGCAGGAGCGCGCCGCTGATCGCCCAGGGACCCATCATCCAGCCCAGGTCGGTGAACCAGCACAGGGCGTCGCCGGCTCGCAGGTCGAACGTGTGGGCCAGGTCCTGGGCAGCCTTGATCGGGAAGCCGCCGTGGACGTGGACCGTGCCCTTCGGCCGACCGGTCGTGCCCGAGGTATAGATGACCATGTATGGACTCTCGGGATCGGTCGACCGAACGAGGTCGATCGGCTGCGCTGGGGTATCGGCCGCGGCCACCCTCACGATCTTTTCGGCAGCTGCATCCCCAGGCGCTTCCCACCACGTGTCGCGGTTCGGATTGAACTCGACGGACGAGCCTGCCAGGCGCCGGACCACGATGACCCGACGGATCGTCGGGGCGAGGGCAACTGCTTCGTCGGCCACGGCCTTGAGGGGCACCATGGCACCTCGCCGCCAGAAGCCGTCGGCGGTGATCAGATGGGTTGCCGCGAAGGCATCCAGCCGGGCCGCCACGGCCGGTGCGGCGTAGCCACTGAAGATCGGCGTGAAGATGGCCCCCAGGCGACCCAGCGCGAGGACGGCAACCACCGTCTCGGGCAGCATCGGCAGGAAGATCCCGACTCGGCTGCCCAGCCCGATCCCGAGGCTGGCGAGCCGGCGGGCCGCGAGCCGAGCGGCCCGATCGAGCTCGGCCCAGGTGTAGCGCCGGATCGCACCGTCCTCACCCTCCCAGGCGAGGGCTTCCTCATTCGGCCGTAAGGCTGCCCACGGCTCCGTCGAGGCGAGGGCATGGTTGAACGCTCCCCCGCCCCACCAGCGCGCCCTGGCCGGTCCACCGCCCAGGTCGAGGATCGTCGTGGGCCGGTGCTGCCAGGCAACCCCGATGTCATCGGCCGCAGCGGACCAGAACCAGCCGGGATCGGCCGCCGCCCGGGCCTGGAGCTCCTCGACGTCGTTGAATCCCGCCTCTCGGACAAACCGGGCGAGGCGCCCATCGGCGAGCTGTTCGGGCCCGGGCCGCCAGGCAGCCTGGCTGTCCGGGCCAGCGAACGCGGGGACGGATCGCGCGCTCATCGAGGTCTCCGCGGGGGCCGTTTCCGGCTGCGCCGAAGCCCGGCCGAATACCAGCCAGCGAAGAGCAGTGCAGCGCCACCGACGAGACTGAAGCCGGCGAGCGCGGCGGGGCTGCCCCCCGGCGCCACGTCCGGGGAGGGTCCCTGACCGTTGATCCCACGCAGGAAGTTGACGAGGTCCCAGCGCTGCGCCTGTGTCAGGTTTGCACCGAACGCCGGCATCCCGCCGGGCAACCCGTCCCGGATCCAGGTGTAGACGTCCGAGTCACTGTGGCTGGCCAGGTGGCCAGAGACCAATGATGTTGGTGGGACCTGGGTCGTGCCCGCATCCGGGCCGTCGCCCCGATATTCGGCACCGTGGCACTGGGCGCAGGTCGTGTCGTAGGTGACTGCCCCGCGATCGACCGAGGTAACGGTATCCGGCGTCGGGTTGACGTAGGTGATCGGCGGGGCGCTGGCGTTGACGACGCCGCTGATCGTGAAGACGGTCCCCGATATGAAGGCGAGGGCGGCCAAGGCCCTGGCCCGACCGAAGATCACCGAATCGCCGGTCAATGCCGCCTCGTGCGACCGGTATGCCAGCAGGCCTAGGATCGTCGCAATCACCAGCAGGCCCAGTCCGAAGGCGAGCTGCAGGTCAGCCATCACGCCGATCATAGGGCCGGCCCTGATCACGGGTCCTGGCGGCGCAGGGTAGCATTTGCCTCCCGTGACCACCGTCCTGTTCGTTCGCCATGGCCTGACCGCGCTGACCGGGCCGATCCTCGTCGGCTGGACGCCGGGCGTCCACCTCGACGAACGTGGTCAGCGGCAGGCTGAGGCCCTGGCGGCCCGCCTGCGGACAGTACCCCTGGTGGCGATCGTCAGCTCGCCACTCGAGCGCTGCCTGGACACGGCCGACGCCCTCGCCGCCGGACGGGAGCCTGCACCCGCCCGTCACGTCGACGACCGCGTTGGCGAGGTCCGCTACGGGTCATGGACGGGCGGCGAGATCAAGGTCCTGGCGAAGGACCCGCTGTGGGCAACGGTGCAGGCACATCCATCGGCGGTAACGTTTCCGGGGGGTGAGGCACTGCGCGAGACCCAGGCCCGGGCCGTCGACGCGGTGCGCGACTGGAATGCCCGATTGGGCCCCGACGCCACGTACGCCGTGGTCAGCCATGCCGACGTGATCAAGGCGGTCCTGGCCGACGCGCTAGGCCTCCATCTCGACCAATTCCAGAGGATCGTCATCGGGCCGGCCTCGCTCAGCGTCGTGCGCTACACCCGGTTGCGCCCCTTCGTCCTTCGCGTGAACGATCTGGGCGGCGATCCAGTTGACCTCATCGAAACGAACAGGAAGGCAGGCCGGCGCCGTGGGCCAACCGGCTCGGATCCAGCCGCCGGCGGCGCCCGCGCGGCCAGCACAGAGGCACCCCCATGACCCGTCGCATCTCCAACTTCGATGCCCCTGACCGCTTTGTCGCAGGGACTGTGGGCGAGCCCGGCCACCGGGCATTCTTCCTGCAGGCTCGCCAGGGTGGCTCAATCGTGAGCGTCGCGACCGAGAAGACCCAGGTCGCCGTCCTCGCCGCCAACCTGGCCGCCCTGCTCGATACGCTCGCCGAACGAGGAGTCGAAGGGATTCCGGCCGACACCGGCGATCGGCCGATTGACGACGAGCCGCTCGGTGAACCGCTCGTCGAGGCGTTTCGGGTTGGCTCGATGACGATCGGTTGGGACAGCGCTCGCCAGATGGTCCTGATCCAGGCCGCCGCCCTGGGCGAGGACGACGACGAAGCGTCGATCGTGGACGCGGTCCTGGCGGACGACGACGATGCCGCGGGCCCGGACCTGATCCGGGTTCGCCTGTCGCCCGCGGATATCCGGGTCTTCGTTGCCCGCGCCGCCCGGGTGATCGCCGGTGGCCGGCCGCTCTGCCCACGCTGCGGCCAGCCACTCGATCCCCAGGGCCACATCTGCACCCGTCCGAACGCCTTCCTGAACTGAACCGGATGAGCCTGCCGGGGCTGCCGGGTCTCGATCGGAAGCGCGCCCTAGCGCTCCTCCGCGGTGGCCGGCTGGAGGTCCAGGGCCGGCTCGTCATCTCGTCGAACGCGGCGCTCTATTGCACCTTGCGCTCAGGCCAGGTCGAGCTCGCAGCGATCTACAAACCGGTCCGTTTCGAACGGCCATTGTGGGATTTCCCGGACGAGACCCTGGCCAATCGCGAGGTCGCCGCTGCGCTCGTCTCGGACGCGACGGGCTGGGGGATCGTGCCGCCGACCGTCCTGCGCGACGGGCCGTTCGGGACCGGCATGGTCCAAATCTGGATCGACACCGACCCCGTCGTCCATCCCTGGGATCTCGTCCGAACCTCGGATCCGCGCTTGCGGCCGATGGCGATCTTCGACGCCGTCGTCAACAATACCGATCGGAAGGGCGGCCACATCCTGCCGGTGTGCCTGGACCAGGTGGGGCCGGCGCTGTCCTTCGACCCGACGGCCGGTGCAGCCGCCCGGCTCCACCCCGAGATCGGCGACGAGCCGGTCGATCACTCGTCGAGGCCACTCCATCTCTACGGGGTAGATCACGGCGTGTGCTTCTCCGACGAGCCCAAGCTGCGGACGGTCCTGTGGGCCTGGCGGGGCGAGCACTTCGCGGCGGACGAGCTGACGGTTCTGCAGTCCCTGCGGACGAGGTTGGACGGTCAGCTCGGTCGGCGTCTCGGCGCACTCCTCGAACCACTCGAGGTGACGGCGACCCGCGAACGACTCGAGGGGCTGATTGCCGGTGGGCGATTTCCGCAGCCCGATCCGCAGCGGCCGGCCATTCCCTGGCCGCCATACTGAGAGGGCCGGCGGTGCCTCGTGGCACCACATCCCTGCTTCGAGGTACGAACGGCTCGACCGATCAGGTACGCCAGCCATGGACGCAGCGGCCCGTCCGTGGGACGCTCGATCCGAACAGGGGTCGGCGCATGACGATTCAGTTCGAGGCGTATACGGCCGAGGGGATCCGACACGGGACGATCGCCCGAGACGGCCGGCTCGGCGACCTGCTCGAGTCGCTCGAGCAGGTCGATGTCGAGGCGGGTCACCTTGGCCCTCTCAACGGACGCGACGCGATCCAGCAGGGCTCGACCCGGCTCGAGATCGACGACTTCCTCGTCGTTGTGGCCCCGCCGGAGGCAACCAGCCCGGCTCATTCCGTCTGGCACGACGTCCGGATCCATGCTGGTCCGTACGTCCTCGAGGCGCGCCTGCCGACCCTGCCCGGCTTCGATCCGGCGCGCGCCCTTGCCCGGCCGAGCGGGTCCTTCGTCCTCCTCGGCGAGGTCCGGATCGGGCTCGGCGGCCGGCCCGATGACGGCGTTGACGTCCATCAGTTGGCCTGGGTGAACCGCTACACGGTCGACCGGATCGAAAGCGATCTCGAGCTCGGCTTCTTTTTCCCGGGGGCGGAGTCGACGGTGATCCGGGGGTTCACGACCGACCCCGAACCGGGCGATTCCGGGGACCCGGAGCTGGCCGCCGGTTGACTCCCGGTGGGACCGCGGGGGCCGACTGGTGCGCCCGCGCGACATTCCGGACGAACGGCGGACGGCGTCGGGACCAACGGCCGGGCAGGTCATCTTCGCAACCGGCGACGGACCCGCCATCATCATTTCGTGCCAGTCCCCGGAGCCGTGCCGCGATGCTCGGCCTGACCCGTTCTGCCGCCGCCCGGACCATCCAGAGCTGTCGCCAATGCGGCGCGTTTCAGCCGAGTGGATCCGTGACGTTCTGTCGGCGCTGCGGGATTCCATTCGGGGACGCGCCGTCGGCCGAGGCCCGCTTGCCCTCCTGTCCAGTCTGCTACCTGACCGTGGATGACGCCGGCCTGCTCGCCTCGCTGGCCGGTTCGCCCCGCCGGCTGCCGATCGCCGACCATCTCGTTGAGCATGAGCGGTATCCGGTCGGCGACGACGACTGGCTCGAGACGCTGCGGGTGGGGGATCGGATCCGGATTGGTGACGGTTGGGCACCCTTCGACCTCGTGCGCAGGTACCTGGTGACGGGTGTCGTCGACGGTGGCCGCGGCCGGCAGTTCCAGCACGACGCCATTGTCACGGCGATCAGCCAGGTTGCCCGCTGGGGCACGGGTGAAATCGAGGTGTTCGCCGACCAGGACGACTGGCGCGCGGCCCGCCTCGCGGTCACGAGGCTGATGGAGCGCTACCACCGCAACGGGGCCTGAACGAGGCTCAGCGCAACCCCGGACGATCGGGCGTTTGACAGAACGGGTGGTCTGAGCCATCGTAAGGGCTGTCAACGCCGGAGCGGCGTCGCAGGTCAGAGCATCAGAACCTTTGCTCCCGCGACGCGCCAGGCAATCAACAGGTCCGTTCCGACCCACCTATCCCGGGTCCGTTCGAGCGGTCAGAAACCAAGGTCCCTTTTCAATGCTCACTCGATCCTCAACCGCCGGTGCGCCGATGCGCGCCCAGGCGATGCGCAGGCTGCGCCGCCGGGCCTCCGCCGCTCATCCACTCTTCTGCTCCACCAACGGCTGCGCCACGCTTCTCCGACTCGATTCGTCGACCGGCGTTGCGACCTGCCCGATCTGCGGACTTCACCGCCGGGTCAACTGACCCTCACCTACAACAGAACGATCCGGCGCGAGACAGGCTGGAGCAGGCATGATGAGCCGGCCTCGCGCCGGCACCGCCTGAGGCAAGCTGTACGTCGTCAGGTGCCCTGAAGCCCGAGGCACCTCGTTCACCGTGACTGCCAGCCGCACCCTCGACCGCTCCCGCCTCGAGGCGCTCATGGAGCGCGAGATCCGGCAGTTCCGTGACGACCATCCCCGCTCCCTGGCGCTGTTCGAGCGGGCCAGGGGCTCACTCCTCGCCGGCGTGCCGATGAACTGGATGGTCAAGTGGGCTGGCGGGTTCCCGATCTTCGTCGAGCGCGCCGCGGGGGCCCATTTCAGTGACGTCGATGGCCATGAGTACATCGACTTCTGCCTGGGCGACACCGGTGCCATGGCCGGCCATGGCACCCCAGCCACCGTCGCGGCGGTCGAACGCCAGCTCAACGGCCGGGGGATCACCCACATGCTGCCGACCGAGGACGCGATCTGGTGCGGTGAGGAGCTCCAGCGTCGGTTCGGACTTAAATACTGGCAATTCACGCTCAGCGCAACCGATGCGAACCGCTTTGCCATCCGGCTGGCCCGGATGGTGACCGGTCGGCCAAAGATCGCCGTCCACGACTTCTGCTATCACGGCTCGGTCGACGAGACGATCGCGACCCTGGCCCCGGATGGTCATGTCCAGGCCCGCGAGGGCAATATGGGACCGCCGGTCGATCCGGCACTGACGACCCGGGTCGTTCCGTACAACGACCTGCGCGCGCTTGACGCTGCGCTCAGCCACGGTGACGTTGCCGTCCTGCTGATCGAGCCTGCCCTGACCAACGTCGGGATCGTCCTGCCTGAGCCGGGCTACCTCGAGGGGGTCCGAGAGCTTACTCGACGGCACGCAACGCTCCTGATCATCGACGAGACCCACACCATCTGTGCCGGTCCGGGCGGCTACACCCGCGCCTTCGGGCTCGATCCGGACATCCTGGTGATCGGCAAGACGATCGGCGGCGGGATTCCGGTCGGCACGTACGGCTTCAGCGCTGAGCTCGGCGACCGGATCAACGGCATGCTCGAGATCGACAACTCTGATGTCGGCGGCGTGGGGGGAACCCTGGCGGGCTATGCCCTTTCGCTGGCCGCGGTCCGGGCCACCCTGGGCGAGGTGCTGACCGAGGCCGCCTTCGATTGGATGATCCCGCTCGCCGAGCGGTGGACTGCGGGCGTCAACGAGGCGATCCGGTCTCGCAACTTGCCCTGGCATGTGACTCGCCTCGGGTGTCGGGCGGAGTACCACTTCCTGCCAACGCCTTCACGGGACGGGGCAGCGCAGTGGGCCGCCAGCGACCCCGAGCTCGAACGATTCCTCCACCTGTACGTGATGAACCGGCGGATCGTCATGACGCCGTTCCACAACATGGCCCTGATGAGCCCGGACACGACCGAGGCGGACGTGGACGCCCACACGGTCGCGTTCGCCAGCGCCCTCGATGAGCTGTTCGGCTAGCCTGAGGCGGCTGAGGTGGGACCGACCTCGCGCAGCAGCCATACGGCCAGCACCTGGGCGCACTTGACCACATCATCGAGCCGGACGGACTCGTTCGGCGCATGGGCAACTTCCGGGATGCCCGGTCCGAAGATCACCGTCGGAGTAGCACCCTCATGGATCAGCAGGCGCATGTCGGCGCCGTACGGTTCGGTCAGGAAGGCCGGCTCGCGCCCCAGCACGTCGCCGACGGCGGCGGCCAGGCCGGTCGGGAGTGGATGGTCGTCAGGGATCTCGGCCGACGAGAACCGGCCGCCGGTCAGATCCACGGTGGCCGGGTGATCACGCAACCACGGATCGGCGGCACAGGCGGCGGCGATCACCGAGCGCAGCTCGACCTCCGCCTCCCGCCACGTGTCGCCGACGCGGACACCGTAGCGACCGTCGGCGACGACCTGGTCGATCACCGTCGAGGCCCACGTTCCACCGCTCACCTTGCCGATGATCGTGGGATAGGGCAAGCCCAGGGCGGCTAGCCGGGGCCGGGTCTCGGCCGCGTTCCGAGCCGCCTCGTCGATCGCCAGCCCGTCGGTCAGGACGGTCAGCTTCTCGAGCGCCGACACGCCCTCGCGCCGCTTCGAGGCGTGGGCGGCCTTGCCGGTGATCGTCAGCCGGAAGGTGATTGCCCCGGCATGGGCGGTCACGATATCCAACCCGGAAGGCTCGGGGATCACCGCGGCAGCGCCGGTTACCCCGGCCCGGATCGCCGCAAGCATCCCGGCCCCGCCATCCTCCTCGGACGGGACCGTCACGAACAGGATCTCGCCGCTGAGGCCCGCTCCGCCACCGGCCGCCGTGCTGGCCGCCCGGACCGCGCTCAAGCCGGCGACGACGCCGCCCTTCATGTCCACCGCACCGCGCGCGAAGAGGGCGCCATCGACGAGCGTCGGTGTCCACGGCGGCGTGCGCCACGGGGACTCGTCGCCGACCGGCACCACATCGACGTGACCAAGGACGATGACCCGGCGGCCACCCGGCGGCCCGACCCGCCCGATCACGACCGGCAGGGTTGTCCGATCCATCTCACTGCCGGGCCAGTCCGGGTCCTGCGCCAGTGCGATGGGATCGGTTGCAACCCACTCCACGCTCAGGCCCGATTCAGCCATGAGCTCGGCGATCGCGGCCTGGACCGCGTCCTCGTCGCCGGTGACGCTCGGGATCGCCAGGATTGTGGCGAGTTCCCGCCCCAGCCTGGCGGGATCGATCGAGTCGACGGCGGCCTGCTCGATCGGGCTGAGCTGCCCAGTCACGACCCAGTATCCCGCCGGAGCGGGCGGGTGAGGCAGGTGGGTCCACCGGAGCCGTTCAGCCCGATCTCGGTGGCCGGGTACGTGTGGACCTCGCAGCCGGCTGCAGCAAGGGCCGCCGTGGTTACCGGATTACCCTCGGCGAGGATGACCGCCCCGGGCCGGACCGCGAGGACATTGCAGCCGAGGGTCGGGAATTCGTCGTCGGGCACAGGAATCAGCCGGATCCCGAGCTCGCCAAGGAGCTGCCAGATGCCGACCGGCAGGAGGGGCAGATACACCACGGCAAGGTCATCGGCAACGGGTGAGATCACCGACAGGAGATGAATCANNTGGCGAGCGCCGGCCTCGTTCGTGCGCATCGTCCGTCCAATGCACAGCAGGTCCGGCCGGAGCCAGAGTGAGTCGCCGCCCTCGATCGTCCCCGGTGCCTCGATCCGACCGAGGGTGGGAATCCCGTGTGCATTGACCCACGACTCCACGACGAGCTCCTCCCCTCGGCGGCTGGGTTTGCCGGCCCGCAGCGGGATCGCCCCGCCATCGCTGACGAGAAGCGGATCGAACAGGTAGACGAGATCCGGGCTGTCGCTCTCCACGCCGAGTTCGTGGACCATGGGGCCGAGCCCGGCCAGCAGCTCGACGAACGCGTCGTGCTCGCGCTGGGCGAGCGCGAGGTCGACGGGGTGGAGGAAGCCGTGGGCGGGCTCGTCGAACGCCCGTCCGAAAGCCGGCCCGGGCCGCTTCACAAGGACCTCCCGCAGCGGTGCGGTCATGCTCTGCGCCCCGAATCGGCCGATCGTCGTCACCTCAGCAGGATAGCCAGCCGCCAGCTCATTTCGCTCCAGATCGGCGACAATGCAGCCATGTCCAGCAGCCCGACGCCCAATCAGCCCACCGTCCGCCTCCTGGCCGCGCTCAAGGAGTCGGGCCAGCCGGTCTTCGAGGAGGTCCCGGTCGAAATCCTGGGGCCCGCCCGCTATCGCCTCCTCGCGTCACCAGGCATCCTCGACGGCCTCGCCAGGGGCGATGTGTTCACGGTCGACCCACAGTCGAGCCTGTACCGGGTCCACGAGCATGGTGGCAATCTGTGCGTCCAGGTCTGGTACCCGGGCCTCGACCTCGCAGGGCGGGTGGATGCCGAGCTGGTGCCCGGGGTGGTGGCCCTGGGCGGTACGCTCGATGGGCGCGAGCAGGAGCTGTCCTCGTTCACGGTCCCCCTCTCGGCCGGCATCCCGGCCATCGAGGAGCTCCTCAACGGCTGGGTCGACAGCGCCGCTGGCGCTACCTGGTCGTTCGGCAACGCCTACGAGGAGGACGGGGTCACGCCTCTCCCGTGGCTCCGCAAGGCGCTCGGCTCCGACTGACTGAGCGGCGCGCCGCCTCGCTGCGGAGTGGCCCGACGCCGGGCGAAGGCTAGCGGGTCGGGCCGCGTCGCGCTGCGATCTCCTCGAGAGCCTCCAGGAGCCGGTCGATCTCCTCGACCGTGTTGTAGTGGACGATCCCCAACCGGAGGACGCCGCCGGATTCGGCGAGGCCCAGACGCTCGATCAGGGTCCTCGCATAGAAGTCGCCGTCCCAGGTCGTGATGCCCTGCCGCCCGAGTGCCTCGGCCGCGGCTCGTGGCGCAACGCCATCGAGCGTCACGGCCACCGTCGGCGTCCGCGCGCCGAAACGAACCCGATCGGTGATCCCCCAGACCCGCGCGCCACGGATCCGCTCGAGCCGTTCGAGAAGCCGGCCGAACAGGGCCATCTCGTGGGTCCGGATCGCGCTCATTCCGGCCCGCAGCCTGGCCCGCCGCACGGACTCACCGGGCCGCGGATCCGGTCCATCCCCAAACCGCTCACCGATCGAGGCCAGATACTCGATCGCGGCACCGGCGCCCGCGATTGATTCGAAGCTCAGCGTCCCGGTCTCGACCCGATCGTGAGCCGGCCGAACCTTATATGCCGGCAATCGCTCGAGGACCTCGGCGCGCCCGTACAGGACGCCTTGATGTGGTCCGAAGAACTTGTATGTTGAGCAGGCCAGAAAGTCCGTGCCGAGCGCCTGGACGTCGATCAGGCCGTGCGGCGCAAAATGGACCGCGTCGAGATACGTGAGGGCGCCAACGGCATGGGCGCGTTGGACGATCTCCGCCACCGGGTTGATCGTGCCCACGGCGTTGCTGGCGTAGCCCAGCGCAACCAGCTTCGTCCGCGGCGTCAGCTGGCGCTCGAAGTCGGCCAGGTCAAGGGTCACGTCGTCCGGCCGGATGCCGATCGTCCGCACGGTCAGGCCGCGATCACCCGCCATCGCCCGCCAGGGCCCCACGTTCGCCTCGTGATCGAGCGCCGTGACCAGGATCTCGTCACCGGGCTGCAGCATCGCCCCGATCGACCGGCTGATGTGGAAGGTCAGCGAGGTCATGTTGGCGCCGAACTTGATCTCGTCCGGCGAGGCGGCTCCCAGGAAGTCGGCTACCGCCGCCCGAGCATCGCGGACCGTCGCGTCGCTGCGCTCGCTGGTCAGGAACGCCCCGCCGTCGTTCGCGTTCGAGGAGTTGTAGTAGCCCACGACCGCGTCGATTACGCACTGCGGCACCTGGGTCCCGCCAGGGCCATCGAAGTAGGCCAGCGGGCGGCCATCCTGCTGAACCGACAGGGCGGGAAATTCGCGCCGGAGCGCGTCGACATCGAAACGGGGCATGGGCTTCAGTCCAGATGCGGGGCGCTGCTGCAAGATCGTAGCGCGCAAGCTCGGCCGGCGATGCTGCACCGACTCGGGCTTGGGCGATGAACGCCTCACGCCCGCTTGATCATTGCGGTGTCAACGAGTTGCGCGAGGAGGTAGAATGCAACCATGACTGCGATCAGGCCCGAAACCGACCTCGATTCCAGGCTGACCGCGGGCGACCCGCGGATGGAGACCTGGCGCGCGTTCCTGAGGGCCCATGCCCTGCTGACTCGCCGGTTGGACGAGGACCTGCGCTCCGAAGAGGACCTGACCCTCGGCGAATACTCGGCACTGCTCCAGGTGGCCGAGGCGCCCGGCCGCTCGCTCCGAATGAACCAGCTCGCCACCGGCATCTTCCTGAGCCGGAGCGGAGTGACCCGCCTGATCGATCGGCTCGAAGCGGACGGCCTGATCGAGCGGTCCAGCTGCACCTCGGACGGTCGAGGCGCCCTGGCCGTCCTGACCGACGCTGGCCTGGCCCGCCTGCGCGCCGCGGCAGCCACCCATTTGCGCGGGATCGACCAGTATTTTTTGGCCGTCGTGCCCGGCTCCGACCTCGAGCTGCTCGCCGGCACGTTCCGGGCGATCGGCGAACGCGTCCGGGCCGAAGGCGACCCGGTTTGCGCCAGCGGCTTCGACGATGGTCGGGAGCTGGCTGATCCGGATCGAGACGCCACGGCCGGCCGCCAACCCATGGCCGAGCGACGGCCGCTGCCCGCCACGAAGTAGTCGCCTGACGATCGCCGGCCGGTTGCCCGGAGCATCCGGCGGCCGGCTGCTCGTTGGGACGAGCGGTTTCGCCTACCGCGACTGGGCGCCGCGGTTCTATCCGCCTGACCTGCCCGGGCGGGATCTCCTGCGCTCGTACGCGACAAGACTGCTGGCCTGCGAGCTGAACAACACGTTCTATCGGAACCCGTCCGAGAGCGCGATCGAGGGCTGGCTCGACGCGACCCCGCCGACGTTCCGATTCGCGGTCAAGGCCCAGCGTGGAGGCAGTCTGCGCGCACTCGTCGTGGATCCTGCCGCGTCCGTACCCTGGCTGACCACCCCGATGCGCCGTTTTGGCGAACGCCTGGGCACGGTCCTGTTCCGTGTACCGGGCGAGATCGAGCGAGACGACCTCCGACTCGCGGCCTTGCTCGACAACTGGCCGCGCGACATCCCGCTGACCGTGGAGTTCCAGCACCCGTCCTGGCATGTCGACGAGACCTTCGCTGCGCTCGCCCAGGTCGGGGCCGTCCTGTGCGCCACCGACCTCGACGACATGAACGAGCCGCCGGCGATCCGGCGGACTGGCCGGTTCCTCTATCTTCGGCTCCGCCGGACGGGCTACGACGAGGCCGAGCTTGGCGACTGGGCTGCCCGCCTCGAACCGTTTCTGGCGGCCAGCGACGACGCGTTCGTCTTCTTCCGCCACGATGCTGATGGCGGATCCGCCCTTCGTGCGCTGCGCCTGGCCTCGCTGCTGGGCCGCGCTCCCGAGGTCTGAGCGCCGTTCAACCCGCCTGATCATCCGCCAGCGAGCCCTCGGCCGGGGCGAACACCACGAGGATCGTCAGTCGCTCGGTGATGTCGTGGAAGTGGTGAGGGACAGCTGCGGCGACGTAGACGACCGACCCCGGGCGAACAGGACGGACCTCGTCTCCCACCGTAATCCGGCCGCGGCCCTCGACGACGTGGTAGATCTCGTCCTCCGAGTGCGGCGACTGGGCGTCCGGCTGGCCCGCATCGAGCACGTACAGGCCGACACTCAAGGCCGGATAGCGGATGAATTCGAGCCACGGGTCATCTCGCTTCGCCCGTGCTGCTGCGACATCACTGAGTTCGCGGGCATCCATGCCCAAATTATCGCCGGACGCGGGAACCGTTCGCGCAGATGCGCCGTCTCTCGGGTCAGACCGGCCGGAGCAGGCCGGCGACCCGACAGGAGCTCAACCCTGATGTCCACGACGCTGACCATCCCGACCCCGGGTCTCCGCACTCGCCTGATCGCCGCCGCGGTCGGCGTCAGCTTGTTCCTGGCAGCGACTTCCGCGCCGTCGCTGACCCCGCGGGGGACGCTCGCGGTGGCCTCCTCCGGAACGGCCCCGGAGCACACGATCAGCGTCTCCGGAACCGGCACGGTGACCCTCATGCCCGATGTCGCCGACCTGCAACTCGGCGTCCTGACCAGCCGCCCGACAGTCAAGGCAGCACAGGCCGACGCAGCCGTGGCGATGACCCGGATTCTCGCTGCGCTGAAGGCGCTGGGCATCGACGACAAGGACATCCAGACGTCGAACGTCTCGCTCCAACCGACCTACGACTACTCGAGCGGAATCAACCCGCCCAGGATTACGGGCTTCCAGATGTCCAACAGCGTGACCGTGACCATTCGCGCTCTGGATAAGCTGGGTGACGCGATCGACAACAGCCTGGCCGCCGGCGCGACCTCGCTCGACGGCGTCACCTTCCGGGTGAACGATGAAACGTCGGCCGAGGCCCAGGCTCGGCAGGCCGCGATGACCGAAGCCCGCTCGAAAGCCGATACGCTGGCCGCCGTCGCCGGCATCTCGATCGCCGGCGTCGCCTCGATCGCCGAGACCTCGGCGCCGATCCAGTACCCGATCAACTACACGCTCGGTGGGGCAAGTGCCCCGGACGTTGCCAAGGTGGCCACGCCGATCCAGGCCGGCACGACCGACGTGACGATCACCGTTGCGGTGGTCTACCTGATCCAGTAACCGCCAGCCCTAAAGGGCCATCGGATCGAGCTTGTCCGGATCGATACCAAGCTCCCGAATCGCGCTGGCGGCCCGTTTGGTCGTCAGCGTGCCGCAACGGGCAAGCTGGGCGAGGACGGCAGCGGCGATCGCCGGCGGATCGATCTCGAACAACGCGCGCAGGTTCTCGCGCGTATCGCTCCGGCCGAAGCCCTCGGTCCCGAGAGAGACATAGTCACGCGGCAGCCAGCGGGCGACGAGGTCCGGGACAGCCTTGAGCCAGTCCGTGGCAATCACCACCGGACCACCGTCAGGTCCCAGGATCTGGCTGACATATGGGACCCGGGGGGGCTCAGCTGGATGCAACCGGTTCCAGCGCTCGACCTCCAGGGCATCCCGCCGGAGCTGCTGGAAGGACGGGGCGCTGTAGACCTCGGCGGCGACCCCGAACTTCTCGGCCAGGAGGGCCTGGGCGGCTAGCACCTGCTGGAGGATGGCGCCGCTGCCGACCAGCCGAACCCGCTGAGCCTTCGGATCGGCGGCGATCGATTCGGGCGGACCCGCGAAGCGGTATACACCCCGGATGATCCCCTCGTCGACGCCGTCCGGCTTGGGCGCCATCGCGTAGTTCTCGTTGTACAGGGT
>PLZO01000022.1 GCA_003152165.1 Chloroflexota bacterium
TTCGTCGGCCGCCTGCCGGTGGTCGTAACCCTGGCGGCGCTCACGGCGGCCGACCTCGTCCGCGTCCTGACCGAGCCCAAGAATGCGATCACTCGGCAGTTCCAGCGCTTCCTGTCGCTGGACAAGGTGGAACTCGCCTTCACCGATGGCGCGCTGCGCGCCGCCGCGGAGGTCGCTCTCGATCGCAAGACCGGAGCGCGGGCTCTCCGGTCGATCGTCGAGGAGGCGCTGCTCGAGGTGATGTACGACATCCCGGAGCGGACCGATATCCGGAAATGCATCATCACCGAGGAGACGATCCGGCAGGGCCGCCTGCCGCTGCTCCTGACGAAGGTGGAACTCGACAAGGGCGTCGACGAGACGAATTACGAGGAATGGCTCGCCGAGCGGGGCGAGAGCGCCTGACTCCGGCTGGATGACCGAAGCGCAACAGAGCCGGGGTCTTGCCCGGGTCTATGACCCGGGCGTCGTCGAGAACGGGATCTACGAGCGCTGGCTGGCTGCGGACGCCTTCGCCCCGGACGGGGCCGGGAGCCGCGTCCGACCCGGCGCCCAACCGTTCGTGATCATCCAGCCGCCCCCGAATGTCACCGGTGCACTCCACCTGGGTCATGCGTTCACGGCCGACCTGGAGGACGTGATGGTCCGGCACGCCCGGATGAACGGCCGGCCGACACTCTGGCTGCCCGGGCTGGATCACGCCTCGATTGCGGCCCAGGTCGTCCTCGACCGGATCCTCGATCGGGAAGGGGAGTCACGGGCCTCCCTTGGACGGGAGCGCTATCTCGAGCGGATGTGGGCATTCGTGAACGCCACGCGCGAGACGATCGTCCGCCAGAGCCACCGGTTCGGTTCGTCCCTCGACTGGGGCCGGCTCCGGTTCACGGTGGACGAGACCAGCTCGAGGGCAGTTCGAACCGCGTTCGCCAGGCTCTACCGGGGGGACCTGGCGTATCGGACCGAGGCCCTCGCGAACTGGTGCGTCGGCTGCCAGACCACGCTGAGCGATCTCGAGGTCGTGCCGACGCCCGAGACCGGGACCCTCTGGACGATCCGCTATCACGTGGTTGATCCCGATGGCACGGTCAGGGCCGATCGCTGGATCGAGATCGCCACGACCCGCCCGGAGACACTCCTGGGTGATGTCGCGGTCGCCGTCCATCCCGACGATCTGCGTCAGCGTGACCTGGTGGGCGCGCAGGTCCTCGTGCCGTTCGTCGAGCGGGTCGTGCCGGTCATCAGTGATCCGGTCGTCCGGCCCGAGTTTGGGACTGGCGCCGTCAAGATCACCCCAGCCCATGACGCCGACGACTATGCGACCGGCCGCCGCCACGAGCTGGCGATGATCAACGTCTTCGACGACGCCGGCCGGATCAACGAGAACGGCGAAGGCTACGCCGGGCTGGACCTGGCCGAGGCGCGCCGGCGGATCCTGGCCGACCTCGACGCCCGAGGCGACCTGGTCGGCGCCGTCGCGCATGAGATGGTGATCGGACGGTGCCAGCGCAGCAACGACGTGATCGAGCCGCGCCTCAAGACCCAATGGTTCATCCGCACGAAGCCCCTGGCAGAGAGGGCGCTCAAGGCGACCAGGAGCGGACAGACCCGGATCGTGCCCGAGCGCTTCGAGAAGGTCTGGGAGCACTGGCTCACCGAAATCCGCGACTGGAACGTCAGCCGCCAGCTGTGGTGGGGCCACCGGATCCCCGCCTGGTACTGCCCGGACGGCCACATCACCGTCACCGATGACCCCGCCGGGCCGAGCGCCTGTGAGATCTGCGGCCGGCCGGCTGCCGAGCTCCGTCAGGACGACGACATCTTCGACACGTGGTTCTCGTCTGGCCTGTGGCCGTTCTCGACGCTCGGTTGGCCGGACGACACCAACGACCTTCGCCGCTTCTACCCGGGTTCGGTCCTGGAGACGGGCTACGACATCATCTTCTTCTGGGTCGCCCGAATGATGATGCTCGGGATCTACTTCTTGGATCGACCGCCGTTCCACACGGTCTACCTGCACGGCATGGTTCGCGACGCGATCGGCAAGAAGATGTCGAAGACGACCGGCAACGTGGTCGATCCACTCGCGGCGATCGATGTGATCGGGGCGGACGCCCTGCGCTTCGCCCTGATCAACGGGACGTCGCCGGGCAACGATCAGAAATTCGCCCAGGAGAAGCTCGAGGCGGCCCGCAACTTCGCCAACAAGCTCTGGAATGCGGCCCGCTTCGTGCTCGGGGCCCGCCCGGCGACGATCGCCCCCGATGCCCCCCGCCAGGGACCCGACTCAACTCAACTCGGGCCGGCCGAGCGCTGGATCCGCAGCCGGACCGCCGCCACGGCGGCGGCCGTCGATCGGGCGATCGCCGACTACGCCTTCGGTGAGGCGACCCGGGTCCTGTACGACGCGGTCTGGAGCGAGCTGTGCGACTGGGGCCTGGAGCTGGCCAAGGTTCGACTGGCCGACGCTTCACTGTCGTCTGGTGCGCGCGAGGCGACCTGGTGGACGCTAGTCGAGGCACTCGACACGAACCTGCGCCTGCTCCATCCGTTCATGCCGTTCCTGACCGAAGCGATCTGGACCGCGACGCCCCACACGCCGGGCGATCCCGAGTTGCTGATCGTCGCCGATTGGCCGGGCCCGGAGGTGGCCATCCGGCACGACGAGGCCGCTGAGGCTGAGGTAGGGGTCGTGATCGAGCTCGTCCGAGGGATTCGCAATGCGCGCTCGCATGCGCGTCTCGAACCGGCGGCCTGGCTGCCGGTCGACATCGCGGCAGACCCAGCCGTCGCTGTCGCCCTCGAAGCACTTCGGCCGGCGGTCGAGCGTCTTGCCCGGGCTCGTCCGCTGTCGATCCACCCGACCCGCGACGCGTTCCTGAGCGCGACCCGGGCCGGTGGTCTGTCGGTCATCGGCAGCGGCGTCGAAGCGGTCGTGGGTCGGGCTGCGGGGAGCACCGGAGGCGGCAGCCCCGACGCCGCTGCGCTCGACCGGGAGCGCCTTCGGCGTGAGCTGGCGACAGCCCAAGCGCTGCTCGACGCCGCCCGGGCCCGCCTCGCCAACGAGGCATTCACGAGGAAGGCGCCGCCGAGCGTGGTCGAGGGCGCCCGCGTCCGGGCGACGGAACTGGCCGACCAGGTCCTCCGGCTCGAGGAGCGCCTGGGCGCCTGAGCCGACGGGGCGGGCCGGCCCGCCCCGTCGGCCGTGGTCGGCCCCTCAGCCCTTGACCGAACCGCCTACGATGCCGCGCACGAAGTAGCGCTGCAGAGTGAGGAAGACGGCGAGCGGCAGGGCCATCGAGAGGAATGCCGCCGCGGCCAGGTACCACCAGCCTTGGCCCAGTGAGCCGACCAGGTTGGCCACAACGATGGTGAGTGGGGCATTCTGGGGATTGGCTGCGCCCACGTAGATCAACGCCACGAGCAGGTCGTTCCACACGAACAGGAACTGAAAGATCGCCAGGGCGGCGATCGCGGGCACGGTCATCGGCAGGGCCAGCCGAAGGAACGAGGTCACATGGCTGGCCCCGTCGATCGAGGCGGACTCGAAGACCTCGCGGGGCAGGCTGCCCATGAAGTTGCGCAGGAGGTAGATCGCAAACGGCAGGCCGTAGCCGGTGTGGGCCAACCACAGGGCCATGAACTGGCCGTTGAGGTGGAAGACCGCGAACAGCTGAATGATCGGGATGAACGTCGTCTGGAGCGGTACCACGAGCAAGCCCACGACCACCACGAAGAGGAGGTTCCGCCCGGGAAAGCTCATCCAGGCAAAGGCATATGCCGCGAATGCGGCGACGAGGATCGGGATGACCGTCGCCGGGATCGTGATGAACAGGCTGTTGATGAAGGCCGGCCAGATCCCGGCCTGGCCAAGCACGTAGGTGTAGTTCTGAAGGGTGAGTTGCGACGGCTGGAAGATCGCGGTCCACCAGCCGCTTGTTTGGACCGCTGCCTCCGGGCGGAATGAGTTGACGAACAGGCCGATCGTGGGGATCAGCCAGATGGCCATGAGCAGAATGACCACGAAGTGGAGGCCCAGGCGGCCGAGCCGGCGACGCACGGGGCCGGAGCCCGTCGTGGTTGCGGCGGTCGGCGCGGAGGCAGCAAGACTGGTCATCGAATGGCCTCCTGGGCCTGGAAGCGCTTGATGTTGACGGCCATGACCGGGATGATCGCGATCATCAGGACGATGGCGATCGCGCTACCCCGCCCAAAATCGCCGAAGTTGAACATCTCCTGGTACATCGAATTGGCGATGACCTGGGTGTCGAAGGCCCCGTTGGTCATGACGTACACGATGTCGAACGCCTTGAGGGCGGTGATGATGATCGTGGTCGACACGACGGCCAGGGTTGGGGTGAGCAGCGGGAAGATGATCCCCTTGAAGACCTGCCACTCGGTGGCGCCGTCTACGCGGGCCGCTTCAAGCAGCTCCGCGTTGATCCCCTTGAGCGCTGCCGAGATGATCACCATGCAGAAGCCGGTCCAGGTCCAGGTGGTCACGATCACCAGCAGGATCGTGTTGAAGCTGAAGTTGCTGATCGTGAGGAACGGCAGCGGCCCGACGCCGAGCGGGGTGATCGCCGCATTGAGCGTGCCGGTCTGGGCTACTCCAGGCGGCTGGTAGACGAACATGAACAGCCAGATGACGCTGGCCGCCGTCGCGCTGATCGCCAGGGGCACGAAGATGACCGACTTGGCAAATGACTCGTAGCGGACCCGATCGACGAGGATCGCAATGAGCATCCCCAACCCGACGGTCAGGACCGTCAGCAGGACGATCCAGATGACGTTGTTCTTGAGGGCTCCCAGCGTGCCGCTGTCACCAAAGAACCAGGCGTAGTTGGCGAGCCCGATGAAATGCTTGCCGAGTTGGTCCTGGAGGCTCCGGATCAGCGTTCCGACCGTCGGATAGACCAGAAACACGAATAGGAATGCCAGGGCTGGAAACAGCCACAGCCAGGGTCGAACTCGCGGCTGAGCTCGTTGGGGGAAGACGCGGAGGACCTGCTCCGTCGCCACGATGTATCCAATCAGGACGGCGGGAACGCCGACCACGACGATCAGTGCCGTGGTCAAACGAGGATCCATCGGCTTGCCTCCGAGTATTTGGGTGCGCGAGCGGGAGGCACGTGCCGCCCGCTCGCGCGGTTCGCGGAGCTATCCGGTTGGTTTCGTCGTGGACCCTACGGGGTGTAGGACGAGGCTTGGACGGAGTCGAGATGGGCCAGGAGCGTATCCAGCTGGGTCGGATCCTGGATGTACTTCAGGAGATCCTGGTAGAAGGCCGTCTGCATCGGGGCCGGCATCTGGTCCGAGGCGTCGAACACGAATGACGTGGCACCTGACAGGATCGCGCCGAGCCGCTGGTTCATCGTGTTGGGGTAGTTGGCAACGCCTTTGTTGGCCGACAGGAATTCGCCGTCAGCGACGAACAGCTGCTGGGCCTGGGAGCTGACGAGGTACTTCATGAGGGCGGCCGCCTGGGGCGTGTTGTTGAACGCACCGAACAGGTCGCCGGCGCCCTCGACCGCCGCCGCGTACTGCGGGTTGATCGCAGGGAACGGGAAGAAGTTGTAGTCGGTCAGCCTCGTCTTGTTGGCGAAGGCCCCGAGCCCGGTGATGAAGCTGGCCTGATGCAGGAAGAGGCAGCCCGGGGGCGACGCGAATATCGGGTCCCCGGCGTTGGCGAAGTTCGTGGTCAGGATCCGGGCCGACCCGCCGTAACTCCCGGCCACCATCTGGCCAAGATCCTGGAAGGCGGTCTTGATCCCGGGGTCCGTCCACTTGGTCTTACCTGTCCACCAGCTGTTGTAGTAGGTGGGGCCGCTGTTACGGAGGACGAAGGATTCGAGCACGTCCGTAGCCGGCCAGCCGGAGGCGGCGCCGGACTCAACGCTGAAGCACCACGCCGACTGGGCCTTGGCCTTGTCCGCGGTGATCAGGGCAGTGAGGGCGTCCCAGGTGGCGGGCGGGCTCGTGCTGAGGTCACCCGTGACCTGTGGGTCGTACCAGATCTGGCCCTTGGCCGAGACGTCGAGGAAGACGCCCGACAGCTTGCCACCGGTCGTGCCGAGCTGGACGAGCGCTGCTGGTGTCTGGGCTGTATAGGAAGGCACATCCAGCATGGTTGACAGGTCCTGGAGCTTGCCGGCGGCGGCGTACTGGATCATCTGGGCGGGCCCCGGCAGGCCGGCGATGTCCGGCAACTGGCCCGACGCGATGCCGGTCGTCAGGACCGCCGGTTCGTCGCGAGTTCCGGTGTAATTGACGGTGACTCCTGTGGCGTCCTCGAATGGCTTAACCATGTTCAGGAACTGCTGCTGCTCGCTCCCGCCCCAGACGGCCAGGACGCTGACCGAGCCGCCGATGCTGGTGCCGAGGGTGGCTGCGTAGGTCTTGGCTGCCGCGACCGCCGCCGGGTCGAGCGACGGGAGTGGCGCCAGAGTGGGTGAGGCGGCTGCAGCCGATGCGGCCGGTGCGCTCGCGCTCGGCACTGCGGCGGCGCTCGGCACCGAGGCCGAGCTGGGAGCCGCCGTTGCGCCGCTGCTGCAGGCGGCGAAGACGAGGCCGGCGGTCGCCAGCAATGCTCCTGCGCGCCTGATCCCGAATGTCGATCGATTACTCACTCGATGTCTCCTCTCCTTCGTGACTGGCACCCTTCGTTCAGGGCCTGGCCAGCGAAAACGTCCAATGCACTCCTCCTCGCTCAGTTGCCTCATCGCCCTCCCGGTCTGGGGGGGACGGCGGTCGAGTCGCGAACGATGAGTTGAGTGGGCAGGAGCGTCCGGGCAGGGACCGGCCGCCCCGCGATCCGATCGACGAGCAGGCGACCGGCCGTCTCACCCAGGCCACCGGCCGGCAGTCGGACGGTCGTCAGGGGCGGGTCCACGTGAGCTGCGATCGGGATGTCGTCGAAGCCGACGACCGAGACGTCAGCCGGGATCCGCAGGCCCACCTTGCGTAGCCCACGCATGGCGCCGATGGCCACCACATCGCTGGCCACGAACACGGCCGTCGGGCGGGCCCGCCCAAGGAGCTCGGCCATCGCCAGGTGACCGCTGGCGGCATCGAACCCGCCCTCGATGACGAGACCAGGGTCGTACTCGATCCCGGCCGTGGTCAAGGCAGCGCAATAGCCGTCCAGGCGTTCGGCGGCGGCGGTGTAGTGGAGGGGAGCGTTGGTGATGCAGCCGATCCGGCGATGGCCCAATTCGAGCAGATGCTCGACAGCGCCCCGGGCGCCGGCCCGGTTGTCGACGTCGACGCTGGGTGCATCGAGGTCCGCTCGGGAGCCCTGGATCACGATCGGGAACCCATCGCGGACCAGGGCCGCCAGCTCGTCGTCATCGTCGCGCGGTCCCGAGACGACCAGGCCATCGGCCCGCCGCGAGCGAAGCAGGTCGGCGTAGGTGCCGTCCCCCGGCGCGAGCGGCTCGACCAGCACCCGAAAGCCGCCGGCTCGTGCCGCCGCGGCCAGGCCCCACAGCGTGTTGGCCAGGTTCATGTCGGCCGCGACCTGCTCGGCCGACTGGCGCATCACCAGCCCGATCGTCAGGCTCGTCCCGGCGGCCAGCTGGCGAGCCGGGCCATGGGGGTGGTAATCGAGCTCGCGGGCAGCTTCCTCCACCCGTCGCCAGGTCCCGGCTGGAATCTGGACATCGGATCGACCGTTGATCACGAATGAGACCGTCGTGCGTGACACGCCAGCCCGCGCGGCCACGTCGGCGCTGGTCGGTCGCGGCGGTCGCTCGCGCACCCAGATCTCCTTTCTCTCGGTGACCCGATCGTGGTTTGGGCTTGACCGGGCCGTCCGCGTGGCCGAGACTAACTCGCGTTAGTAACGCGCATTATCCGCACCTGTCGTGCCACGTCAAGTGAAATCCGGGATGATCTCCAGCCAGATGGGCGATCGAGACCAGGCCATCATGGATGCGCTGCCAGAAGCTCCCGTCACGCCGGCTGCAGACGCCCTCGAGGGGTGGCGCAGCGGGGTGGTCTACCAAGTCTATCCG
The DNA here is from genome assembly GCA_003152165.1 of Chloroflexota bacterium. Taxonomy (GTDB): domain Bacteria; phylum Chloroflexota; class Limnocylindria; order Limnocylindrales; family CSP1-4; genus Palsa-1033. The sequence continues at coordinate 8,013 of PLZO01000022.1, forward strand.
CGCAGCTTCAGCGATACCGACGGTGACGGGGTCGGCGACCTCGCGGGGATCCTCGACCATCTTGACTACCTCAATGACGGCAGCCCAGACTCGCTCGGGATCGATGCCATCTGGCTGTCGCCGATCTATCCTTCGGCCGGCTTCGACTCGGGCTACGACGTCTCCGATTACAGCGCCATCGACCGGATCTTCGGCACTCTTTCGGACTTTGAGCGGCTGGTGGCCGAGGCCCACCGCCGGGGCATCCGGGTGATCCTGGATCTCGTCCTGAATCACACCAGCCATCTCCACCCGTGGTTCGTCGAGTCGCGCGCCAGCCGGACCGGGCTTCGCAGCGATTGGTACATCTGGCGCGACCCAGCCGGCTACAGCCCGGCTGGCCGACCTCGCCGCCCGAACAACTGGGTCTCTTTCTTTGGCGGCCCGGCGTGGACCTGGGATGCCACCCGCGAACAGTTCTACCTGCACACGTTCCTGCCCCAGCAGCCCGACCTGAACTGGCGCAATCCGGCGGTCCGGGCGGCCGTGCTCGAGATCATCCGGACCTGGCTGGACCGTGGCGTCGACGGCTTTCGGTTCGACGTCTTCAATGCCTTCTTCAAGCACGCCGACCTGCCGTCGAATCCGTATCGGCTGGGCGGTCGGCGCGCCTACAGTCGGCAGGTTCACCTGTACGACAAGAACCAGCCTGAGCTGGTCGAGCTGCTGGCCGAGATCCGCCAGATCGTCGATGAGCTGCCGGGCCGGATGACGGTCGGCGAGTTGTTCGAGGGCTCCGTGCGCCAGGCCGCCGCGTATACGGCGCCGGGCCATCTGATCTTCGACTTCAGCCTGATTCGCCAGCCATGGAGCGCCCGGGCGTTCGCCCGGGCCATCGCCGAGCGCGAGGCGGCCTTCGGGCCTGGCGGGTGGCCCACGATTGTCCTGTCCAACCACGATCAGTCGCGCTCCGCCAGTCGCTACGATGACGGCCCTCACGGCGATGCTCGGGTAAAGGTCGCCGCCACCCTCCTCCTGACGCTGCGCGGGACACCGTTCCTGTACTACGGCGAGGAGATCGGCCTGCGCGACGTGGCCGTTCCGTGGGCCGAGATCCAGGATCCGGCGGCCCGCCGCTCGCGCTTCCTGTCGAGCTGGTGGAACCGCGACCAGGCCCGGGCGCCGATGCCCTGGGGTCTGGGTCCGAACGCCGGCTTCAGCACGGCCCGCCCGTGGCTCCGGATGAGCCCCGAGAGCGCAACCCGAAACGTGGCCAGCCAGACTGCGGATCCAAGGTCCGTCCTGTCGTACTACCGCCGCCTGATCTGGCTGCGCCGGTCGCGGTCCGCCCTGTCCGTCGGCTCCTACGAGGCGGTCGGGATCGGGGATGCGTCGGTCTTCGCCTACCTCCGCCGCGCGGCGGACCAGGCTGCCCTGGTCGTCCTCGGTTTCGGCCGGCGGGCGGTGACCGTGGCTCTGCCGGAGTCGCCGTCAGGGCGGCCATGGCGAGCGATCCTGTCGACCCATGATCCACTGCCGCCGGCCGGTGACCGGCTCGAGCTAAGGCCGCTCGAGGCCGTCATCTTCGTTGACGACTGAGCGCCGATCCACCCAGCGCGGGTTCCGGCTGCTCAAGCAGAATCGGCTTCGCCTGCTGAGCGATGGAGCCGGCGCGATCGAGCCGGACGAGCGCGGATACGGGCTGTATGCCGGCGACACCCGCTTCATCTGCCGGCTGGACCTCCGCGTCGCCGGCCGTCGCCCCACCGCCGGCGCCGGGTCCGAGGCAATGCTCGGGCCGAGCCAGGTCGATCGGATCGACCTGGTCCTCAGTGGTGCTCGTTCCACACTCCAGCTTCGACGCCGGCGAGAGCTCGGTGCGAGCCTGGCCGAGCGGCTCACGCTGATTCAGGCTGGTCCGCGACAGACGACCGCCGTCGTGCGCCTCACCATCGGCTTCGATGCCGCCGACATCTTCGAGATTCGTGGCTATCGGCGGCGCGTTCGCGGAGAGCTCCTGCCTGTCCGGGCCGACGGTTCACGGGTCCGCTTCGGCTACCTCGGCCGCGATTCCCGTCTGCGCACGATGGTCATCGATGTCCGACCGCCCCCGAGCGGGCCGATCTCGACAGGGACGGTCCGCCATGGCCGGGAGGTGACCGCCACAATTCTGTGGCGCGTGCCCGTGGCCAGCGGACTGCCCGTCCGGCTGGCCTGGCTGGTTCAGCCGGCCGAGGATCCCGTCGAGGACCGGGCGACCGCGTTGGCGGCGATGGCCGCGCCGATCAGGCCCCTGGTTCGGCCACGCAACCCGGGCCAGTGGCCGGCCAGGCAAGCCGAGATTCGCGTGGACGACCCGATGGTTCAGCGGGTCCTCGACCGGGCCCTGGACGACCTGGGCGTCCTGTCCGAGGACGGTCCAGGACCAGGCGAACGGTTCGAGGCGGCGGGCCTGCCCTGGTTCGCCGCGCTCTTTGGCCGCGACGCACTGCTGACGGGTTTCGAGGCGATTGCCTTCCGGCCCGACCTGGTCCTCGGCGCGCTCAAGGTGCTGGCGATTCGTCAAGCCACCGGTCGCGAAGGACGCTGGGGTGCGGAGCCCGGTCGGATCCTGCACGAGCTCAGGACCGGCGAGATGGCCCGCCTCGGCGAAGTGCCGTTCGGGCCGTCGTTCGACAGCGTCGACGCGACGCCGCTGTGGCTGATCATGCTCGGCGAGGTGAGCGACTGGATCGGGGATCCGGCGCTGCTTGATGGTCTCTGGCCGAGTGCGCTCCGAGCGCTCGACTGGATCGACGCGCGCACGGCTGCGGACCCGGACGGCTTCCTGCGCTACCTGGGCCAGCCGGGCGCATTGGCGAACGAGGGCTGGAAGGACTCGCCCGATGCGACCCGCGATCGCTCTGGAGCCATCGTTCCACCTCCAATCGCCCTGGCCGAGGTCCAGGGGTACGTCCATGACGCCTGGCGACGGATGGCCCGAATGGCGCAGGCCCGCGGCGACTCTGCTCTCGCTCAACGGCTGATGGCCCGCGCCCGGCGGCTCCGCCGACGCTTTGATGCTGCGTTCTGGATCAACGACCGCCAGACGGTCGCTCTTGCCCTCGGTCGGGACGGTCGCGTTGCCGATGCGATCTCCTCGAACGCCGGGCAGTGCCTGTGGACGGGGATCCTCAACGTCTCGTCGGCGACAGCTGTGGCCGGCCGGATCCTCGCTCGCGACATGGATTCGGGCTGGGGGATCCGGACGCTCGGCGCATCCGAGCCGGCATTCGACCCGTTCGGCTACCACACGGGATCGGTCTGGCCGCACGATACGGCCCTGATTGCCGGGGGCCTCAAGCAGGCCGGCTTTGACGAGGCTGCACAGGGCATCGCCGACCGATTGCTGGAAGCTGCCGGCGCGCTCCCGGGCGACCGGCTGCCGGAGCTTATCTCGGGCGACGAGCGGCGGCCCGGGCTCGGACCCGGGCAGGTTCCGAGGGCCTGCCCCGTGCAGGCCTGGGCCTCGGCCGCGCCGCTCCACTTGATCCGGTCGCTGCTCGGTCTCCAGCCAGATGCGGCCCTCGGGCGGCTGAGCCTGCAACGGCCGGCCCTGCCGACGGCGATCGGCACGATGCGAATTTCGGGGCTGCGCGTTGGAGGCACCACCCTTGACCTGGGGATCTCCCGGACGCGGCGAGGGATCCGGGTTCGGACGCTCGGCCCGGAGGGACGCATCCGGGTCGTTGTCACAAGGCGCCCCTGAGACTCAACGGTACCGTGGCCACGCTGTCCCGGCACGAGGCCCGCGTTATCATCGGTTCGAGGCCACATCACGGGGAGTAGTTCGTGTCACCTGAATTCCTGAGACGCAAGAGCTCGGCCGCCAAGCGCGCCGCGAGCGAGGCCGTTGGGTCGCCACCGTTGTCCGGGGACATCACGGCCCAGGAGTACCAGCTGAAGCTGTACTATGCGGGCAAGAGCAGCGCGGGAGTCCGGTTCAAGGCGGGCCCACGGACGATCGACGAGATCCCGACGATGCTGGCAGGGATTGCCACCAGCGACGTCGAGCTGGTCGAGCCATTGCCTCTCGAGTTCAGCCAGGCGACCCCATCGATCGCCCATCCTTCCGAAGCGATGCAATGGCTCAACGCTCACCACGCCAGCTCGCCGATCACCCGGCACGCCCTCGTCGTGCTCGAGTCGATCGACGCGATCGACCTGGCCTTCGACGCGTTCGCCTGCGGTCTCCTCGCCGGCGAGACGGACACCTCGGGCTATCCGGAGTACAGCGCGATCGTTGGCGGCGTTGCCTCGCACTGGGACGAGTCGAACGGCGACCTCGTCCTCCGGGCGGTCGTCGGATGGGGCGGCCGGGGCGTTCGCGGCGACACAGACCGGACGGGCACCCGGATCCTCGGTGGCCTCCTGACGAACATCCTGGCGAACCAGTTTTCGATGGGCCTCACTGCGCTCGAGCGGCAGCTGCCGGCAGCCGGCCGGGGTGGCCTGGTTTGCGCCCATTGTGGCTTTGCATCCGCCCATGAGCGCGCCTTCTACTGCCCAAAGTGCGGCATGCGGCTCCTGCGCGGCTGATCTCCACTGATGCCCACCTACGACTACATCTGCTCGAATTGCGGCAAGACGACCGAGGTCATCCATTCGATCAATGGCAGCCCACCGAGCACCTGCCCAGCCTGTGGGGTTGAGGGGACCCTGACCAAGGCGTTCAACCCTCCCACCATCCATTTCAAGGGCTCCGGTTGGGCGAAGAAGGATCGCAGCGGGGGCCGACCGAAGCCGGCCAAGTCGGCCGAGTCGACCGACTCGACCCAGTCCGGGCCAGCCGAGGGCCCCGGCCCGGACGGTGGAAACTCGCCTGATTCGAACAATGGGCGGAAGGATGGGCGCGCCGCCGAGGCCAAGCCCGGACCCGTGGCGGCGAAGCCCGACGCGACCGCTTCATCGCCTACGGCCCCGGGCGACTGATCGTGGCTGCGCCATCGGACTGGATCACCCTGGCCGCGGCGGCCGAGATCCTGGCTGCCGCCAACATCCGGTTTCGGCCCGAGACGATCGGTCGCTGGGCGCGCACGGGACGGCTTCAGAGCATCAAGCTTGGCGGGCGCCGCTTCGTGCGGCGGGGACAGGTCCGAGCGTTGGTGGCGGCGCCTCGCCACGTCCGTGCCGGAGACCTCCAGCCGGGGCTCTTCGAGGAGCTCTAGGATCAGCCTCCTCTAGCCCGAGGCCCCCGAGGGGCCCGAGCCGCCCGAACGATTTCGCGGGTTGTCGTCTGCATGGAACCGCTTTCTGGAGGGGCGCCTTCCAGACCGGACCACGGCGGTCCTGGATGCCTACGGCCGGATCGGCCGTGGGATCCTGGCCGACGGGCTCGCCGACAACGCACTCTTCGCGCTGCTGCCCGCCCTGCTCCTCGTGGTGGCGGTAGGTGGCTTCGTCGTGCACGACCCGGCCCGCTAGGCGCAGATCGTGGACGCGATTGCCGCCGATCTCCCGCCGCTCAATGACCTCCTCAGCCGGACGCTTCAGGTGATGGCCGCTGGGGCGGCTGAAGTTTCGATCGTTGGCCTGGTCACCCTGACCTGGGGCGCGAGTCGATTTGCCCGGGCGCTCGATACCAGCTTTGGCCGGGTGTTCAACCGGACTGCCAGGCGGGGCATCGTCCGCCGGTCGTTGGTGGGCGTAGCCTCGGTCGTTGTCCTGATCGTGGCCGTCGTGGTCGCGCTGGGACTGGCGTCGATCGCTTCGGTCGTGACCAGCGGCCTCGGGCGATCCCACGGCCGAAGCCGATCTTGGCCGCCTCGGCTTGCTCAACCCACTGGCAACCGCCCTGCCCGCGTTGGTTGGTGTGGCGGCCGTCTATCGGTTCGTGCCGGCCCACCATCCACGCTGGCGGGCGATCCGGCTGCCGGCCCTCGTTGTTGGCGTAGCGGCGGCCTTGTTCACCCAGGTGTTTGCGTTCGTCGCGCCAAGGTTGATCGGGATCGCTGTCCTGTACGGTGCCATCGCAGCCGTGTTTGCTGTGCTCGCCTGGCTGTCGATCGTGGCGCAGCTGCTCCTGATCGGGCTCGTCTGGGTCCGCTTTCGCGAAGAAGGCTGGCCGGAGCGGGGGCCCAGCCAGGCCGGCCGATCAGCTTTGGCGCGATCCGCACCGGCGGCAGAAGCGGGCCGTCGCCGACAGTGACAGACCACAGCTGACGCACGACTGGATCCCGCCCTGGACGGCTGTCTGGCCGGGCAAACCCACGACCTCCTGGGCCGAGGCAGCCCACAGGCCAGCATCCCGGGTCCCGGGGGCGACATCGCCCGACGCCCAGAACGCGGGAATGCTCAGGTCCACGCCCGGCCGGAGTGGTGCGGGCCACTGCGGAGCCACGCCGGGCGATCGAGCCGACCCGACGATGGCCTGAACCTGGACCGACGGCCCTGGGGCTGACTGGATCGCGGGCGACTGGCTGGCGGGCGGTGGGACGAGGGGCTGGCCATTCGTGGACGGACGCTGCGGGATCGCCCAGAGCGGTCTCTCGATCCGGTCGGCGGCCGCCTCGCCAGGTTTCGGCTGGGGCAGGAGCGGCTCGGCCGCCGGCTCGGCGGGTTCGGACGGCTCGGGTTCGGGTGGAGCCGCGGAAATCCTGTCGGCCTCGGCTGGCAGCTCGGGCACCACCTCGGCGACGGGGGCAGGTCGAGCCTTCGGTCCAGACTCGCCGATCGGTGCCTGGACCCGGAACCGGCCGAGCAGTCGGGTGGTCCGCGCGGCCAGCTCGTCGGCCCGGGCGTCCAGGGTGGGTTCTGCGATGGACGCCGGTTCGGGGATTGGAGCGTAGCCGGTAAACGGCTGGGTCCAGAAATTGGCTGGGAGGCCGTTTCCGGGAGCGGTGGCGGCTGGGTCCCCGGCCCGCGACTCGACGGCTGCCTGCGACTGGGGCTCAACGACCGCCTCTGGCTGCCCTTCGACGATCGGTTCGGCGCGTGGCTCCGGTGTTGGCTCGACGATGGGTTCAGCCCCGGTGGTCCGGAAGAGGTCAATTGTCGGCCAGGCGGAGCCGACCACCGTCGGCGCTGGCTCTTGCAGCGAGGCGTGGCCGTTGCCGTTCGCAAGCTGGGCCGCGGGCGCGTCCGTGTCGAAGTGCTGACTGATCAATGGCGCCATGCCGCCGCCGGCGAGCAGGTCGTCGAGGGGCGACCGGAGCGGTCCGGCGCCGGTTGAGAGCGGGGCGCAGCTCAGGCAGCGACCCTTGGCCTCGTTCCAGCAGTTGGAGCAGGTGTACTGCCTGCAAGCCATGCAGAATTGGAACGTCTGGTGGAACGCGTCAAGCTGCCCGCCGCTGACCTCGCGCTGTTCACCGGAGCGTGCCTCCGCGAGCGCCTCGTCAAGCGATGCGTCGTCGCTCAGGACGTAGTTCTTCAGGCCTTTCGAGAGGACCTTGAGCTTGCCGATGCGGCGCTTCTTCCGAATGGCCGCCTCAAACGTGTAGCGAGTGCCACACCGTTCACAGAACGACTCGGTCAGGATCTCGGTCATGCGACTTCCACGCGTGGGACACGGCCCCGGGGTATCGCGCTCCCGGAGCGGGGCGGAAGTATAGCGCAGGGGTCCCGCCGGACCTTGAGCCGCTGGTACCGCAGCCAGGCTTCCGATGGTACCCCTGGCCGGCCCGTCCGCACGACCAGCCGCCATGGCCCGCTGGATTCAGTGCCTCCGGTTGCCTGCTAGACTCCGGCCGATCATGCAGCCGATCGCCATGGTGGAGCGATTCCTCGAGCGTTTGCTCGAGCGTCCTACAGCTCGTCTCTTCCGCTCGCCGCTCCAGCCGATCCAGATCCAACGCCGGATCGAGCGAGCGATGGAGAACGAGCGCCATGTGCTCAACTCGCGGACTCGAGTGCCGGATCGGTATCGGGTGCACCTGGCGCCTGCCGATGTTGCCGCCTTGGGGTCCCGGGCGCCGCAACTCGCCGCGGATCTGGCCGACGCAGCCCTCGCCTTTGCTCGCAGCCACGGCTACGCCCTCGACCAGGCACCGACGGTTGAGCTGCTGCTCGATCGATCAGCGGCCGCCGGCGAAGTCCGGGTTGAGGCCGATCGGGTCGACATCCGACCCGGGCCGTCCGAGGAAGGGCATGGTGCGCCCACTGGCCGCAATGAGTTGACCAACACCCAGGCCTTCGAGATCCAACCCGTTGCTGCTCCCGCGGCCACGCTCCTCGAGCAGCGGTCCGACGGGACCGGGCGGCGGCTGGTACTCGACGGTGGGCCGCTCACGATTGGGCGGGCCGCCGACAACGACCTCGTCCTTGACGACCGCCGAGTGTCGCGTCACCACGCTCGCCTCCAGGCCCGCAGGGGGATGCTGGTCCTGACCGACCTCGGCAGCGCCAACGGCTCGAGGGTCAATGGGGTGGCTGTGTCGGAAGCGGCGCTGGGGGCAGGCGATCGAATTGAAATCGGCACGAGCGTCTTCCTGATCGAAGCCGTCTTGCCCGGTTGATGGATCCGTATGTCGTGGCGATCTGGATCGTCCGGATTGCCTTTCTCGGCGGCCTGTACCTGTTCATGTTCGGCGTCGCCCGACTGCTGCTGCGCGACCTCCGGGCTGCGGCCCGAGACCCAGGTGGGGCGCTCGCCCGCCTGGTGGTCGTGTGGTCCGATGTCAGTGAGCCCCCCCGCGGAACCGTGTTCGGCCTGGATGCGGTGGCCACAATCGGCCGGGATGTGAACAACTCGATCGTGGTCGAGGATGACTTTGCCTCGGCGGAGCATGCCGCCCTCGCTTTTCGCGGCCGGGCCTGGTACGTCGAGGATCTCGGTAGCACAAACGGGACGTTCGTCAACGGGCTGCGCACCGACGGATTGAGCGCCATCACCTACGGTGACGAGCTGCAGGTGGGCCGGGTTCGCTTCCGCTTCGAGCGGTCTCGACGATGACCGCCTCGGCCGGCACCCGGACTCGTCCGGCGGTGGCTGCGATCCGACCCCGCGCCCGCCGGCGTGAGTCCGGCCTGCTGATCATCGTTGCCCTGGTGCTCCTCCTCGGGAGCGTGTCACTTGGCGCGACTCAGCGGGAGCTGGCGGGCCAGAAGGTCACCTGGCTGCCGGCTGACGCGGGTCAGCTCGTCGTCTACCTCACCGCGCTCTTCGGCGCGCACCTCGCCCTGGTCCTGGCCGGCCGACGCTCCGACCAGGTGCTCCTGCCCACGATCGGGCTGCTCGCGGGCATCAGTCTGCTGTTGATGGAGCGGCTGCCCCAGTCGCTCGTGACCCAATCGCTGGCCGGGCGCACGTTCGGACTGGCCTCGATCCAGCTCGGCTGGCTGCTGCTGGCGCTGGCCGTGATCACGATCGTCGCGCTCGCCGTCCGCTCCGATGCCTGGCTGCGGCGTTACAAATACACCTGGGCCGCGGCTGGGATCTCCTTGCTGCTGCTGACTTTCCTGTTCGGCAACGAGGTGAACGGCGCGCTCCTGACGATCCAGATCGGACCACTGAGTGGCCAGCCGACCGAGCTGATCAAGGTAATCCTGGTCATCTTCCTGGCCGGCTACCTGTCGGAATTCCGGCCGTTGCTGGTCGAGGCGAGCATGCGCCTGGGTCCGCTGCAACTGCCGCCCTTGCCCTATCTGCTGCCGATGTTGGCGATGTGGGCGATGGCCCTCGGGATCGTCGTGATCCAGCGCGACCTGGGCGCCGCTCTGCTCTTCTTCGCGGTCTTCCTGGCCCTCGTCTATATCGCGACGGCTCGGGCCAGCTACGTCGTCGTCGGCCTGATCCTGTTCGCGGCCGGGAGTGTCGTCGCCTACCAGCTCTTCGGCACCGTCCGCGACCGGGTGGACATCTGGATCAATCCGTTCGCGGACGCCAGCGGCAAGGGTTACCAGGTGGTCCAGTCGCTGTACGCCTTCGCCCGCGGCGGGATCATCGGCACCGGGTTGGGCGCCGGTCTGCCCCTGGTGGGCGGCCGCCTGCCGATCCCGGCGATCCACACCGATTTCCCGTTCGCCGCGCTCGGCGAGGAGCTTGGCCTGATCGGCGTGGTCGCGATCCTGGGCCTCTATCTGATCGTGATCGAGCGGGGCCTGCGGGTTGCCGCCTCAGCGGCCGACGACTTCCGCTCGCTGCTCGCGGCCGGCTTGACCCTGGTCGTAGGTGTCCAGGCGTTCATCATCGCGGCGGGTAACCTCAAGCTCATCCCGCTGACTGGGGTCACCCTGCCGTTCATCAGCTACGGCGGCTCGTCGCTGCTCGCCAACGGCGTCGTGATCGGCCTGCTCCTCGCCCTGTCCGATCGCGGGGTGGAGCCCCCACCGCCCGCACCTGCCGGCCGGCGTCGCTTCGCATTCCTGCGTGGATCGCGGCAGGAGGCAGGATGAACACCCTGGATCGGGCGCCGATTGGACGGGGGATCGCCCGAACTGGCCTGATCCTCAGCGTGCTCTTCGGCCTGATCGCCGTCGGCGCGGGCTACTGGCAGGTGGTTCGCGCATCCGAGCTCAGCCGGGCGGCCGACAACCCGCTGGTCATCGCCGCGGCCCGGGACGTGGTCCGGGGCACGATCGTCGACCGTTCAGGGGCGATCCTGGCCAGCAACCGGTACGACGCGAACGGCGAACCCTACCGTGTCTACGCCGATCGCTCGCTCGCGCCGCTCATCGGCTACGCTTCGCCGGTATATGGGACGGCCGGCCTTGAGCGCGCCGATAACGCTGAACTCACTGGCCTCGGCAGCAACAACTCCCTCGAGGACCTGCTGTACAAGCTGGCCCCCCAGCGCCGTCAGGGCGCTGACCTGACCCTGAGCCTCTCACTCAAGCTGCAGGAAGCCGCCGTCAAGGCGCTTGGTGCCTACCGCGGGGCTGTGGTCATGCTTGACCCGCGGACCGGGCGCGTCCTGGCCATGGCCTCGACGCCCGTCTTCGACGCAAGCGCGATCGCCAACCCGATTACCGCCCAGGCCGCCTTTGCCCGGACCTCGGCGGCAGCCGGGCAGCCGTTCCTTAACCGGGCGACGATGGGCCGCTACGTGCCCGGCTCCGTATTCAAGATCGTGACCTCGATTGCGGCTCTCGGCTCGGGTGCGATCAACGCCTCGACGAGCTATCCGCAACAGCCGGCCGCGGAGCAGACGGGCCTGCTCGTATCCGGCTTTCGGATCCATGACGGACATCACGATTTCACCGGTTCGCAGGTGCTCGATTACGACCAGGCGATCGAGGTCTCGTGCAACATCTACTTCGCCCTGACCGGCCTGCGCACGGGCGGCGCCGCCCTGGCCGACTGGGCCGACCGGCTGGGCTTCGGGGCACCAATCCCATTCGACCTGCCGACTGCGACCAGCCAGGTGACGAACGGGGGCGGTTCATTCGGTGGAGGCTTCAGCGACGATGTGGAGCTCGCGAATGCCGCTTATGGCCAGGCAGAGACCCTGGTCACACCGCTCCAGATGGCCCTCGTCGCCGCCAGTGTGGCCAACGGCGGGGTGCTGATGAAGCCCGAGCTCGTCACCGGGATCAGTGGGCCGGCCGGTAACCAGACGATTGGACCAGCGGCCCTGGGGACCGTGATGACCCCGGCTGTGGCCGGCACGATCGGCAACGCGATGGAGCTCGCCGTGGAGAGCGATTGGGGTCGGATCTTCACAACCGGCGCCGCAATCCCCGGTATCCTCACCGCCGGCAAGACCGGCACGGCCGAGATCGGCGGCAGCGCCGAGCCGAACTCGTGGTTCATTGGCTATGCCCCGGCCGACAATCCCGAGGTGGCGATTGCAGTGATCGTTGAGCAGGGTGGCCACGGCTCGGCCCAGGCGGCGCCGATCGCCGGCTCCCTGATGAGCCTGTGGCTCAAGACGCTTAACCCGTGAGCGGCGACCGTGGCGGCGCGAGCGCGTCGGGTGGGTCGGAACCGGAGGCGCCGGAACCGGAGGCCCCGGACCGGGGCGACTCGCCCGAGAAGCGGCCGATCCTCGAGCGGCTGGGCCTGGCCGTCATCGCGCTCGTCCTGGCCGGGCTGTTCGGCGGGATGGCGGTGGCTGCCTTCATCGGTGGTGACCTGTTTCTCGCGGTGATGGGTGGGATCGGCTGCGGGATGACCCTGTGGGTGGGTGGGCTGACCCTGGTCCGGGGCTGACCTCAGACGCGTCCGCAGGGGGGCCCGGATATTAACGGCTCGACCACGGCGGATCCTCGCCCGCTGATCCACCGGCGTGACGCTGGGAGGCAGTCGGTCCGGCTGCGTGGCGTCGGGCCGGCCGTGATCAGGGCTCTAGATCAGTGCGGCGGCCCGGGCTCCGGTCGGCCCGGCGGCGGCGGGCCGTCTGCTCGAGGAGCTTGGCGACGAGCGCCGTCCAGCCGGTCTGGTGGCTGGCTCCGACACCCCGGCCGTTGTCGCCGTCGAAGTATTCGTAGAACGGGATCCGGTCGGCCCAGTTCGGGTCGGGCTGGAGGTGAGCGGTCGATCCCAGGACCGGGCGCCGGCCCTCGGCATCGCGCAGGAACAGGCCGACCAGCCGGTCGGACAGGTCCCAGGCCAGCTCGTCCAGCTCGCGCAGATTGCCCGAGCCAAACGGCAGCTCCACCTTGAGTGCACCGCCGTGGTAGTGGTGGAAGGTCAGATAAGCCTCGATCAGCAGGTAGTTGATCGGGAACCAGACTGGCCCCCGCCAGTTCGAGTTGCCCCCAAACAGCCCTGATCGGGATTCGGCCGGCTCGTAGCCGATCATGTATTGCTGGCCGCCCGGCAGGGTCAGGCTGACCGGGTTGGCAAGGTGCTCGCGACTCAGTGAGCGGACCCCGTGGGGACTGAGGAACTCGTCAGGATCGACGATCCGCCGGGTGATCTTGTGCAGCCGATCTTCGTGGACGAGCGATAACAGCCGCCGTTCCCCCACGCCTGGCTCGGTCCAGCTCGCGACGTGCGCGGCGAGCTCAGGCCGATTGGCCAGGAACCAGCGCATCCGGCGCCGGAAGCCCGGTAGCGCTGCGATCACCTCGGGCTCGAGGACGTGGACCGCCAGCAGCGGGATCAGCCCGACGAGTGAGCGAATCGGGAGCGGCACCACCTCGCCAGAGTCGAAGTGGATCACGTCGTAGTAGAAGCTGTCCTTCTCGTTCCACAGGGAGAGCCCGGTCCCGCCGAGGTTGTTGAGGGCGCCCGCGATGTACAGGAAGTGCTCGAAGAACTTCGTGGCGATGTCCTCGTAGACGATGTCGCCCTGGGCGAGCTCGAGGGCGATCGCCAGCATGTTCAGGCAGAACATGCCCATCCAGGCCGTTCCATCCGCCTGGCCGAGGTGACCCCCACCCGGAAGGGGAGCGTCCCGGTCGAACAGGCCGATGTTGTCGAGGCCGAGGAAGCCACCCTGGAAGACGTTCGCGCCGTCGATGTCCTTGCGGTTTACCCACCACGTGAAGTTGAGCAGGAGCTTGTGAAAGACCCGCTCGAGAAAGCCCACGTCGCCCGTCCCGGTCGCCCGTCGATCGATCTGGTAGACCCGCCAGGCGGCCCATGCATGGACTGGCGGATTGACGTCTCCGAAGCGCCACTCGTAAGCGGGCAGCTGCCCGTTCGGGTGCATGTACCACTCGCGGGTGAGCAACAGCAGCTGGGCCTTGGCGAAGCTCGGGTCGATGACCGCCAGGGTGACGCAATGGAAGGCAAGGTCCCACGCCGCGAACCAGGGGTACTCCCAGTTGTCGGGCATCGACAGGATGTCCTTTGTGTTGAGCTCGCGCCAGTCGGCGTTGCGGCCGACCCGACGGGAGGCCGGCGGTGGTTTGGTCGGGTCGCCGTCGAGCCACTCGTTCACGTCGTAGTGATAGAACTGCTTGCACCAGATCAGCCCGGCGAATGCCTGTCGCTGGACGAGCCGCTCGTCCTCGGTCAAGGTGTCGCCGCCTAAGCTGGCATGGAACGCGTCGGCCTCGGCGATCCGCGCTTCGAACGTGGCATCGAACAGGCTGAATGGATCGGGCCCACTGGCGGCCGCCCGGGCGGCGGCGCCGAGGCGGAGGTGCAGCCGAAGGGTCTCGCTCGCACCCGGTGCAACGACCAGCCGGTGATGGCTGGCCGCCTTCGAACCGCAGGGCTCCGGGTTCGTGGCGGCGGCTTGGCCATCAACGATGGCCCGATGGAAGGCATCCTTGACGTACGGTCCGGCGTTGCGCAAGCCCCACAGCCGCTCGGCATTCGACTCGTTCTCCGTGAACAGGAGCTCGCCCCCGCCATCGATGTCGAGCCGGATCTCTCCCAGGCGCGCGTCGTCGCCGACGATGCTTGACTGATCCATGCCCGGTGCCGGCGGTCCTGCCTGGAGGCGCGGCCGCGGCTGGTCCCGGCCCCACGACCAGGTGTTGCGGAACCAGAGTGTCGGCAGCAGCCGGATCGGGGCCGGATCAGGGCCCATATTCGTGACCTGGATCCGGACGAGGATGTCGTCCGGGCCCGCTTTGGCGTATTCGACCACCACGTCGAACCAACGTCCGCCGGCAAACGCGCCGGTGTCGACCAGCTCGTACTCGTCGTCGGCCCGGGTCCGCCGGGCATTCTCGGCCACGAGGTCGGCATATGGGAACGCAACCTGGGGATAGGCGTAGGCCGCCTTGAGGTAGCTATGACTGGGCGTTGCATCGAGGAACCAGTAGAGCTCCTTGACGTCCTCGCCGTGATTGCCCTCGGGTCCGGACAAGCCGAACGGTCGCTCCTTGAGGATCGGGTCGTGCTCGTTCCAGAGGGCCAGGGCAAAGCACAGCCGGCCGTGATCGTCGCTGATGCCGAGCAGGCCGTCCTCGCCCCAGCGATAGGCCCGGGAGCGGGCCTGGTCGTGGGTCAGGTAGGTCCATGGCTCGCCATCGGCCGAGTAATCCTCACGGACCGTTCCCCATGCGCGACTCGACAGGTACGGGCCCCAGCGTTCCCACTGGACTGTGTCCGCGTCGCGCTCGGCCAGGCGCCGCCGTTCCGGGTCGGACTCGTGCTTGGGTCGGGTGCTCATCGGGTCTATCGTGGCGCGTCCGCCGATCCCGTGCTGATTTGCCGGCTCGCGTCACGGTGGGAACCGAACGTACGTCACTGGCGTACGATCTCCCGACACTCTCAACCTGCCGGTCCCCACCGGTCCAGCCCAGCCGGTCGGCTACCGATCGGCACCCGTCACCGAGGGAGCCCGATGACGAAGATCCAGGAGACCGGCGAGAAGGTCGTCGCCAACGTCGAGCGCGTGATCGTGGGCAAGCACCACGAAGTGCGCCTTGCCCTCGTCGCGCTGATGTGCGGCGGTCACCTCCTGATCGAGGACGTGCCCGGGACCGGCAAGACCGTCCTGGCCAAAGCGCTTGCCCGAAGCCTCGACTGCACATTCCGGCGGATCCAGTTCACCCCGGACCTGCTGCCGTCCGACGTGACCGGCCTGTCGATCTACAATCAGAAGACCCAGGAGTTCGAGTTCCGACCCGGGCCGATCATGGCCCAGGTGGTCCTCGCCGACGAGATCAACCGGGCGACGCCCAAGACCCAGTCGAGCCTCCTCGAGTGCATGGAAGAGCACCAGGCGACGATCGACGGCACGACCTACCCGATGCCCGATCCGTTTCTCGTGATCGCCACCCAGAACCCGATCGAGTACGAAGGCACGTTTGCGCTGCCCGAGGCGCAACTCGACCGGTTCATGCTCCGGCTGCGCCTGGGCTATCCTCAGCCGATCGAGGAGATCGTGATCCTCGACGAGCAGAAGCGGACCCATCCCCTCGACGAACTGGCCAAGGTCTGCTCGAACAACGAGCTGCGCGAGATGCAGGCCGCGGTTCGCGAGGTGTACGTCGATAGCTCGGTCAGCGAGTACATCGTCCGGCTGGTGAACGGCACGCGCAATCATGCCGACGTCTATCTGGGTGCTTCGCCCCGCGGCTCGATTGCGCTGTACCGGGCGAGTCAGGCCTACGCCGGGTTGCTTGGCCGCGACTACGTCATTCCGGATGACGTCAAGGCCCTGGCCGAGCCCTGCCTTGCCCACCGCCTGATCATCAAGACGAGCGCCACGATCCACGACGTGCTGCCTGCCCAGATCGTTCGGGAGCTGCTCGACACCCTGCCGGTCGGGGCGCTGTCGCCCACGCTCCACGGTCCGCGCGAGATCCGGGCCACTTCCTGGGACGATCCCGCTGAACGACTGGCTCGCTGAGGTCCCGGTTCGGTGCTGCGCCGGTTGCCGATCGTCGCACTGGCCGTCCTCCTTGTCCTGGCTGCGTTCTCGTCGGGCCTGCCGTTCCTGTTCTACCTGCTCTACCTTGGCATCCTGGTCATCGGCGGGAGCTACGTCCTGACCCGGTTAGGCCTGGCCGACCTCGAGGCGGGTTACGCAGTTGGGCAGGTCACCGGTCATGTCGGTGAGCAACTCAAGGTCACGTACACCCTGCGCAATGCCGGCCGGATGCCGAAGCCCTGGCTGGAAGTCCATAACCCGACCAGTCTGCCAGTGGCGATCCCCGGTCGGGCGATCGGGATCGGTTCGCGGGCCGAACGATCGTGGATCGCCAGGGTGCCTCTGACCCGCCGCGGCCACTTCCGGATCGAGCCCCTCCAGGTCCGGACCGGCGATCCGTTCGGCTTCTTCGAGGCCTCGGCTGTCGTCGGCCAGGCGATCACCCTCGTGGTCTATCCGCGGGTCGATCCGTTGCCGCTGTGGCGACTCCCATCCGCGAGTATCGAGGGTAGCCACGCTGCGCCCGAGCGAACGATCCAGACCAGCCCGCTCGCCACGAGTGTCCGACCATACGCCCCGGGCGATGGCTTCAACCGAATCCACTGGAAGTCGACTGCCCGTCAGGGCGAGATCCAGGTCAAGGAGTTCGATCTGGAGCAGACCGCCGACGTATGGCTCTTCCTTGACCTCGACGGCCGGATCCAGGAGGGCAGTGGCGCGACATCCAGCGTCGAGCTGGCCGTTCGGGCGGCCGCTTCGATCGCCGTCAAGTCACTGGGCGAGAACCGCGCCGTCGGCCTGACCGCGTACGGCCACCGAATGGCGGTCCTGCCAGCAGACCGAGGCGGGCGCCAATATCTCAAGGTAATGCAGCTCCTTGCAGCGGTCGAAGGAGACGGGACGACGGCGCTTGTCGAGGGCCTTTTGTCGGGCCTGCCCCGACTGCGCCGGGGGATGACTGCCGTGTTGATCACGCCTTCGCTGGACCGATCCTGGGTGCGTCCACTCGCCAGCCTGCGAGGCCGAGGGATTGCGACGGTGGTCGTAACCGTCCGAGCCGCTGGGGCGAGCGAACCAGGCTCGGACGCCGCGATGGCGAACCGGGCGCTCGGTCACGCCCTCGCCGAGTACGAGCTGGCGACATACACGATCAGTCCCGAGCGGACCCTCGGCGCCCAGCTGGCCCGGGTCCGCCGATGACCTCCCGGCGATCGCGCCAGATCCCGCTGTCGCCGGCCGAGGGCTGGCCGAGCCTGGGGCTGGTCCTGGTCCTCGCTGGCTGTCTGGCCTGGTCGATCGACGACGCCCGCTGGGTGCTCGGCCGAGCCGAGCTAACGGCATTCCTGCCATATGCGGCGGCCGGCGGGGTGGCCTGGGGATTCATCTCGGCAAAGGTCGGCTGGCCGCGCTGGCTGGCCCACCTGCTGGGGGCCGTCTTCGCCGCCTTGCTCCTGCCGATTGCGGTTGGCGGCATCCTGTTGAACGGCAACTTCAGTCCGGGCCCGGCGTTCGTGGCCACGGCGACATCGAGCGTCGAGGCGTACCTCGATCTCGCCTTCCGCGGCCTTGCCTTCACGCAGCAATACGGCCATTTCATGCTCCTCGTGGGCATCCTGTGCTGGGGCACTGGCCAATTCACGAGCTACGCCGTGTTCGGCCACCATCGGCCGTTAAACGCGGTGATCGTCGCCGGGGTCGCGTTGGTCCTGGATATGAGCCTGACCCGGGACGAACAGCTCAGCATCCTGATCTGGTTCAGCCTGGCCGCCCTGTTCCTGTTGATCCGGCTGCACGCTCTCGATGAGAAATCAACCTGGCTGCGCCACCGACTGGGCGACGCCGGCTCGCTGTCGGGGATCTATCTGCGGGCAGGCACGGCGTTCATCGGGATCGTCGTTGTCGGTGCGCTCGTCCTCACTGCCACAGCGTCATCGGCGCCCCTGGCCGGCCTGGGCCGGGGCCTGGACGAGAGGCTGGTCGAGATGACCCATGGACTTGAGGCCGTCTTCCGCGGTGGTGGGCCGGGCTCGCGCATCTCGCCGGTCGATTTCCTGTCGTCGACCCGGATCACCGGAGAGTGGGTCACCGACAACACGCCCGTTCTCCAGATCAAGGTGCCCGACGCAGGCCACTACTACTGGCGGGCGGTTGCCTACGACAAGTTCGACGGTCGCGACTGGAGCATCACGAGTCCCCAACAGACGGGAGTCGCAGCCGGTGACTCGCTCCTGACCGGGACCCTCGACGATCCAGGACCGCAGGCCGGCCGGCACCAGGTGACCTTCAGCGTCCACGAGCTGGACTACACACCGGCGGCAATCTTCGCCCCGGACGCGCCCCTGAAGCTCTCGACCGACGCGACCGTGTCCCTCCTTGGCACCTCGCCCGAGCGCTCCGTGGGGACCATCACGACCTCCTCGTCGGGTGACTACCAGGTGACCTCGGAAGTGCCGTCCGACTACGCCACGGACCCGGCCCACGGCCTGACCGCGAACCAGCTGCGTGTCGCCGGCAGGGCCTATCCCTTGGGGATCTCGGCATACTTCCTGCAGCTCGACGCGGCCGTCGCACGAGGGCCGAACACGGTCAGGCTGCTGGCCGCGATCCTGGCCGCCCACCCCGAGGCAACCAACCCATACGACATCAGCCGGGCAATCGTCAGCTACCTCAAGAATGAGGGTGGCTTCACTTACCAGGCCAACGTGTCCGGGGTCGATTGCGGCAATGACGGGGTGGTTGAATGCTTCGCCCGGACGAAGCTCGGCTACTGCGAGTACTACGCCAGCACAATGGTCGTCCTCCTGCGGATGGAGGGCATTCCGGCCCGTCTTGCCGAGGGCTTCCTGCCGAGCACGCCGGACGCCAACGGGGTCGAGACGATCGAGCGCAGCGCCTCGCACGCCTGGGTTGAGGTGTATTTCCCGAACTACGGCTGGATCACCTTCGATCCAACTGGCGGCGGCGTCGGCCAGGATGAGCTGCTGGCGCAGGGGCCGGTCGTGACACCGCTGCCCTCGGCCAGGCCGTCCCCGGCCGGCTCGGCCGGGGTTGACGCGACGGATGCGCGCCGGACGGTTCGTCCCGACGGCCAGAACTCGAGCAGCGGCGGGCCACTCACGGGATCCGGGCCGGGCACAGGTGGCTACGTGCTTATCGGGCTCCTCCTCGTGGCGATCATGGGCGGCCTGGTCTTCCTTGCCTGGCAACGCGGCCCGAGGACACCTCAGGAACCGGATCGCGTCTACGGTGGGGTCGTTGGGCTCGCCCGCCGGTTGGGCTTTGGTCCTCGACCGAATCAGACCGTTTACGAGTACGCTGGCGGCCTCGCTGACATCCTGCCTTCCGCCCGGCCTGACCTGCATACGGTGGCGCTGGCCAAAGTCGAGGTTGCCTACGGCCGGCGGACGCTCGAGCCGACCCGGATCGACGCTCTTCGCCAGGCCCAGCGCCGCCTGCGTTTCGTATTGCTCGGCCTGGTCTTCCGCCGCGCTGAACGACGCGCCCGCGGGCGTAATCGGCCGCGCAGCAGGTAGTCCGCCGGTCGAAGCTCGGCGGGCGTCGGCTAGAGCGCGCCGCTCGCCCCCTGATCCGGGTTCTCGCCGTCAGCTCCGCCAGCATCCTGGAGCGGCCCGAGGTGATCCATCAGGTTGTGGGCCCGCAGCACCGCCACCCCGTCGTGGATACCCACGATCGTGATCCCGGTCAGGCCGAACGCGAACGACCAGAATCGCTCGAGTGGCAAGTCGAGCAGGGCGAGCAGGACTACCTTGAAGACACCGTCGTGAGCGACCAGCAGCGACCAGGCCGGGCTGCTGCTTGGCGGCGGGTAGCCGGCGGCCGAGGTTCGGGCCGCCTCGGTCGATTGACCGGAAGCGCGGAGCCGGTCGATGATCCGCGGCAGTGCTGCCCGAACCCGGCGATCGACCTCGACCAGCCGCTCGCCGCCTGGCGCCTGGTGCTGATTCGGCGCCTGTCGCCAAGCCTCGAGCTCAGCCCCGAAGCGCGCTTCGACGTCAGCCCGGTGGAGTCCCTCCCAGGCGCCCTGGCCCACCTCGAGGAGGCCAACCTCGGGCCGCGGCGTCGGCACGGCCGCGCCATGGACGGTCCGCAAGGCCCGTTCGGCTGCGAACGCTGTGCCCGTGGTCCGGGCCAGCGGGGAGTGGGCGATCTCGATCGGTGCCGTTGCCGGGATGGCGATGTGGGGCCTTCGGTCGGGACGGGCCAGCCGCTCGCCGGCCAAGCGGGCCTGGTCCTCACCAAGCGGACTCAGGGGGGTGTCGAGGCGGCCCTGGAATCGCTCTTCGGTGATCGCCAGCGACTCGCCGTGGCGGAGCAGGACCAGGCTGGCGTTGAGTCCGGACGGGATGACCAGCCGAGTCAGTGCTCCGTCCCCAGCCGGATCAACCACAGGTCAAGGACCGCCTCCTGGGCGCGAATCGCATCGGCCACCGCCGGTGGCACGTCATCATCGAGGGCCAGGATCATCAGCGCATCTGCCCGCGGCACGGATCGGGCAAGGTGCATCGCGCTGATGTTGACGTCCGCCGCGCCCAGCATCGATCCGATCCGGCCCACCGTGCCCGGCCGATCCTGGTGGCGGGTGACCAGCATGACCGGGCTGGGCGCCAGGTCGGTTGAGTGGTCATTCAGGCGGGTGAGCCGGGCCTCGCCGTTGGCGACCGTCCCGCCGATCGTGGTCGTGGTTCCGTCGGCTTCCCCGGTCAGGGTCAGGAGCGAGCTGTAGGCGCCTGCATCGGACGACTTGCGCTCGACGATCGCGATCCCGCGAGCCCGGGCCAGCGAGGTCGCGTTGACCAGGTTGACCCGCTCGGTGGTCGAGGTTTCGAGCAGGCCCCGCAGGACGGCCGCGGTGAGCGGCGCCGCATCCTGACCAGCCAGCTCCCGGGCGAGTTCACCACCCACCTCCAGCGTGAGCCGCTGGACGCCCGTCCGGCTGAACTGGGCGAAGAACCGGCCGAGGATCTCGGCCAAAGGCAGATATGGGGCGATCGCCCGGGCTGTTTCCGGGGTGAGCAGCGGAGCATTGACCGCGTAGCGAGCCGGCCGACCCGCCAGGACATCGATGATCTGGGCAGCGACCTCCTCGGCCACCAGGACCTGGGCCTCGGCGGTCGACGCGCCGAGGTGCGGGGTCAGGACGGTGTTCGGCGCAGCCAGCAAGGGCGAGCCGACTGGCGGCTCGTGATCGAAGACGTCGATCCCGGCGCCGCCGAGGTGGCCCGAGTGGAGTGCATCGGCCACGGCCGCCTCATCGAGGATGCCGCCGCGGGCGGCATTGAGCAGGAAGGCGCCGGCCTTCATCCGGGCAATCTCCGGCGCGCCGATCAGACCACGCGTCTGGCGGGTGAGCGGGACGTGGACCGTGATCGCATCGGCGCGCTCGAGCAGTGCGCCGAAGGTCACCAGCTCGACGCCATGGACCGCGGCACTCTCGGTCGAGATGTACGGGTCGACCGCGATCACCATCATCTCCATCGCCCGCGCCCGCTTGGCGATCGCCTGGCCGATCTTGCCCAGGCCGATGATCCCGAGGGTCCGACCGCGCAGCTCGACACCGGTGAACTGGCTGCGTTTCCACTCCCCGCGCCGGACCGAGGCATCAGCTGCTGCCACCCGACGAGCCAGGACGTACAAGAGGGCAAGGGTGTGTTCGGCGGCCGCGATCGTGTTGCCGGTCGGTGCGTTGACCACAGTGATCCCGGCCCGGGTCGCGGCCTCGAGGTCGACATTGTCGACGCCCACGCCCGCCCGCCCGATCACGACCAGGCGGCGTCCCGCATCGATCAGGTCGGCGTCGACCTGGACCTGGCTCCGGACGACGAGCGCGTCGTATTCCGGCAGCAGGGCCCGGTAGTCGTCCTTGGTCAGGCCGATTCGCTCGTCGACGTCGTGCTGCTCGCGCAGAAGCTCAAGGCCTTCCGGCGCCACCGACTCGGCGACCAGGATCTTCACGCGCCGGCCCCGCCGGTCGCTGCTGCCACAGCCGCTGGGCGGATACCCATCATCTCGAGGGCGGCCGACTGGGCCGCCGCGACCCCGACACCGGGCTGGACCCGGCGCTCGAAGCGGATCGACACCTCCTCGAGCACGCCGATCGCATCGAGGATCTCACCGAGGGTGACCGAACCCAGGTGGCCGAGCCGGAAGATCTGGCCGGCCAGCAGACCCTGGCCACCGGCCAGGATGACGCCTTCACCTTTCACTGCGCCGTTGATCGCTTTCCAGTCGAAGCCAGCCGGCACCCGGACGGCGGTCACCGTGCGTGAATAGTGGGCCGGATCCGCGAACAACTCGAAGCCGAGCGCCTCGATGCCCGCCCGAGCCGCCGCGGCGCAGGTCTCATGGCGGGCGAAGATCGCCTCGGCGCCCTCGCTCTCCATCAACTGCAGGCCGGCGTCCACCTGGTAGACGACCGCGATCGCCGGCGTCCAGGGCGTCTCGCCCAGGGCGTGGGCATCGCGATGCTTGCGCAGGTCGAGGTAGAACCGGGGCATCCGGGCGGTTTCCATCGCTGCCCACGCCCGCTCCGACGCGGCGACCATGGCCAGACCGGGAGCGGCCATCCACGCCTTCTGGGAGCCCGTCACGACCACGTCCACGCCCCAGGCGTCCATCTGGAAGGGCACAGCGCCAAGGCCCGAGACACTGTCGACGATGATCAGGGCGTCGGGCTGGACCGCGCGGATTGCGGCGGCCAGCTCGGCGATCGGGTTCATCACCGCGGTCGACGTTTCGTTGTGGGTGAGCAGAACGGCCCGATAGCCCGGGTTAGCCTCCAGATGGGCGCGCACCTCGGAGGGGTCGGCGGCCCGGCCCCATTCGATCGACAACTTCGTCACGTCCGCCCCATAGACGCCGGCGATCTTGGCGATCCGATCGCCGAACGCGCCAATCGACACCGCCAGGACCCGATCGCCCGGCGAGAGCGTGTTGACGACGGCTGCCTCGAGCCCGCCCGAACCCGCACACGACAGGATGGCCACGTCGCTGGTCGTCCCGAAGTAGGGCTTCATCCGGGTCAGGATCCGACCCAGCATCGCCGCGAATTCGGGGCTCCGGTGGTTGATCATCTGGCGGCCGCCCGCTTCCCGGACGCTGGGCGGCAGGGCGGTTGGTCCGGGGATCCGGAGGTTGGGCTCGAAGCGGTTCACGAATCGGCTCCTGTGCTGATGCGGATCCCCGGACCGTGCCATGGGACCGGGGAGCCCTGGCGACCTTCGACCGCGTCTAATCGCGATCTTAGCCGGACCGGTGGGCGAGAGAGCTTAGCCGGAGGGTCCGGCCTGGGGATCGTCCGGATCTCCGCCCCCGACCCCGCCGCCGGCATCGCGCTTCTCGGTGTCCGCCAGCTTGCGCCGGTTCGTCTCGCGAGTTCTCAGGATCGAGCCGGCTGCCTTCATCGAGTCAACCGTGGGCGGGGGGTTGGCCGCCCGGCGCTGGCGGCCCAGCTCCCGAGCGGCCTGCCGGGCCGCGGCCCGGGCGGCCGTGCGTGCCCCGATCGTCGCCTCGTAGCCCTGCTCGCTCGGCTGGTAGTAGCGCCGTTCGGCCAGCGCTTCGGGCAGGTACAGCTGCGCGATGTCGGAGTCCTCGAAGTCGGGCGGATAGCGATAGCCAACGCCATAGCCATAGTGCTTCATGGCCGGATGCCCCGCGCTGCGCAGGTGGAGCGGGACCGGCAGCGCCCCACTCGCGTCAAGGTCCGCGACGGCCGCCCAGTAGGCGGTCCCGGATCGGTTCGACTTCGGGGCGGTGGCCAGGTAGGTCGTAGCTTGCGCCCATGGACATCGTTCGTCGCGTCGATTATCGTGATCCTGGCGACCCCATTCGACCCCGAACTCGAAGGACCTCACGATGACAACGATACGGCCCGCTGCCTATGTCAGGAAGAGCCATCGCGACGCCGTCTCGGCGACGGCTCAACTAGCGTCCATCCAGGAGCTTGCCATCCGGCAGGGTGTCACCGCACCGCTGGCGGTCTATGCCGATGTTGGGGTGTCCGGGCGTGCCGGGAAGAGGGGTGTCAAGTCAGAGTGGGGTCGCCTGCGCGATGACATCACCGCGGGCTCCATCACCGTCGTCTACGTGACCGCCCTCGACCGTGCCGGTCGCTCACTCCTCGAATGGCTTCAGTTCGTCGAGCTCTGCGTCGCCAAGGGGGTCGAGGTCCGTGACCAGTCGGGCGTCGATCGAACGTCGGGTGACGCCGAGGACATCGCCACCATCGAGATGATGATGGCGCAACGTGAGGGGCGCAAAGCCGTCGAACGATCCGCCCGTGGTCGAGCCACGCAGGCCCGCAGGGGGGATGACGTCTACCAGGGCCACCCACCGTACGGGTGGATGCGCGTCAAGGACGCCAACGGGCGCATCACGCAGATCGCCAACCCCGCCGAGCCGCTCCAACCCCTCCTAGAGGCCATCAGAGCCACCAAGGGGAACGTCTTGGCCGCGGCGCGGTTCCTATCCACCTCGGGAGTTCCGACGCGCTCCGGGCGGCCTTGGGACGCTCGGGTGTTGACCCGCGCTCTCGACCGCCAGGGAGTGATCCGGGCACGACGCGAGGGCGCACGCCGACGTCGCGGTCCGTCCGACGCGCCGTTGTCGCGGATCGTCGTGTGCCACTGCGGCGCAACGATGACGCCCGAGCGCGATCGTCGCAACGGCCAATGGCTCGGCCTCGTGTGCTCGGTCGGGCGCAAGGCGGGTCAAGCGTCGCACGGGCGGTACATCGCACGATCGCGGCACGTCATGGAGTTGCTCAAAGCGTCAATGCGGGTCACCACCCACCACATCGAGCGATCGTCGCCGACCGACACCGCCGCGCAGCGGACCGACCTCGAGGCGAAGCGTCGCCGACTCGGCATGGCGTTGGCCGATGACGCGATCGGCGAGGACGACTACCGCGTCCGAATGGAGGCCGTCAAACGCGACCTCGCCGAGCTCGATGAGAGCGTCGCGGGCGAGGGTGAGTGGATCGGATGGACTCACGGTCCGTTGGTCGACTGGACGGTCGATGACGTCGCGCTCGGCGATCGCCTCCGGTCGCTAGTACGATCCGTCACGCTCGACACGGACATGATGCCCGTCGCGGCCGACTACCGCGTCCCGTGGTTGCCCGCTGGCGTGTCGCGCTCGCGCCGCTCTACCGAAGAGAAGCCTTCCCACGCGTGAGTGGGTCGGCCGCTCGCCACGCTTCGCCTCGCAATGGGCTCTGCTCTTCACGCGCGCGTTGCTCTGCGGTAGCGATGCAGTGGGCGTGTGTCGCAACCTGACGCTGCTCGAACTCGATCGCGCGTGCGGCGAACTCCGCATCCGTCTCCGCGGCGCGCGCGGGGATGACCTTGTCGTCTTCCCGCCGCTCAGCGCGTGCGGGCCACGGTTCAACGGGACCCCACATCGAGCACCACGAGCAATCGTGCCAGTCGGGAGGAACGTCCATGTCGGGAGTCTCGCACCTGCCTCGCGCACGCCTCTACGACCTGAAAGTACCGCCGACGAGCCTTCGACCGAGCACGACGTAGAGAAGCGTCGAAACGCTCCCGGAGAGGGCATAGCGAGGCTCCACGCACGAATCTCGGGTCGAGAATCTGGCACTTTCACGAGAACGGGTGGAAACACGTCTTTGGGCCGTTCTACGATCTAGCTGCGCCTAGCGCCTCGCTTAGAGTGGCTCTGGTAGAGGCGTCCTCCGCGTCACGCTCCCGTGCCAGGAGCGCCCAACATGGCGGGCAAAGGCCGAACCCACTCGCGGCGCTTCCGGCCATCCAGCGCGCATCGTGATGCGTCCATGGGCGGAGGCACCGCTCGCACGGCGGCGGGCCCGCGTCGCGCTCAGCCGACTCCAGCACCGATCAGACCGCGCGATCGAACGACTTCCACCACGTCCATGCCGTCGTCGGGTGCTGCGGGCGACGCATCGACCGAGCGGAGCACGCCGTCCTCGTCGATCGGAGGTGACTCCTTCGCCACCCGCGTCGCCTCGCTGTTCCCGCCGGTGAACGTCGACTCGACCGTGACCGGGCGACGCTCTTTGGGTTCGGCGATCGCGTGGAGCCGGTGCGACGCGAACGCGGTCGACATGGCCTCGTCGGTCCTGCCGCCGATGACCGTTCCGCATGAGCACACAGCGCGACGTTTCGCGCCGTAGCGGACCTCCGCCACGACATGGCCGACGGCCATCCGCGAGCGGTTGCCTCCGAGCCGCTGGCCTGAATTCCATGAGGAGTGGCCCCTCACCGCGGCACCATGGCCGCGACGCACGCCGCGAGGATGAAGAGCCATACCACGAAGAAGACGATCGTTCTCACCGCGTGGTGTCCGCGACGTTCGCCCTGATGCCGTCCTCGACGGCGGTCTGGACACGGGCGAGGCGGAGTGCTTCGCGACGCAGCGTGACGGCGTCGATCGCCTCCCGCCGCTGTCGCTCACGCTCCCGCTGCGTCGCGGACTTCGCGTGCGGAACGGCGGTGGCCATGTGGCCCATCACCGGACCGTCCCGTCGGGCCGCGTCGCGGTGATCGTGGACCCGGTGGAGCCACGCTCTGACGACTTGGCCATCCCGGCGGGTTCGACATACTCCTCGCCGACCGCCCACGCCCCCATGGCCGCGGACATCTTCGCCGCGATCGACGTCTCGGCGCGTACCTTGAGCGACGCGGTCACGACCTCGGGTCGGCCCGCAGCGAGGGCGGCATCTTCGATCAACTTGAGGACCTGCGTCTGCGACGCGAGGATCGCGCGCTCGTGTTCGATGGCCGCGGCTTGAGCGCGCGCCTCAGCCTGGACGAACACGCGACGCGCGGGATCAGCCAGATCGTAGTCCATATCGATGCTCTTGACGATGCTTCCCGCCGTTGCGTCGCCGAGTTGGCTTGCCGCCTGCGCGAGTACCCGTGCCTGCGAGAGCGCGCCGAGGCCGTAGAGGTTGATCGCCCGCTCGGAGAGCGACGCAACGCGGTCCTTGTCCACCGTGCCGTTGGCCGTCTTCGCGTCGCGCACGAGCTGCGCGACTTCCGCCCGATCGGACGCGCGACGCGCCTCCTCGGCGGGTGACTGGACGCGATCGCGTTCGGTCGCGAGGCCCTTCCGTGCCTCACGGACGATGTAGCCCGTCAAGCGCGACGTGCGCTCACGCGCCACGGCGGCGGCCGTGTCGAACGTGCCACGCGCGGTGGCCAAGTCGGCATCGAGCGTCTTCGGGTCGATGAGCACGCCCTGTGTCGCGCGCTCGGTGATGCGGATCGCTTGTGAGTTGATCTTGAGCACGTCCGCGTTGAACGCATCGGCGACGTCTTTCAACGTGTAGGTGGGTACTTCAGTCGGTGGCATGTGGGCCTCCTTCGAGGTTGGTGATGATCCGATCGAGTACGTCCCGATCGCGCGTGGTGTCGAGCGCCCAAGCCGCCGCCAGGAGACGGATGAGGATCCGCTCCAGCGGTGTGAAGCTCGGTTCGGTTACTGATGTGCGACGCTTGCTCTTCATGTGTCCTCCTGTGTCCTTAGGTGCTCCTTCACGTCAGGCGACGCGTTGGCCATGCCCGTAGCGTGGTGTTCCGTGTGCCGCCGGACCTCCGCCCGCGACGCCTCGATCGCCGCGGTCGGCTCCACGTAGTCGACCCACGGCATGAGCGGTAGGCCCAACGTCGCCCGGAGTGCGTTGGCCGCGTCGAAGCGGGCCCGTGGGTACGGGAGCAGCGCCGTGAAGAGCTGCGCTTCGAGGCCGCTCTCGACGAAGGCCTCCACGGCGATCGCGCCGGTGTCGCGCGTGTCCGCCGGCGGGGTGCCGATCCGTGCGAGGTCAGATGCCGCTCGTCTCCGCTCGGCGAGGATGCCCAAGCGCACGCCGGGACCGACCGAGTCGAGGGGGATGTCCAGTCCGGCGATCACGCTCCGGAGGAGTTCCTCGGCGGTCAGCGGTAGTTCCTTCGCCTGCGTGGCTTCTGTTCGCCTGGGTGGCTCTTGCGGGCTACCGGTGACCACCGGAACGACATGCCCATTGCGCTTGTGCCGTGCGATCGCGTCCCGGTGGCAGCCGATCATCCGTGCGATCACGACAGCGGGTCGACCGGCCAGGATCATGGAGTCGGCCATGGCCCGCTGCGGATTGCTGCAGACGGTACAGCGGCTCCCGATCACGGGTCCCTTGCTCATGGTCGTGTCTCCGGTCGCGCAGACACGACAGCGGTTGCGGTCCGTGCGCGGTGAACTCCCGGCGTGGTAACTTGCGACCCGGAGGTCGCGAGTTCTTCGCGACGTGACGTGGACACGCGAAGAACGCATCTGCGTACAAGCGGGTGAGAAGCCGCCTTCACAAACTGCTCCCCGGAAACGACGCCCGCGGGATACACCCCGGGGGTTGATACACGCCCCCTAGACGGTTGAGAGCACGTGTAAGAGGCACCGGCGGGGGCCGAGCGGCCGTTGCGTACGTCCGTCACGATGTCGCCCCTCTCAGTGGCAGTGCAGAGCGTGAATATGTATTTATCACAGCGGGGCATGCGACTCGTGGATATGTATTCACGAACGTACCCAACCGACGGCTATGTGTGTGCACACGTACGTCCACGAGGGATCGACTTCCGACAACGGCACCCGCCACCAACCAACGCTTGTAATGCAACCGCGAGGAATACTCGGAGGAACTGCCCCCGCATATCCACACACCCGCGCATGCAAGCGGCGCACCAAAGCGCCTCGAATACCTCGGTCGGCCGTCCACAACACCCGCGGCCCTCTGCACAACGGCCCCGTCCGTGCACCGAGCCGACACAAGAGCGGCACTCACACGACTCACCGATGCTTCGTGGGTGTATCCGCGGCCCCGAACCACATCGGCCGTCTGAGGGTGACCGGCACGAGAGCGAGCAATATACTCAGTGCCGTTCTTTACATGCCCCGCTAATCGACACACGCCGTTGTACTCAAGCGGCCGCTTCCCGTATACGATAGCAACGTCATTCCGGAGCACTCCGGAGAACGAACCCGAAGGAGATGCATGTTCCCATACACCATCGACTCGAGCCCCACCAAAGCAACCCCGAAGCGAACCGCTCCGAAGCGGATCTGGGTCCACTCCACACACGCCGTCATGGCCGCCGCGCGACGTTGGGATATGGAGCACATCCCGGCGATCCGAGCCGCCGAGGAAGCTCACCCGAGTGTCGGCTTCGAGCGCGACGAATACGGGCCTCTCATCCTCAACTGGTAGCCGACCACGATCGTCGTTGGCAGTGGTCAGTGCTAATGGCAGTGGTGACCACTTCCCGCCGTTGAGACCGGCATTCCATCCGCGCCTCCACGAACACTGACCACTACCACCCCCCCTATTTATATAGGGGATAGGGGTGGTAGTGGTAGTGGTGAGGCGTGGTGCCCACAAGTGACTCATACGTCCTCGGGGTCGGCGTCGGGATCGACACGGAAGTACAATCGCTTCTTCGCTCCGCCGACACTTGTCGCGACGTAGACGACTCGTAGTTTCCCGTCTTCAACGAGTTCCGCGACGCGCTTCCGGACCGTCTCGCGAGACCGCCCACTGACCTCAACGAGCGACGCCATGTCGAGCCCCTCACCGTCGGTCGGGATCGCGTCGAGGAAGCTCTCCCACTCGTCTTCCGAAGCGACGTTCAACGCCTTCGTGGCAGCGGCCTCGGCGCGGAAGACGTTGTAGAGGCACGTGTAGACGGCTTCGGTGTACTTGAACCCGCTTTGAGTGAACCGCTCACCGTCGCGTACAACGCACTTGGAGTCATCCCCGTACGTGTCCGACGGTAAGCCGACACGAGCGAGCTCTTTGGCCGCCCACACGTCGCGAGCGGTACGCGCTTCCTGGTAGGACGGGAACGTGCCGTCCTGTTTCGACCAACGGTTCTTCCCGTGGATGAGCGGGTCGAATACGTCGCGGAAGTCGTACGCGCTCGTGGCCTTCGGGCGGTCGGGATCATCGAGCGCCGTGCGAATATCCACGGGAAGCTCTTCGCGACGCAACGGGCGTGGTGGTTGAGGCCGTTGGGCGTAGTGCGTGTCGGTGCGTGCGTTCCAGTCGATGGGGCTCACGACGTCACGCTCTCGGCGACGCGGTCGGCGAGGAACGCGTCTACCTCCGCCACCGAATGGAGGCGATTGTCGTCGTAGGGCGGGTCAAGGAAGATGTCCCAAGACGCTCCTTCGACAGTACTCTGGCCACCGCCATCAACGCCGATGCCAGCGACGCGGAGTCGGTCTTCTTGGGAGTGTCGCTCCACGAGCGACGCATCGACACCGGTCACGCTCTCGGCGATCGCCATCAGCCGCGACGCGCGGCCAGGTTCATTCCGTGGTGACCCGTGTCGTTCGACGATGGCCACGAGTGATTGTGAGAGTCCACCCAATTGCGCGAGCTCACTTTGGTTCAGTCCCGCCCGTAAGCGGGCCCGACGTAGTGCGACACCTTCGGTTGGGCGTGGTGCGCGTTCGGTGACGTAGCGTGGTCCTATTCGTGTCATTCGGTACCTTCCTTTCACTCATTCGTGCGAGTTGGTGGCGTGTAGAGAAGTCGATCGTTCAGTAGTATTCCCGAATGACAAGGCGGGTTCACGGTGACCCGACGATCACCCATTGGTAGCGGGGTGTTCTCGGGAGTCCAACCCGGTCTTCCGCCATTCTTCCGAACGTTCACGTTCGACTGCTTGGGTGATACGACTATTGTAACGCATGCTCGCCGGCTATGCGCACCTATAACCCACCGGGTGACGTCGCCAGACCACTCAGTGACGTTGCCCATATGAAGTCGATCGGATACGCGGTGATGTCATCAGCGCGCCTCTCCGTCGTTTCCTAGACGGTGTCGCCTGAATGCGCCATTGAAGTCGGCGAAGTTGCGTTTCACGTTCAAGTTGGCTATGGACAATCTGCGCGATCAGCGCGAAGGTTGACGTTGTCGTCGATCGACGATCACCAACGAACGACCGCGAGGTCGAAAGGGACTTTTCAATGACACGGATCGCAACCGCCAAGGACGCCGCCGCCGCCATCAAGGTCATTCGGGCCCCGAAGGCCGCGAAGGTCGCGCCGATCGTCGACACCGCCGCGAAGATCGTCGGCCAGTGCGTTGCATCGCCAACGCGAGCCCCACACATCAAGGTTCGTTGCACGAACCCGATCGGCACCATCAATCACGTCCTTTGCGACGAACACGCCGAACTTCTCAAGGCCAACGCGAAGGCCGCCAAGGCGTCCGCGCCAAAGAGCGCGAAGGCGAAGCCCGTCAAGCCGAAGTCGGCGGGAACGTCAAAGGCTTCCACGAAGGCACCGAAGATCGTCACCGCTCCCGAACTCCCGACGCACGCCGCGAAGGTCGCCCGCACGTCGATCATGCAACCCGCGCTCGCTCGCATCCCGCGACCGAGCACGTGGACGCCAACCGTCGAGCAACCCGCCACGTACGTCAACCTCGTGACGCCAGGCGGACCCGAACCGACCGAATAGTCGTCGATCGACGATCGACCCCCACGAGGCCCGACCAACATCGGGCCTCGTTCCATGTCCGGCGCCGCCACCCGTCCACTCAGAGGCGATGCCCAAGCGAAGTCGCGAAACTACCCGACTTCACCGGCTCCGTTCGCTAGAGTGGCTCTTAGCGCGCTCCTAGCGTCCAGGCGCGCGACTCCGAGCAAACGCCGCCACCACGGGACTGTACTCACGAAGGAACTCCTCTCCGCAGGCCCGATCTCGGCGTCGTCCGACCAGCGCACTCTGGGGCGTCGCGGTCCCTATGTACACGGCGCGCCCGCGCGCGTATCGTGGCCTTGCGCGTTTGCGCAAGGACGCAACCATGGAGGACCACAGTGGATCGCCGCCACCTGGCCCGTGACAGGCGGGCCGTCACGACGCCCGGCATACTCAGACCATGACCGACGAGCGACCACCTGTTGAGCCAGTCCTACAGACCGAACTCGGGGCGCTCTACGCGGGAGACTGCGTCCCGCTCATGCGGGCGCTGCCTGCGGGATCGGTCGACCTTTTCTTCGCCGATCCACCCTTCAACCTCGGCAAGGACTACGGGGTCGCCGCGCCGGACAACCACACCGAAGACCGCTATCTGAAGTGGTGCTTCGAGTGGCTGTCCGAAGGAGTCCGGCTGCTCAAACCGGGCGGGTCGATGTTCGTCTACAACCTCCCGAAGTGGTCGATCCCCATTGGCGAGTTCCTACGGACTCGGTTGACCTTCCGGCACTGGATCACGGTCGAGATCAAGTTCGGGCTTCCGATCACGGGTCGCCTCTACCCGAGCCACTACGGCTTGCTCTACTTCGTGAAGGGGAAGCGGCCGAACCGCTTCGACCCGCCGCGCCTCGCGATGCCGACCTGCCGGCACTGCGGCGGCGAGATCCCGGACTACGGCGGCTACAAGGACAAGATGAACCCGAAGGGGCTCAACCTCTCCGACGTGTGGAGCGACATCGCGCCGGTCCGCCACTCGCGGTTCAAGAATCGGGAAGCGAACGAACTGTCGCTCAAGCTGATGGATCGAGTCCTCGACATCGGCTCGGCGCCTGGCGACATCGTCCTGGACCCCTTCGGCGGAGCCGGGACCACCTACGTCGCGGCCGAACTCAAGCACCGCCGCTGGATCGGGATGGAGTTGAGCACCGCTGACGCTATCGTGGATCGGTTCGCCGACCTCAGCCAGGATCGGGCGAACCTTCGCCGATACCGGTCGGGGATCAACACCCTGTTCACGCCCGAGGCGTTGGCCCTGCGCGCCCGGTCGGGCATGGGCAGGAACAACCACCGGTACAACATCGAAGGGGCCGCGCCCGACGCTCGACTCAACGGAGAGGTCCACCAACTCTCGCTCGACACCACCGAGACAGTCGAGTCGATCGAGGGTGGGCTAACGAAGAGCCCGGCCGTCGGTTCCCTTCCGGATGAGCGGCACTAACGGATCGGTCGCGTCGTAGCTGACGACAATCACGGCCAAGCGGCCAGGAACGTCGACTCGACCGTAGACCTCGCGGTACAGCGATAGCTCGCGCCAGTTGCCGGTCCGGTCGGTGAGGTAGCGGTAGAGATCGCCATCGGGGAGGCACAAGACGGCCTGCTGCGCGAGACCACGCATCAAGGCGACGGTCAGTCGGTTGAGTGACCGATGCGAGCTGCTGATATTGCCGGTCTCCCACTCGACCAACGTGGACCAGGCGCTCGCCAGCGCCTTGCCCGCGTCGAAGCCGCCTCGACGGCCAAAGAGCGGGATCTCCATCGTCCAGCCACGCGCCTTCAGGTCGAGGGCGAATGCTTGCTTGATCGGCACGACACCGTTGCCTTGTCGCTTCGGGTTGATCGTGAACTTGCCCGATCCGGGCGGCCAGTGGATCGTCGGGATGACCAACCTGATCTGGGCGAGGTCGGCGTCGGCAACCGCGATCTCACCGGGGTCAGTGAGTCGATCGAACAGGACGACCTCTTCCGCGATCAGCACGGACCGAGAGTACAACGCGTCACCCCCAATGGGCCAAACGCGGCGCTCGTCCACGAGACCGTCATGGCGACTGACCCAACAAGTGGTCTGGCTCGCCTCGCATAGCGGAGAGGATGCCAATTCGGACACCCCCACGTGCAAGTGGGCGCCTAATGCCGTGGGAATAAGCGTGCGGAGCTATTTGTCGTAATAGCCCGATGTCTATTGAGCAACGCACCGGTCGCGTAATCGAGCCGAATCTTGCCACGATCGCGCACAAACATAGGCTTCCATATGTAACGCGGCGCCACGGATGCCGCATATCCACCTGGCTGGTATGTCGAATGGTGACGGACTCGTTGGCTGGGGGAGATCCGGATACGCGAGCCAGGACGATTGCCGTAACGATGTCATGGAGACGGACTTGACAGGCCGGGCATTCCGTGCAAACTCAACATCGTCAACTTCGGCAGTCAACGATGGAGGACGGATTAGCGATGAACCCCGACGACGTGACCCATATTCTCGCAGGCGCGGTCAAGGCAGTGACCGACGCCAAGGTGCCGCCGGACCTGGCACCGGTTGCCTTCGAAAAGGCGATCGACATGCTCGCCGGCCCGCGGCCGGTGGCAGCTTCGACAACGGCGACATTGGGGGTGCCAACCTCGGTCGCCGCGCCGACCACGCCCACCGGGTCAGCGATCGACCGCTTGGCGACCCGCCTTCATCTTTCGCACGAGGTTGTCGAAGCCGTCTTTACGGAGAACGGAGATGAGCTCGCGATCAGCGTGCCGCCCGATCGGTTGGCGAAGGCCAAGAGTGCAGGCGCCCGTGAGATCGCCCTGCTCGTCGCGGCCGCGCGCCAGAGCAGCTCGGATGATCCGACAACGACCGACCAGATCAGGCGGGCTGTCGAGGATTACAACCGATTTGACGGGCCGAATTTCGCCTCGTCTCTTTCGCCGATGAAGGGAACATTCCTCGTCGCCGGTCCCTCGCGCTCGCGAACCTTCAAGTTGACGAAGCCTGGATGGACGGCTGCCGCCTCGCTGGTCGGCCGGTTGGGCGCCCCTGACAAGTCAGCATCGTGACCACGGGGCGAGCCCGAACGGCCTCTCACTCGCCGGTCCCAGCTGCGAGCACCGGGGGTCCGGCCGCGGTGCTCGGCGGCCTGCCCCTCGGCATCAGGCAGGAGCTCATCGACGAGTTGAACAAGATCGAGCGCCATTTCCGCGAGGGCCGCTGGGAACCTGCGGAACTCGACGGCGGGCGACTGTGCGAGATCGTCTACTCGATCGTCCGCGGCGAACTGGACGGCAAGATCCCGTCCAAGGCGTCCAAGCCGACCGACCTTGTTGGGGCGATCCGGGCCCTCGAGGGCGTGCCAGCATCGACCGGACCGCGATCGTTCCGGATCACGATCCCGCGCGCCCTTCTCGGGATCGTGGACGTCCGGAACGATCGTGACGTTGGCCATATCGGCGGCGAGGTCTCCTCTAACCACATGGATGCCTCCTATGTCCTTGCCGGTGCCAAGTGGCTGGTCGCCGAGCTTGTCCGCTACTACCACCAGGTCGACACCGCGACCGCCACCACGTTTGTTGAAGCGTTGATCGAACGGGACACCCCAGCTGTTTGGCAGGTCGCGGGCACGAAGCGACTACTCCTGCATGGCGTCTCGATGCCTGATCGGACCCTCGTGGCCCTCGATTCGACCGCCGGACCGGTCCATACCACGGACCTCCGGGAGTGGACGGGCTACTCCAACGCGACGCTGTTCCGGCAGAGCATCCTGGTCGAGCTGCATCGCGCCGATCTCATTCACTACGACCGCAAGACTGGCCTTGTGTATATCTCGCCGCTCGGTGCCAAACGTGTCGCCGACCACCTACACCAGTGGGTCGCCTAGATCTTGGTCAATACGATCAATTAGGCGTCGATCCCAGGTGACAACGCTGTGGTACTCGGCGCGTTCCTTGCCGCCGGCTCCACGATCCCTCCCTCAAGTTCCAGCGTCGCGCTTCTGCGTCTCCGCGAGCTTCTTGCGGCTCTCGTTGTGGGCGTTCAGCCCGTCGCTCATCGACCCCATCGGGTCGAGGCCCGGCCGATCCTGCTTCCGACGCTGGCGACCAGCTTCCCGAACAGCTTGCCGAGCACCATCTAATACAGCCATCCGCGCGCGGACCGTCGCTTCGTAGCCCTGGTCGCCCGGCACGTAGTACCGCTGCTCCACGAGGGCATCGGGAAGGTACTGCTGCGAGATGTCGTCGCCCTCGAACTCGTGGGGGTTGCGGTAGCCGACACCGTCGCCGTATTGCTTCATGGCCGGATGACCCGCCGTCCGGAGATGCGCCGGGACCGGCAGCGATCCGTACTTCAACACGTCAGCCATCGCCGCGGCATAGGCGCGACCTACCGCGTCCGACTTGGGCGACGACGAAATATGGACGGTCGCCTGGGCGAGGGCGTACTGGGCCTCGGGCAGGCCCACGTGGTCAAGGGCCTGGGCCGCGGCCACCGCCACCTGGAGCGCCCGGGGATCGGCGTTGCCGACGTCCTCGGAGGCGCTGATGATCAGCCGCCGGACGATGAACCGGGGATCCTCGCCCGCCGCGATCATCGTGGCCAGCCAGTACAGCGCGCCATCGGGATCGTTGCCCCGCAGGCTCTTGATGAAAGCGGAGGCCGTGTCGTAATGGCCGTCGCCGGCCCGGTCGTAGGCAAGGACCCGTTGCTGGGCGGCGGCCTCGACTTCGGCCAGTCGGGGCGCGACCCGACCCTCCAAATCGCGCACGCCGGCCGATTCGGCCAGGGCGGTGGCGCCTTCAAGCACATTGAGCGCCTGGCGGGCGTCCCCGCCGGCCAGTCCGACGAGGTGGGCGAAAGCGTCGTCCGGCAGGCTCACCCCACCACTAGGGCCGAGCGCGCCGGCCAGTCCCCGGTCGGGATCATCGATCGCACGGCGGACCACGGTTCGTACGTCACCGTCGGACAGCGGCTCCAGGCGCCAGACCCGCAGACGCGACAGGAGCGCGCTGTTCAACTCGAAATAGGGGTTCTCGGTCGTGGCCCCGATCAGGATGATCGTGCCGTCCTCGACGTGGGGCAGTAAGCCGTCCTGCTGGGATTTGTTGAAGCGGTGGATCTCGTCGATGAACAGAACGCTGCGCGCTCCGTTGAGGCTCAGCCGCTCACGCGCCGTCGCCACCGTCGAACGGATCTCGGCGACGCCGCTCATCACCGCCGACAGGCTCATGAAGTCAGCCCCGATCGCGTCGGCGAGGAGCCGGGCCAGGCTGGTCTTGCCCGTCCCCGGCGGGCCCCACAGCAGGATCGACCCGAGGTAGCCGCGTTCGACCGAGCGGCGCAGAGGACCCTCCTCCCCGACGAGTTGAGCCTGGCCCACGTACTCGGCCAGCGTTCGCGGGCGCATCCGGGCGGCCAGGGGCTGGACGCCCGGCGGGGGCTGAAAGAGGGCGGCCTGGTCTGGAGCGGGACGGCGCGTCGGCACCCGCTCAGTCTACGACCGGATCACCTCGGCTCGGACCGGGAGAAGGAGCCGGCTACGTTCGAATAGGCTTGCCGCGCAGCTCAGGCCACGCTGCTCTGTGGCGTCCAGATCTGGCGGAGTGGCCGGCCGTCGCCCGGCAGCGGGGCGTTCTCGGCGGTCTCGAGCGGCTCCGAGCACGACGATGACGACCTTGTCGGTGGTCGCGGCCACCGTGTTCAGGATCGTCTGAGCTTCGCGGTAGATCTCGAAGACGGCCGGGGTCGTGCCATTGAGTCCGGGGATCGGGACCTATTCCTCGAGGACCTGAGTGTCGGGCGGGAGACCGGTCGTGGCCGCGTCAGGATCGCTGGCCGAAACGATCGAGGGCGCGACGTCCCCGGTTGCAAAAGCGTCCGTCAGATCATCGTCCAGACCGCGGTTCTCGCCGCGTAGCCCGACCAGGTTGCTGTACAGGATCGTCTCGTCAGGCGCGAAGATCTTGACGTGCAGGATTCCCTTGGCGCGGATGATCAGAGTCTTCAACTCGCCCTGGATCTCGTCCACCCGGGCCTGCGAGACGCCAGTGAGCGACAGGTCGGCGGCCGGCAGGTCGGTCGCGACGAGCACGCTCACGATGGACTGAACCGCCGTGTCCGACCCGACCATCGCGGCCGTCTTGACGCTGTCGCTCCCCACCGCCACGAGGGCGACGGCAGTCGCGGCGACGAGGAGCAGGCTGGCGCCCAAGACCAGGAGCAGGAGCCTGGAGCGGCGCTGCGGCCCGCTCCGAATGGATACTCAACAACGAGAAAGCTCGCCTAGGGATTCCCGGAGCCCGACCGTAGGTGGCGGCGATTGGCCTGTCGATAGGCCGTATCGGGAGATGCCCGGGTGGCCGTCCGAGGATGTCCCGGCGTCAGCCGCCCGGGTGGGGTCAGCTCCGGGCAACTCCCATGAGCTCGAGCACGGCATACAGAACAGCCAGGATCCCGAACATCGAACCGCCGATGATGGCAATCCGGCGAACGTCGCGAGCGACATAGCGGTATTCCTCGGCGGCCTCCAGCGCGAGGCGGCCCGAGCCGGCCGCGCGGCGCGGCGACAAGGTAGATTCGTCGGGCGCCCCGGCCCGCTCCTGCTGCGCTCGCCGGCCGGCGGGCGCTTGTTCCGCGCGCTCCGAGGCGAGCAGCGCTGCCTCGAGCTCCGCCGCGCGGGCGACTTCGGCATCGGACAGGCCATCTGGCGGCGGTATGACCAGCGGCGTGCCGGGCACGGCCCGCGCTGTGCGCTGGATGGGGCGGCGCTGGCCGGGTCGAGTCGTCCCACGGGCGCGCTTGGCCATCGGCACCTTGGTCCTCCTGTCGATTCCGGCGGCGGTCCGCCGACGGCAGAGGATAGCACCCGGCCCTGCTAGACTCGGCGGCGTGCCCGACCCGGCGACGTTGACGCCCGTCCTGATCGTTGCGCTGGGTGTCTGCCTGGTGGGCCTCGCGCTCGTCTGGCGGCGACTCGGGACGCTCCAGGGCAGGCTCGACGGGGTAACCCGGGGCGAGGATGGCCAGAGCCTTCAGGGGGTGCTCGAGACGCATCTGGGGCGGGTCGTCGAGATGCAATCGGAGGTCGTCGGCCTCGGCCGTCGGACCGATCGGCTCGAGGTGGATGGCCGGCGGGCATTTCAGCGGATCGGCCTCGTCCGGTTCAATCCGTTCGAGGACACCGGCGGCAACCAGAGCTTCGCTCTCGCCCTGCTCGACGCCGAGGAGGACGGGGTCGTGATCTCGAGCCTCCACTCCAGGGGGTCGACCAGGATCTATGCCAAGGCCATCGCGGCCGGTCGGCCCGAGGCGGCGCTGTCGGACGAGGAGACGGAGGCGCTGGGCCTCGCCCGGGACGCGACTGGTGGGCGAGTGGCGATCCGTGGGCGGGCCGCCGCCGGGCTGCCGGCCGGCAGCCGTGGAGGCCGGTGACGCCCGAGCTGTCACGGGGCTCGGCGATCATCGAGGTATGCCCCCGACCACGATGACTCGAGCGCGACCCGCAACCCGCCGCCGGGCGCGCGGACTGCGCCGCCCGCTCGAGCAGGTGCCGATGTGGCACGGGCTCCCTCCGGCCGCGG
Source organism: Chloroflexota bacterium (assembly GCA_003152165.1). Taxonomy (GTDB): domain Bacteria; phylum Chloroflexota; class Limnocylindria; order Limnocylindrales; family CSP1-4; genus Palsa-1033. Next base: position 47,252 of record PLZO01000022.1, read on the forward strand.
CGAAGACGACCCCGGCCCCGCTCGGCCCAACCGGCGGGCTCGACGGACTCCTGGACGGGTTGAACGCGGAGCAGCGCCGGGCGGTTGTCCACGGAACTGGTCCGCTCCTCGTGGTGGCTGGTGCCGGGACCGGCAAGACCCAGGTCATCACTCGCCGGATCGCCTGGCTGATCGCCTCGCGGACGGCCCGACCCTCCGAGATCCTGGCCCTCACCTTTACCGATAAGGCGGCGGCCGAGATGCAGGTCAGGGTGGATCAACTCGTGCCATACGGCTACGCGGATACCACGATCGCCACCTTCCATTCCTTCGGTGATCGGCTGATCCGTGAGTTCGCTCTCGAGCTCGGCCTGCCCTCCGACGCCCGGGTCCTGTCGCGGCCGGAGGCCGTGATCTTCATGCGAGAGCGTTTGTTCGACTTCGAGCTCGACGTCTACCGCCCGCTGGGCGATCCGACCCGTTTCCTGGGCGCCCTGGCCGGCCACTTCAGCCGGTGTAAGGACGAGGACATCAGCCCCGCGGCCTATCTCGCCTGCGCCGATCGGCAGGTTGGCATGGCCCACAAGCTGGCGCTGGCTGCCGGCCGGCCGGCAGCCAGCGACGCCGAGCGCCTTGCGTCTGCGGCCGCCACGGATGCGGCTGCCCGGCAGCTCGAGCTCGCCCGGGCGTATGCGCGCTATCAGGCGCTCCTCGGCGAGGCCGGCCTGATCGACTTCGGTGACCAGGTGAGCCTGGCGCTCCGATTGCTCCGCGAATCGCCCGCCGCCCGGCTCGAGCTCCAGCAGCGCTACCGCTACATCCTGGTCGACGAGTTCCAGGACACCAACCGGGCCCAGGCGGAGCTGGTGGCACTGCTGGCCGAAGGCCATCGTAATGTCACGGTTGTGGGCGACGACGACCAGTCGATCTATCGCTTCCGTGGGGCTGCAGCCAGTAATATCCTCGAGTTCCGCCAGCGCTACCGGCGGTCCCGCTTGGTCGTGCTCCGCCGGAACTACCGGTCGCGGGCGGAGATCCTAGCCGCCAGCCATCGGCTCGTCCGGTTCAATGACCCGGATCGGCTCGAGGTCCGGGCCGGTATCTCGAAGCGCTTGCGAGCCGAGCGGGCGGAGCCGGCGGGCCGGCGCAAGACACCCGCGGTGCGCCACGAGTCATTCGTAACTGGCTCCGAGGAGGCGGATTGGATCGCCGCCGAGATCACGGCCAGGGTCGCGGCAGGGGCGCGACCGCGCGACCATGCCGTGCTGGTCCGGACGAATGCCGGCGCCGATCCCATCCTGCGCAGCCTGAACATGGTTGGAATGCCGTGGCGCTTCAGCGGCACATCGGGGCTGTATGCGCGACCTGAGATCCGGCTCCTGCTCGCTTTCCTGCGCTCGATCGCGGACCTTTCATCGAGCGTTGACACGTATGGGCTGGCCGCCAGTGAGGTCTATGGTCTTCATGGGCCAGACCTGACCGAGATCATGAACGTGGCCCGGCGTCGCAGCCGATCGCTCTGGGAGATCCTCGAGGAGCTGGACCGGCAGCCCGGGATTCTGCGGCTGTCGCCCGAGTCGCGGGCGACCGCTACCCGATTCGTGGCCGATCTGCGCGCCTACAGCGAGCTTGCCCACGAGCGCCCGGCAGGAGAGGTCCTGTACGCGTTTCTCAAGGGCTCGGGATTGCTCGCCCGGCTGGCCGCGGCCGACACGGTTGCCGGCGAGGAAGCCCTCCAGAACATTGCCCGATTTTTCGAGATCGTGCGCGGCCAGTCGGCGCTGCTGCCCGACGACCGTACCGTCTTCGTTGCGCGCCATCTTCAGACCCTGATCGAGGCGGGCGACGATCCGCCGACCGCCGAGCGCGACGCCGAAGCGGACGCGGTCGCAGTGCTGACGGTCCACAAGGCCAAAGGCCTCGAATTCCCGACCGTCTTCCTGGCCGGCCTTGTCCAGGGCCGCTTCCCGGCCAGCGCTCGCCGGGACGGCCTCCAGATCCCGGACGAGCTGCTCAGTGAGGCGCTCGCAGAGGGCGATCACCACATGCAGGAGGAACGCCGCCTGTTCTATGTCGGGATGACCCGGGCTCGTGACCAGCTGATCCTCAGCCACGCGGCGGACTACGGCGGGCGCCGAGCCCGACGAGTCTCGCCGTTCGTGCTCGAGGCACTCGACCTGCCGATCGCCCCCGCGCCGTTCGGCACGGGGGAGCAGACTGCGCCGCTCGAACGCCTGGCGGCGTTTGCCGCAGCCGGCGCCCCGGCTGAGGCCGGGGTGGGCGCCTTTGAACGCGCGACGGGCGAGCCGCTCTCGCTCAGCTTCTACCAGGTCGACGATTACCTCACCTGTCCGCTCAAGTACAAGTTTGTGCACGTCCTGCGGGTGCCGATCGCGCCGCACCATTCGATCGTGTACGGGGCCGCCCTGCATCGGGCTGTCCAGGAGTTTCACAAGCGCCACGCCCACGGCGAGGTGATGTCGGAAATGGAGCTCTTCGCCTCGTTCGAGGCCGCCTGGTCGAACGAAGGATTCCTGAACCGGGATCACGAGACGGCACGACTCGAGGCCGGCCGGGCGGCCCTTAGCCGGTTCCGACTCGAACAGCTCGAGCCCGAGGCTGTGATTCCGGCCTACGTCGAGCGGGATTTCGCATTTACCCTGAACGGAGACCGGATCCGTGGCCGGTGGGACCGCGTGGACGTCCAACCCTGTCGCGATAACGATGGCCAGATCGTCGATGCGATGGGTGCTGCCGATGGGGGACTGCCGGCTGATGGAAGCTTCCTGCCCGATGTTGTCGAACCGACACTGGCGCTCATGCCCCGCGAGGTGGTCACGATCACGGATTACAAGTCGAGCGATGTGCGCGACCCGGCGAAGGCTCGGCAACGGGCCCGCGATTCGCTCCAGCTGACGATCTATGCGATGGGTTGGCAGGCAATGACCGGCCGCCTTCCCGACGCCGTCCAGCTCAGCTTCCTCGGGTCCGGGCTGGTTGGCCGGGCAGGCGTGGACGAGCGGCGCCTCGCCCGGGGCCGAGCTCAGATCGAGGCAGCAGCGACCGGGATCCGGGCTCGTGACTTCGCCGCCAAGCCGGATCTCCTAGCCTGCTCATACTGCGCATTCCGTGAGATCTGCCCGGCCAGTGTTGCGCGCTGAAGCACCGCTAGCGGGCTCTCGCCGCTTCCCGGACCTGTGCGCAATCAGTTTTGACTTCGGGAACACGCTTGTGCCGGTCAGCCGAGCCGATCTGGAGACCGTCGTCGAACGGATGACGGCGGCCGTGGTCGAGCGGTGCGGCGGCCTCGATCCGGACGCCTTCCGAGCGGCCTGGGCCGAGGAGCGCGAGCGCCAGTTTGCTGAGGAAGTACCAAGGCTGCGCGAGGTTGACCTTGACCGGCGGGTCGTCCGTGTCCTTGCCCGGCTCCGGGGGATGCCCCCGCCGCCACGGACCAGGTCGTGGGACGACGATGCTGCTGCCCGGCGGTCCACGCCGATCGAGGTCGCCTTCGCGGTCGACACGTACAGCCGGGCCTTCGTGGCGGTGGTCCCGCCGCCGGCCGAGGTCGGCCGGCTGCTCCAGCGGCTGGCGGAGCGGTTCAGTCTGGCCGTGCTGTCGAACTGGCCCCTGGCATCCACGATCGATGCGTACGTCGAGGCAGCCGGCTGGCAGCCGTTCCTTCGTGCTGTCATTGTCTCCCAGCGGGTCGGCACGATCAAGCCGGATCCGCGGATCTTCCGGGCCGCCGAGGCGGCGCTTGGCAGCGAGGGCCAGGCCATCCTCCACGTCGGCGATGACTGGGCCGCCGACATCGTCGGCGCGAAACGGGCCGGCTGGCGGGCCGCCTACTTCCGCCACCGACAGGTCGAGTCGCCGCTGCCGGCCTCGAAGCCGGACGGGTCGGTGAAACCGGATCTCGAGATCGACTCGCTCGAGGCGCTCGAATCAGCGCTGGCCTGAGCCGCGCTGCGGCTCGCCGGTAGACTCGCCACAGCATGGAGCCCCGGGACCGCCTGATCAACATCGCGACCTTGCTGGCCGCCCTCGTGGCCTGGATCGCCGTGTTCATCATCGTGACCACCCAGGATCCCCGGACGAGCAGCCAGGCTGCGTTCACCGGCGCCATCCTCATTGGGGCGGCGGTCGGCCTGACCACGGTCCCGCTGCTGTGGCTGGCCGTCTTCAGCCGGCACGCCCGGATCGCCTACCGGGGCGACTGGATCCGGGCGTTGCGACGAGGAGTGTGGGTGGCTTTCGTGATCACCTTGTTTGTCGTGCTTCGTCTCGAGAACGCGTTCAGCCTGCCGATCGCCCTCTTCGTGCTCGTGATCGTTGGCGTGGCCGAGGCCACCCTGTCGGTCGACCGTTGAGGGTCCGGCTCGTCTCCTCCGCAGCACAAGGTAGACCCAGATGACCCACCAATCGGCAAACGCAGGACCAGTCCCAGCGGCCACGGAGCCCGCAGCGCGGCCGGAGCCGAGTCCGATCCTGCCCCTGGTCGGAACCCAGCCGGCCGGGCCGTTCGCGGGGGCCAAGGCCCGGATCGCCGCCGTGGTCGACGCGAATCGCACCGAGATCCTGGCCCTCAGCCACCGAATTCATGCCAACCCGGAGCCGGCCTTTGAGGAGGTCCAGGCAGCGGGCTGGGTCGCCGAAGCGATCCGTGCCCGGGGCTTTGCGGTCGAGCACCCAGCCGGCAGCCTGGCAACCGCCGTGCGTGGCCGGCTCCGTGGCGGGCGGGCTGTCGAGCCGGGCGGCGAGGGGCCCAGGATCGGGATCCTTGCCGAGTACGATGCGCTGCCCGGTCTCGGTCACGGCTGCGGCCACAACACCATGGCGGCGTCGGGGGTTGGTGCGGCGATCGCGTTAGCGGGCGTCGCCCCCGAACTCCCCGGTGAGATTGTCTTCCTGGGAACCCCCGCCGAGGAGCGCGGCTCGGGTAAGGCCGTAATGCTCGACGATGGACTGTTCGAAGGACTTGATGCAGTCCTTCTGTACCACCCATCGGATGCCACCCACGTCACCTGCGGGCTGCTCGTCAGCGAGGACGTCCACGTGACGTTCCACGGCTTCCAGGCTCACGCCGCGTCCGACCCGTGGGAAGGGCGCAATGCCCTCGACGCGATGATCCTGCTGTTCAGCTCGGTCGGGTTGTGGCGCCAGCAGCTTCGGCCCGATGCCCGCATCCACGGGATCATCGTGGAGGGCGGCACAGCGGCGAACATCATTCCGGAGCGGACCCTCGCCTGGTTCATGGTCCGTTCGCCGGATGAGGCCGAGTATGAGCGCATGCGGGTCCGCTTCGAGGATCTCTGCCGGGCCGCGGCACTGGCCACCGGCTGTACGGTCGAGGTCGTCTTCAGCGGGCGGGCGTCCACGATGCGCAACAACATGGTCCTGGCCGATCGGTTCGGCGCGAACCTGGCCGCCTACGGCGTGATCGCCGGGCCGCGGCCCGACAACCTGGGCAGCTCCGATATGGGCAACGTCAGCCAGGTCGTGCCCACGATCCACCCGTGCGTGGCGATCTGTCCGGCCGGAGTCGCCAGTCACTCGATTGAGTTTCGCGATGCCGCCGGCCTGCCCTATGCCGACGACGTCACCCTACTGGTGGCCACCGTCGTGGCTCAGACTGCCTACGAGCTGTTCGCCGATCCGGCGCTGGTCAAGGCGGCGTGGCAGGAATTCCGGGCGGGCGCCTGAGGGCTGGGTCTCACCCCGGCGCGCCGGGGGCAGCGGGCCGAAGCCGGCGGTTTGGGCAGTGCTAGGATGGCCGCGGCGCCCCGCTGGACGGTCGATGCGAACCGGCGGCGTCCCCAGAAGACGCGATCAGCTGGCGGCATCGGGCGCCCTTGCCAGACCTCGTTGACCCGTCTCCCGGAGGTCCCGATGGCCCAGCGCCCTGACCCCGCCCCGGTCGACAGCTTCGCCGTGGCCAACGGTTGGAACCGCGACTACGAGGCATATTCCGACTTCGACCTGCCCACGTACGTCGGCCCAACCACGTTCATGAACCTGCCCTGGGTCACGGACCCGACCGTCCTGCGCGCCCGTCGGGCGGATGTCGCGATCATCGGCGCGCCGTTCGACGACGCTGTGAGCCACCGGTCGGGCGCGCGGTTCGGTCCCCGCGCGATCCGCGAGGCCCAGTACACGTCGGGATCGATCAACTCGCTCCAGCTCGGCGTCGAGCCATTCGAGGTGCTCGATGTGGTTGATGCGGGTGACGCCAACGTCGTACCGGCCTGGACCGAGCGCGCCCACGCGATGATCTATCGCAAGGTTCGCGAGGTCGCTGAGACCGGTGCGATCCCGATTGTCCTCGGGGGAGACCATTCGATCACCTGGCCAGCAGCCACGGCGATTGCCGAAGTCCGCCGACCGGGCTCGATCGGGATCGTCCATTTCGACGCCCACGCCGACACAGCCAACGATGACTGGGGTGTGCTGGCCGGCCATGGCACCCCGATGCGCCGGCTGATCGAATCGGGCGCCGTCAAGGGCTCCAACTTCGTGCAGGTCGGCCTGCGTGGCTACTGGCCACCAGTCGATGTCTTCGAGTGGATGCGGGCGCACGGGCTGCGCTACCACCTCATGCGCGAGATCGAGGACCGCGGAGCCGAGGCAGTCGTAGCCGACGCGATCGCTGAGGCGCTCGACGGGCCGGACTATGTCTACCTGAGCATCGACATCGACGTGATCGATCCGGGCCTGGCGCCGGGCACCGGGACGCCGGAACCGGGCGGCATGCTCACCCGGGAGGTCCTCCGGGCGATCCGCCAGATCGTCGCTGCAGTGGAGCTCTGCGGGATGGATATTGTCGAGGTCGCGCCGCCGTACGACCACGCCGAGACGACGGCGATGGCCGCCAACCGGGCGGCGCTCGAGGCGATCAGTGCGCTGGCCGTCAAGAAACGGGCGGGGACCACCATCCGCTGGGAGCCGCCCGTCGCGTGACCGGCGCCGACCCTCGTGCCGACGCTCTGGCCCGGCTGTACGACCTGGACCTGGCCGAGGATTCAGGCGATGACATTGGGCTCTACCTCGCCTTGGCCGCGCGGACCGGTGGCCCGATCCTCGAGCTGGCGGCGGGCACCGGCCGAATCGTCCGGCCGCTCGCCACGGCCGGCTACGAGGTCACGGCCGTTGACTTCGACCCGGCGATGCTCACCCGCCTAATCGCCACCGAGCCGGGCAGGGTCACGACGGTCCTGGCCGATCTGACGACATGGCGACCGTCCGAACCGACCTACCACCTGGCGATCCTGGGCTTCAACGCGCTCTTCCTCATGGCCGGCCGGCACGAGCAGCGGGCGGCCATCGAGTCCCTGGCCGCGGCGCTCGTCCCGGGCGGCCTGGCGGTCGTGGATATCTGGCTGCCGGACGCGGCCGACCTGGCTCGCTACGACCAGCGCCTCCTGCTCGACTACGTCCGGATCGATCCGGAGACCGGCCGGACCGTGACGAAGACGGTCTCGGCGCTCCACGATGCGGCGACTGCCACGGTCCTGCTCAGTGCGATCTACGAGGAGGGGCTGCCCGGGGAGCCGGCGCTGCGCTGGATCCGCCGCGACACGCTTCGCCTGATCGGCGCCGGCGAGCTTGTCGACCTGGCTGGAGCAGCCGGCCTGGAGGTGGAGGTGCTGGCCGGCGACTACGGCCTCGAACCGCTCGGGCCCGGCAGCGAGCGCGCGATCCTCGTGGCCAGGCGTCCATAGCCTCGATGGCAGTGCCGACAATGGCCCGATCGGTGGGGTAGCCGGGCATCGCCCGCATGGTATCGTCGAACGATGGGCAAGGACCAGATCCGGCTCCTGATCGTTGAAGACGTGCCGCAAGTGGCCCAGTACATCCGCGGCCTCCTCAACTCGCAGAGCGCGATCAGTCTGCTGGACGTCCTGACGGATGGCTCAAAGGCCGTCGGCCAGATCAGCCAGCTCCGGCCCGATGTCCTGGTCGTGGACGCCCTGCTCCAGGGCCGGGTCAAGGGCCTCCAGCTCGTCGATCAGCTCCATAGCGGTGGGATCGGCGTGCCGATCATCGTGCTCACGGTCCCCCAGCACCCGATCGAGCCCGACCCGGAGCGCGGCATCCAGGCGGTCCTGATGATGCCGTTCTCGGGCTTCGATCTGATGAACAAGGTGTCGGGCGTCCACCGCTCGTTTCAGGCGAGCGAGGAGGCGGCCGGATCGCGGGTCCTGACCGTCTTCGCCCCGAAGGGCGGCGTGGGCAAGACGACCGTGGCGTTCAACCTGGCCGTGGCCATGGCCCAGGCTGGCAGGAGCACGGCCCTGATCGACGGCAACCTCCAGTTCGGCGACCTGCGCTCATTGCTGAAGGTTCCGCCGGACGCGCCATCAATCCTCGACCTGCCCACCGACCGGGTCCAGGAGTCGGACCTGGCCGACGTCATGTGGCGCGACCCTTCAGGGGTGGACATCCTCCTCGCTCCGCCCCGGATCGAGCAGGCCGAGATGGTCACGGTGCGCGACGTGGACAAGATCCTGTCGCTCCTGCGGCGCGTCTACGCGGTCGTCGTGATCGATACGCCGGCCGCCCTGACCGACACAACCCTGAGCTTCCTCGATGCGTGTGACACGATCATCGAGATTGTCACGTTCGACTCGACGACCATCCACAACACGCTGGCCATGGCCGATACCTTCCGTTCAATCGGCTACTCGCCGAGCAAGGTCCGCTACCTGGTCAATCGGGCCGACTCGTCGGGCGGGATGGACCTCAACGAGCTGGCCAAGGCAATCGGCCGGGTGCCCGAGCACTTCGTCGTGTCCGATGGCCGGCTGGTGATCGAGGCGAACAACGGGGGGGTGCCCTTCGTCCTGACCGAGCCGGGGGCTCAGGTCAGCCTGGACATCATTCGGGTGGCATCCGAGCTTCTCGTCGGCGACAGGGTCCCGGTCGGGGCGCGGCGCTAGGTCCGGTGTCCGACCCGCGTCCGATCGGCGTCTTCGACTCCGGCGTGGGCGGCCTGACGGTCCTCCGGGAGATCCTCCGGCGGCTCCCTCGGGAATCAACGATCTACCTGGGCGACAGCGCCCGTGCGCCGTACGGCCCGCGATCGGATGAGGAGGTCCTCGCGTTCAGCCGGCAGGCAATCGAGCGCTTGGCCGAGCGGGACGTCAAGGCGATCGTGATCGCCTGCAACACGTCGACGGCGATCGCCCTCGCTGACCTGCGCCGGCGACACCACCTGCCAATCCTGGGCGTGATCCGGCCCGGTGCCGTGACCGCGGCCCTATCGACCCGTAACCGACGGGTCGGGGTGATCGCGACGTCGGCCACCGTCCGTTCCCATGCCTACTTCCAGGCGATCAAGGAAGAGAACCCGGCGATCGAGATCTACGAGTATGCGACGCCCGCCCTGGTGCCACTTGTCGAGTCCGGCCGGCTGGCTGGCCCCGAGGTTGAAGCGATCGTCCGCGAGTCGCTCGCGGGGTTGCTCGGCCGGCGCACCCCCGATGGCGCCCCGAGCGGGCCGCAGCCCGCGTCGGCCGGAATCGACACGCTCCTCCTGGGCTGTACCCACTACCCGCTGATCGAGCCAGCGATCCGAGCCGTCAGCGGCGAGCGGATTGCGCTGGTCGACTCGGCCACGGCTACTGCCGGGGCGCTCGGCGACCTCCTCGCGATCAATGGGCTCGAGGCGCCAGGCTCGACGCGCGGGACCGCGGCCGATCCGGGCCGCAATGGCCACGACCGGCCCACGACCACGATCCGACCAATTGTCCATCGCCAGCTGACGACCGGATCGGTGGACTCATTCCAAGATCTGGCCGGCCGCTTGTTCGCCGGCGGCTTCCTGGACGTCGAGGCGATCGAACTCGGGGTTCCTGTCTGATGACCAACCCGCGCCGCGACGACCGGCTGTGGCAGGCCGGATTCCTGGTGGGATCGGCCCTCGGCGCCGCCGTGACCGTGCTGGGCCGACGGGTCGAGCGCTCGGCCCGTCGGGGCCTGGTTGACTGGACCCAGGCCGAAGCCGTCGCGGTTGGCAGGCTGCGCAAGGCGCCCGGCGGCCTCGACGCCGCCGAGCTCCGGCGATCCGAGCCGGCCTACGCCGCGGCGATGGCCCTGGTCGTGCCCCGTCTGGCCGACGCCCTGGGGACCGAGCTACCGGGCATCGTTGATCGGGTCGGAGTCGTCGACCGGGCCGGCTGGGTACGGGCCAACGCGGCGAGCTTCGCCGACCTGATCGGCCGGCTCGAGGGCCAACTCCTCGACCAGGTCGTACCGACCGGCGGTGGGCTCGTCCCGGCGACCCTGGCAATCGCCAACCGCTGGGTCACGACCCACCAGATTGGTTATCTCCTGGGGTTCATGGGTGGCCGCGTGCTGGGTCAGTACGACCTGGCTCTCCTAACGGCCGAGACGACGCCGGGCCGACTCCTCTTCGTCGAAGAGAACATCCGCCAGACGGCCAAGCTGCTCGATATCCCGCTCGATCCCTTTCGGATCTGGATCGCGCTGCATGAGACGACCCACGCCTTTGAGTTCGAGGCCCACCCCTGGCTGCGACCCTATCTCGCCGAGCGACTCGAGCGCCAGCTGACGGGCTTCTCGAACGGGGCAGCCTTGCTCCGTCGGGACGGCCTGAAGCGCCTCGGCCGGTCGCTTCGGGGCGAGGCCGGTGCCGAGCACTGGATGGAGCGGCTGATGGACGGCGAACAGCGTCGGCTGTTCCGGGAGACCCAGGCGGTGATGAGCCTGCTCGAGGGCTTCAGTGACTACGTCATGGATGAGTACGGTCGTGACCTCGTGCCCGGCCTCGACCGGATCAGCGAGCGCTTCCATGCCCGGCGTGACCAGAAGAGGACGGGCGTCGAGCGGGCGATGATGCGGCTGATCGGGATGGACCTGAAAATGGAGCAGTACCGCAAGGGCGAACGGTTCGTCGCGGCGATCGCCCTGGCCGGCGGCTCGACCGCCCTCAACCGGCTCTGGGATGGGCCGGAGAGCCTGCCCCGCGACGGTGAGATCGACGCCCCCGAGCGCTGGCTGGCGCGGGTCATCGCGTCAAGGGGCAACGCTTGAGCGAGAGCAGCCGGGTGGTCGGTCCAGGCCGTGGGCCGCACGGCGTGCCCGCCGCGATCGCCCTCAGTCCGATCCTCTCGGCTCGCTACCGCTCGCGGGACCTCGAGCGGATCCGAGCCGCTGCGCCCGGCTCACGCCTGGTCATGATCTCGTTCGAAGGGCTGGCCGATGGCCCGGTCGATGATGTCGAGGTCCTGCTGTGCGGCTTTCTGGGCGCCGATGCCTTCGACCGCTTCCTGGCTCGAGCTCCTCGGCTGGCCTGGGTCCACTCGGCGACGGCCGGCGTCGAGCGGGTCCTGACCCCCGGCAGCCGCCAGCGCGACCTGCTGATCACGAACGCCCGGGGTGTCTTCTCCCGGCCGATCGCGGAGTACGTGCTGATGATGATCCTGGCGGTCAGCCGGCGCCTGCCACAGCTCCTTGAGCTCCAGCGCGAGCGGACATGGCAGCCGCTCGAGGGCGCCGAGCTGAGCGACGTGACGGTGGGGATCGTTGGCCTGGGTTCGATCGGGCGGGCGGTGGCGACGCTCGCGACGGCGTTCGGCTGCCGGGTGATCGCAACCCGCCGCCGGTCGGAGGCCGGGGCGGCTGCAGCTCCGCATGGCGAGCCGCCGCAGGATGAGGCCCGCCCCGGCGCAGGCTCGACCGGCGAGGGGCTCGTTCTCGACCAGGTCCTCGGTCCGGACGGCCTGACCGCGCTGCTGGCGGAGTCCGACTTCGTCGTCCTCGCAGCGCCGCTAACGCCAACGACCGAGGGCCTGATCGACGGCCCGGCACTCGAGGCGATGAAGCCGGGTGCGTGGCTGATCAACGTGGCTCGAGGTCGACTCGTCGACGAGCGAGCTCTATTGCGCGCCCTGCGCGAGGGTCACATCGGTGGGGCGATTCTCGACACGTTCCGGGATGAGCCGCTGCCGCCGAGCTCGCCGTTCTACGACATGGACAACGTGATCGTCACGCCCCACACCTCGTGGTCCAGTGGACGCGTTCTCGATCGCTCGGTCGAGCTGTTCTGCGCGAACCTGCGCCGCTACGCCGCGGGCCAGCCCCTCGTGAACGTGGTCGACCCCGCCGCCGGGTACTGACCGAACGTCGACCGCCGTGATCGGCGACAATCGGGCCGCATGCAGATCGCGATCGTCGGGCTTGCCGGAGCGGGTAAGACCACCGTCTTCAACACCCTGACCCGGGGCCACGCCGAGACCGGCGGATTCGGTGGGATGCAGCTGAACGTCGGGGTGGTCAAGGTGCCCGACGTCCGGCTCGACCGGCTCGCGGCCATCTTCAAACCCAAGAAGATCGTCCAGGCGGACGTCACCTACGCCGACCTGCCGGCGTCTCCGGCATCCTCCGACGGCCGGATCGGAACCGAAGAGCTGCCGGCCGAGCACCTCGCCCGGCTGCGCGACGCGGATGCCCTGCTCCACGTGGTCCGCGCGTTCGAAGACCCATCGGCGCCACATCCCGAGGGTTCGGTCGATCCTTGGCGTGACCTCGAGCGGCTCGACCTCGAATTTATCCTGGCCGACCTGACGGTCACCGAGCGCCGCCTCGAGCGACTCCGGGCACCCGGGCGCCACGGTACCCCGGCCGAGCGCGAGTCGAACGAGCGCGAGGAGGTGATCCTGGCCCGGCTCTACGCCGGACTCGTGGAGGGTGCGCCGATCCGCGACGTCGAGCTGAGCAGCGACGAAGAAAAGGCCCTGCGTGGCTTCCGGTTCCTCACCCAGAAACCGGTCCTCGTCGTCCTGAACGTCGGCGAGGCCGATATCGTCCGGGAGGCGGAGATCGTGACCGGGATCGCCGAGCGCTACGAGCACCGCGGGGCAATCGTCGACGCACTCAGCGCCAGGATCGAGATGGAGCTGGGCGAGCTCGACGCGGACGAGGCCGCGGCCTTCATGGCGGAACTGGGGATCCACGGCTCCAGCCTTGACCGGGTCATCGCCCTGTCCTACCGGTTGCTCGGGCTGGTCAGCTTCCTGACCGCCGGTCCGGACGAGGTCCGGGCCTGGCCGATCCCGGCCGGTTCCACAGCGGTCGATGCGGCCGGAGCGATCCACACCGACCTCGCCCGGGGCTTCATCCGGGCCGAGACGGTGGCCTATGCAGACCTCCTTGAGCTCGGCTCAATGGCCGAGGCCCGCAAGCACGGCCGGCTGCGCTCCGAGGGCAAGACCTACCTCGTCCGCGATGGGGACGTGGTCGAGATCCTGTTCAGCAAGTAGCGGGGTCGTCGGGCGGCCCGCGGCGCGTCGACCGGGCTTCCTAGTTGAGCTGCGAGTCGCCCTTGGGGCGGAGCTCGGCGATGACTGCCCGGTAGTCGGGCAGGTCGTCCTCGTCGATGTCGTTCTCGTCGATGTCCTCATCGCCCCAGTCAGGACCCTGGTCGGCGACCTCGATCGCGGTGAGTTGCGTCTCTTCCTCGCTCTGGCTGACCAGCACGGAGGCGGTCAGGCGATCGTCGCTGACCGGGGTGAAGCCCTGCTCCTCCTCAAGCACCCGGGCGACCGCCTCGATCAGCGTATTCTCATCGAACGAGTCGCGAACTCGCCGGCTGGCCGCCCGCACGAGCTCGACGAATTCGTCCGGCTCGAACCGCTCTTCGTGGACCAGGATGAGGTCCGAGAAGATGTCGCCGTCGCCCTCGTGGAGTTCGTAGAAGTACATGGCGTCACGATACCCCGAGCGGGGGGAGTTCGACGTCGTCCACGTCGGCAATGTCTGTCGCGACGTGACGAGGGATGATCCGCGCGGCTGGCGACTGGGCGGTGGAGTCGCCTATGCGGCTCTCACGACTGCTCGTCTGGGCCTGCGGGCGGCGGCCGTGGTTGGTGCCGACGGGATCGCCGCGGGAGCCGCTGAATTCGAGCTGCTCCGCGCCGCCGGGGTGGCCGTCCAGGTCATGCCCCTGGCCCAGGGCCCGATCTTCGAGAATGTCGAGACCCCCTCCGGCCGCGTCCAGACGTACGTCGAACCCGGCGATCCGTTGCCGGTCGTCGCGATTCTGCCGGCCTGGGCGCGCGCACCCTCGTGGCTCGTCGTCCCGGTGTCCGACGAGATCCTGCCGGAATGGGCAGCCGTCGTGCCCGAGCAAGCTCGCCTGACCCTTGGCTGGCAAGGCCTGCTGCGAGTGCTCGTTGCCGGCCAGCGGACCGGGCGCAAGGCGCCCGTTCGCAGCGCGCTGCTGAGCCGGGCCGACATCGTGGGCGTGAGCGGCGAGGACCTCGGTCCGGAGACCTCGCTCGAGGCCGCTGGGGTCTGCCTGACGCACGGTTCCCGGCTCGTCGTGACGGAGGGGGATGCCGGCGGCGTGATCATTACTGCGGGGGATCGCGCCGCTGGGTCGCACCTGTGGTACCGGGCCCTCGCCGCTCGCCAGGTCGATCTGACTGGCGCGGGCGATGTCTTCCTCGCCGCGCTTGCCGCGGCACCGACGATTCGAAACCAGCCGGCGACGCGCGACGCCGGCCTGACCCCAGACGACGCGCGCTGGGCCGCGGCCGCCGGCGCGCTGGCGGTCGAGGGTATCGGCCTTTCGGCAGTCCCGGACCGGGCAGCGATCGAGTCCCGGCTGGCTGGCGAGGCGCGACGCCGCACCGTTTGAGGATTCGCGTGCGCCCGAGAGCGCCGACGTCAGCCGAGACGGCGCACGATCTGGACATCGGTTTCGACATCGTCTGCCGAGCAATAGCAGGTGATCTTTAGCCAATCGCAAAGGGAACCGGGGCGACGCCGATCGCCTTGGCACCAGGCTCCATGCGCCCGTCCGGGTGCCCATGGACCCGCTTGGCCAGGCGGACCCGGCGCCGGGCAAGGTCGGCTTCGACGGTCCGTAGCGGGCGACCCAGGAACCGGGCGCGCTGGGCCAGCCGGTCGGCGGCAGCACAGGCGCCCAGGGCACCGACCGGGTCGTGCTCGCGGTGTTCCAGGACCTTGGCGACCTCGATCCAGGCGAACGCGGCGTCCGGCCCGCCGCCATGGGCCACGTCCCGCCAGGCCTCGAGTGCTTCGCGATGCCGGCCGAGTCGCCGCAACAGGCGAGCCCGCTCGACGATCATCTCGAGCCGGACCGGACTGGCCACTTCCGGTCCGGTTGCGTCTGCCCGCTGGGTCAGGATCGTCGACCACGACCGTCCGGCTCGGTCCGGCCCGACGCTCGACCCGGAACGGGGCGGGCCCTCGAGGGCGGCATCGAGGCAATCGAGCGCGTCGTCATCGCGGCGATTCCGTCGGTAGGCACGGGCGAGCCCGAACAGGTCCCCGGTGGGGGCCGACCGGCGATCCGTGGTCGCCCCGAGATGCCGTTCCGCGTGGGCCATCAGGCGGGCGAGCGAGCGAACATCCGCGTGGTTGTGGCGAACCACCTCGCCGATCGGTTCGACCGGGCCGCCCCGGAGCATCTCGAGGTAGCGGCCGGGGATCTCCCAGCCCTCGATATCGTGTTGACGTCGTGCGCCGAGCAGCTCCGACTCGACCGTCTTGAGCCTGGCATCGGTCAGCCGGTGGCGGTAGACGCGTCGAACGAACGGCAGCAGGTCCAAGTGGCCGGCAAGAGTTGGCGGCGGTCGTCGGTTGAACCGGAACCGGGCAACGAGCAGCGGCCAGTCGAAACTCCTGCCGTTGTAGGTGACCAGCCAGCCGGCCGGCGGCAGGAGGCCGGCCAGGGCATCGAGGAGTCCGCCCTCGCCCGCCTCGTCCGGCAGGAGGAGCTGGACCTGGCGGAACGTGGAGCCGGTCCACCAGCCGAGTCCGACGAGGAACGCCAGGGTTCCCGCGCCGGTGGCCAGGCCGGTCGTCTCGGTGTCGAGGCAGACCAGGGGAACATCTGGTCCGGGATGGTCGGGTAGCGCGGCGACCCGATCCCGGTCGATTGGAAGCTCGATCGGTTCGGGTTCGATCCGCACGTGGCCTCCGCCCGGACCCTGGACCCAGGTTCCATCGAGGGATGTCGCGAGTCGCTCCGCGCGGGATTCGGCTGAGCGCGCCAGTGCCGCCCACGGGGCCGCGGGAGCTCGCCGGTCGGCCGGCCGCTGCAGGGCGGCATCGCGCTCCAGCCGAAGACGGTCGAGCCGCCGCTCGAGGATCGCGCTCTCGCTCATGGGTGCGCGAGGCCTGCGGCGGTCACGTCATTCGGGCCGGAACCGTCCCGCCCATGACGGCCAGGAGCCGGAGGGCGAGGGCGCGGGCGTTGATCCCGGGTTCGAGGCGAGGGCCCGTGCAGCTCGGACAGCCTGCGTCGCAGGCGCATCCGGCGATCAGCTCGGTGGCCCCGGCGATCAGCTCCTCGGTCCGTCCGAACAGCCGTTCGGACAGGCCGACGCCGCCCGGCACGGTTTCGTAGAGGTAGATCGTCGGCGCCTCGTGGTGGGGCGAGCGGACCTGGCAGACAAGCCCGAGGTCAGCTGGATCGACCATCAGCAGGAAGCTCCCGACCGCCTGGAAGGCGCGACCTGCGCCGAGCAGGGCAACGTCCAGCTCGTCCCGCCGCCATCTCCCACCGGGGCCGCTCGGCACCGCGGCTGGGTCGAGGGTCAGCCAGGCGGCTGTGGTCTGGAGCTCGATCTCGGGCAGGTGAATCCGTCCCCAGCCGAGGTTCTCGTTCGTGATGAACTTCAGCTTCTTGTAGATCGTGGCCAGGCTGGCGACCATCACCTCGCCGTGCTCGCGCCGGCCGCCCGGTAGGTCGGCGGTGGCGAACGTGTCGAGGGGCTTGAGGGTCACGGCGACGTCAGCCTGGGTGTAGTGATCGACGTCGACCCGCCGGACATACGCCTTGCGCTCAGCCCAGTCGAGGCGGTCGACATGGAACTGGGCCGACTCGTGGAGGTAGATCGCGTCCTCGTGGACGGTGGTCTGGGCGCCGAACAGGTCGATCTCGCCGATCACCCGTGGCCGATCTTGCGTCGTGTCAATGATCACGACGTTCTCGCTGGCAGCTGTCCGCAGGGAGATCGACGAGGCCGGGAAGTTCTCGCTCGACCAGTACCACCGTCCGTCGCCTGCCTGCCGGACGTGATGATCCTCGGCCAGGAACGCGAGCAGGTCATCGGCTGGTCCCGGGCCGAACGTCTCGCCGGGCTCAAACGGCAGCTCGAAGGCGGCTGCCTTCAGGTGGGCCAGCAGGATGTGCAGGTTGTCGGGGTCGAGACGGGCCTCCTCGGGTGCGCCGGTCAGCAGGAAATCCGGATGGTGGATCACGTACTGGTCCACGGGCGAGCCGCTAGCGATCACGACGGCGACGCTCACCCCGCTGCGCCGGCCGGCCCGGCCAATCTGCTGCCACGTTCCGGCGATCGACCCGGGATAGCCGGCGATGATCGCGGCATCGAGCCGGCCAATGTCCACGCCCAACTCCAGCGCATTGGTGCTGACTACGCCGAGGACTTCACCGTCGCGCAGGCCCTGCTCGATCGAGCGGCGTTCGGTGGGCAGATAGCCACCTCGATAGCCACGTACCCTGGAGCGTGGCCCGGCATGCTCACGGAGTGCCTCGCGCAGCCCGGTCAGGAGCAACTCGACCGACGTCCGGGAGCGGCCGAAGACGATGGTCTGGCGACCGGCGCGCAGGAAAGGCAGCGCCCATCGGTTGGCCAGGGTCAGCGCCGATCCGCGTGCACCGCTGGCGGCATCGAGGAGCGGCGGATCGACCAGCAGAAGATGGCGCTCGCCGGCTGGCGCGCCGTTCCGGTCGACGAGCTGGGGCGTCCGTCCGGTCAGTGTGCTGGCAAGCTCGAGCGGGTTGCCGATCGTGGCCGAACAGCACACGATGACCGGCTTCGAGCCGTAGTGGGCACACAGCCGAAGAAGGCGGCGCAGGACGTTGGCGACATGGCTGCCGAAGACGCCGCGGTAAGTGTGGAGCTCATCGACCACGATCACCTGGAGCTGCTCGAAGAGCTCGAACCATTTCGTGTGATGCGGCAGGATGGCGGCGTGGAGCATGTCCGGGTTGGTGACCACCACCTGGCCAGCGGTCCGAATTGCCGAGCGGATCGGCGCTGGCGTGTCGCCGTCGTAGGTGGCGGCAGCAACGTGGAGACCAGAGAGTTGGGCGAGTGTGCTGAACTCGGCAACCTGGTCCTGACCGAGGGCCTTCGTGGGAAACAGGAGGAGGGCCCGGGCCGACCGATCGGAGGCCAGGGCCTGAAGGACGGGCAGGGTGTAGCACAGCGACTTGCCGGACGCCGTAGGGGTGACCACGACCACGTCCCGGCCCGCATGGACCGCCTCGACCGCCTCCGCCTGGTGGATGTACAGCTGGCTGATTCCACGCCGCTCGAGGCCTGTCCTGATACGCGCGTCGAGCCAGGTCGGCAGCGGGGCCGTTCGGGCGGCGCGAGCAGGGATCAGCTGGTAGTGGACCACGCCTCGGGCGATTGACGGCTCGGCCAGCAGGCCATCGAGGACCGCGTCGACCGTAGCCGGTGCGTAGGTGCGCATAGGGTCCTCCAAATAGAACATGGGTACGAAATATGTGGCAGTCTAGCAGGCACCATCGCGCACCTGTGCGTCAGCTCTCCTGTCACAGCGAGACCCCCCCCGCGGTTTGACACCTCAGCTGCCGGTAGCTACGCTGCAACGCAATGACCGGCAGGCAGGATGATCAGCGCGAGCTCCTCGACGATCCGCTCGGCGCTCCTGCCGAGAGTCTCGACAGCGGCCTTGGGATCCTCGCCCGCGGTCGTGATCTGGCCGGCCTGTCGGTCGCGGGGATCACTCGTCGGCGCATTGCGATCCTGCTGGCCGCCGTCCTGTCGGCCTGGATCGTGCTTGCCCTGTCGCGCCAGGTGGGTGACGCGGCCGAGGCCGCCAACCGGGCAGGCCAGCTGACCCGGGACAACCAGGCACTCAGCGCCCAGATCCAGACGCTGACCGCGGAACGGACCCTGATCCAGCAACAGGCCTATATCGAGATCGAGGCCCGGGCCCACGGCCTGGGAGGTCGCCAGGAGCACCCCTTTAGCCTGGCCGCAGATGTGCCGACGCTCCCGCCAGATGCCCCCGGCAGTGCGTCGAGCGCGCTCGGCGCGACCACCACCCGGACCGCGCCGGTCGACGCCTGGCTGGACCTCCTGTTCGGGGCTGGTCACTAGTACTTAGTTGCGTAAGTCGGCGTAATGTTTGCTGA
>PLZO01000078.1 GCA_003152165.1 Chloroflexota bacterium
CTCGGGCGCCGGCTGCGGCTCCGGCAGGGCTGCAGTCTCGGTCGGCTCGTCCGTCACCATCGCCGATCCTAGCGGTAGTTCTGGAACTGGAGCGGGACCTCGATGTCGAGCTCACGCAGGCGACCGATCACCCGCTGGAGATCGTCCTTGTTCTTGCCCGAGACCCGAATGGCATCGCCCTGGATCTGCGACTTCACCTTGGGGAACTCGTCCCGGATCAGCTTGGTCAGCTTCTTGGCGACATCGTCCGCCAGGCCGCGCCGGAGGGTGATGACCTGCTTAACCGTGTTGCCGCCGGCGGGCTGGACCTTGCCCCAGTCGAAGATCTTCAGGCTGAGGTTTCGCCGGATTGCCTTCGACTCGATCAGGTCCTTGACTACCGTCGCCCGGAAGTCGTCGTCGGTGACCAGGACGAGCTCGGTCTTCTCCTGCTCGATCTCGACCCGGGCGCCCTTGAAGTCGAAGCGCTGCTGGACCTCGCGTCGAACCTGGTCCAGGGCGTTCCGAAGCTCCTGCTCATCGAAATCGCTGACCACATCGAACGAGACGTCACCGGCCATGAACACGCTCCGTCAGTGCGGGTCACTTGGGGGATCGGCCGCCAATGGTACCCGCTCCAGTATCCTCGGTCGATGCGCGTCACCTTCCTCGGCCAGGCCGGGCTGTTCATCGAGACCCGCGCCGGCAGCATCCTATGCGATCCCTGGTTCAACCCCGCCTATTTCGGCAGCTGGTTCCCGTTCCCGGCTAACGACGGAATCGATCCGGCGCTGATCGGCCATCCAACCTACCTGTACATCTCGCACCTCCACCACGATCACTTCGACCCGGCTTGGCTCAGCCAGCACGTCGCGAGGGACGCCACCGTCCTCCTGCCCGACTACCTGATCGACGACCTGCGCCATGAGCTTCATGCTCTCGGCTTTCGCCACTTCATCGAGACGGCCGACTGCGAGCCGATCGAGCTCGGCGGCGGGCTGCGGGTGCTGATCCATGCCCTGACCGCACCAACCGACGGCCCGATCGGCGATTCGGCCCTGATCGTCGACGACGGCGAGACCCGGCTCCTCAATCTGAACGACTCGCGCCCGCCCGATCCCGACAAGCTCCTGTCCCTCGGCCCGATCGACCTACTCTTCCTGCAGTTCTCCGGCGCGATCTGGTACCCGATGGTCTACGAGTTTCCGGAGCGGGCGAAGACAACCCTCGCCCACAAGAAGCGGGTCGTCCAGCTGGCCCGTGCTCAGCGCTACATCGAGATCATGGAACCGGCCTTCGTCGTGCCCAGCGCCGGGCCGCCCTGCTTCCTCGACGACGACCTGTTCGACTTCAATGACCTGCGCCGCGACCCGGCCAACATCTTCCCGGATCAGGAGGTCTTCCTCGACCACCTGCAGTCGGGCGGGATCCGCGCTGGACGGCTGATGCTGCCGGGCTCGGTGGGCGAGCTCCGGCCGGGCTCGTTCGAGGTCAGTCACCCGGTCCCTGAACCGGAGATCCGGCGGATCTTCGACGACCGTGAGGCGTACCTGCGCGACTACCAGGCCCGGGTCCGGCCGCTGCTGGACGCGGAGCATCGACGCTGGCGGCTGGCCGGCCTCACCGATCCGGCGCCGGACGGCTCAGGCGCGGAGCCCAACGATGAACCCAGCCCGCCGCTCGACCTGCTGGCCGAGCTGAAGGCCTGGTTCGAGCCGCTGATGGGCTTCGGCGAGCAGATCTGCGTCGGCATCGGTGCGCCGGTCCTGCTCGACCTGCGCGGACCCCAGGGACTGGCCACGATCCCGGAGGGCCAGCCGGCCGGGATCATCCTCGACTTCGTGGACCAGCTTGTGCGGCCGTGGGATGGCATCGAGGTCCCCCGCTATGTCTTCCGGATCGACCGGCCGCTGGTCGAGACGCTCGTCCGCCAGCACGAGGTCGACTGGGTCAACTCGCTCTTCCTGTCGATGCGCTTCCGGGCCGCCCGAAAGGGTCCCTACAACGAGTTCGTCTACACCTGGTTCAAGTGCCTCGACCTGGAGCGACTCCAGTACGCCGAGGGCTTCTACGCCGAGAAGGCGAAGGCCGAGGGCACGTTTGTGCTCGACGGCTGGGATATCCAGCGGCGCTGCCCGCACATGAAGGCCGACCTCACCCGCTTTGCCACGATCGATGGCGGGGTGCTGACCTGCTCGCTCCATGGCTGGCAATATGAGCTCGAGTCGGGTCGCTGCCTGACCTCGGACGGCCACGAGTTGACCGCACGCCAGCTGAGCGGCGAGGAGCTCGCGGCCCTTGAGGCGGCAGCAGCCAGCGGCGGCGCCACGGTCGCGGCGGCCATCGGCGGCGACTGACCTTCAACGGCTCCGGGCGCGCAGGCCCGCCACGAGGCGTTCGGCGATCACGGTTGAGCGGCCGCCGCCCATGACCAGGACGACGTCGCCGGGCTCGACCAGTGGCAAGAGCGCGTCCGCGGTTGCCTCGACCGAGCCGGGCGCGATGGCCGGTGTACCGCGCCGCTCGACCGCGCGAGCCAGGTCCGCGGCCGAGACGATCGTCTGGTCCGGGTCCCGGACCGCGAAGATGTCGGCGATCGCCACTCGATCGGCCGTGGCCAGGACATCGGCGAACTGTTCGAGCAGGGCCGCGGTCCGGTGGAACGTGAGTGGCTCGTAGACGGCCCAGCGCCGCCTGCCCGGATAGCGCAACGTGACAGCCTCGAGCGTGGCCGCGATCGCCGTCGGGTGATGACCGTAGTCGTCGATAACCACGACCCCAGCCAGGTCGCCTTTGAGCTCGAACCGGCGGGCGACGCCGCGGAAGGAGGCGAGGCTTCCATGGATCGCGGCGGGCGTCAGGCCGTAGGCCAGCGCCGCGCCGGCCGCGCCCAGGGCGTCGTCGGCGTTGTGGCGTCCGATCAGGCTGAGCTCGACGATTGATTCCAGGTGATGGCCGGGCAGCCCATGCAAGGTGAGCCGCGACAGGCCGGCTGACGAGGTGGAATCGTCCTCATAGTCCGCCGTCAGCGCGGTCGCCTGGCCAGCCGCCGACCGAATGGTGCGGCGGAGCTCATCCGCCAGAGCGGCAGCGTCGACACCCGCGGTCGCGACCGCAGTCGCGAGGATCTGGCCCGGCCAGTCGGCCAGTCGCGGCAGCAGCGCCGCCACGCCCGAGTCGCCGGCATTGGCCACCAGCGTGGCATTCGGGCCGAAGCGCCGGATCCAGGCCTCGAATGCGTCGATCACGGCGGCCCGATCGGGAAAGACGTCGGGATGATCCCAGTCGGCATTGAGGAGCACCCCGATCGTCGGTCGGTACGGATCGAAATTGCCGGCGTACTCATCGGCCTCGACGACGAACGGCCGGCCGTGACCGAGCCGGACGACCGACGGCCCCGTGCCACCGACCAGGGCGGCCGGCAGGAGCGCGCCGACGAAGGCCGAGGGGTCCTCGCCTGCCTCGGCCAGCAGGTGCACCAGCCAACCGGTCGTCGTCGACTTGCCGTGGGTCCCCGCGATCGCCAGGAGGGTCCCTCCGAACGTGGCCGCCGCATCGGCGATGAGCTGCTGGCAGCTTGTCGCCGGGATCCCCGCAGCATGGGCGGCGAGCAGCTCGGGGTGGTCCGGATTGACCGAGGTCAGGGCCTTGCTGACGGCGATCCGGTCGACGAGCGGGTGGCCACCCTCGCCCACGACGTGGCCGGCATCGTGCTGCCAGGCGATCGGGATCCCGGCTGCCTCGACGCCCTGACTGTAGGCCGACGGCTCGCCCGAGTCACAGCCCGAGGTGCGCGCCCCGGCGGCCTGGCCGAGCAGGAGCGAGGCGGCGGCGGCACTGCCTGCCGCGCCGATCACGTGGATCCGCTCGCCGGGCACGATCGCCCGGGCCGGGCGGGTTGGTTCGAGGCCCCGCCCGATCTCCTCGACGCTGCGAGTCACCGCCCGGTTGACTCGGTGGCTGAGATCAGCAGCTCGATTGCGGCGGCCGCGCTCGCCCGCTTGTTGCCCGATCGATCGTGGGCCCAGGTGAACCGGCGAACATCGCGGCCGCCGGGTCCGTCGACCGCGACGTAGGTCAGGCCGACGGGCTTGGCAGGGGTTCCCCCACCCGGACCGGCGATCCCGGTGACGGCGACGGCGAGATCCGCGCCCAGGACCCGTCGAGCACCCTCGGCCATGGCCCGGGCCACCTGCGCGCTGACGGCCCCGTGGCGGGCGATCAGCTCGGCCGGCACGCCCAGCGCGGCCTGCTTCGTGCTGTCCGCGTAAGCCACGATCCCGCCGAGGAAATAGGCGCTCGAGCCGGGGATCTCGGTCAGCTCATGGGCGACCAGGCCGCCGGTGCACGATTCGGCCGTGACCACGCTCAAGCCGGCTGCCAGGCAGATGACCTGGAGGCGTTCGGCGAGGACCGGGAGATCGAGTTCGAGTTCGCTCACCGATGATTGGTCTGCTTCGGTGCCGCGGGCGGGGCAAACAACCACGTTTCGGGGTTAGGCGCGGAACCGAGCGAGCCAAGGGACTGGCCGTTCAAGGTGAAGAACGTGACGCTCGACTTGCCGGTCCGGACCTCGATCGTATTCGTTGCGCTGAACGTCAGCGTCTTGCCGTCGTTGAACGTCTTGCCGCCGGCCCCGATCGTCTGGTCGACCACCCCGTCCTCCCAGACCTTGATCCAGGCCGAGCCGCCGTGGATCGTGACCACCAGGTTCACGCCCCGGTAGGTCACCGTCACGACCCGGGTCAGCGAGGTCGTCTTGCCCGCCGTGCCCGTCGCGGCCACCGTCAACGTCCACTTCCCGGCAGTCAGGTTGAAGGGCACGCTGAACGAACCGTCGTTGCCGACCGTGGCCGTCTGGGCGGGCGGGGGCACGGGGGTCGGCAGGGGCGTTGGCAGGGGCTTGGTCCCGGTCGTCGTCTTGGCCGGCCCGCTGAACGCGGCGCTCACGGTCACCTGGGTCGCGTTCGCGGCCGTGCCCTGGACGAGAATCGCACCGTTCTGGAAGGTGGCTCCCTCGGGCGGCTGGTCGAGCGTCAGGCCCGGGGTGACGATGGCCGAGATCGGCACATTGATCACGAGGGCATACGGCGTGTCGGACTGCTTGCCGGTGTCCGGGTCCGTGGCGATCACGCTGAACTGGTTGAGGCCGCGCCGGAGCTGCACGTCGACCGTCCACGTGCCGTCGGGGCCGGCGGTCACCTGGATCGGCTGGTTGCGGCCCGGGATCGTGACCGAGATCGTGGCCCCCGGGCTGGAGCCGCCCCGCAAGGTGTACGAGGTGGCCGACTCGTCGACCGTGACCACGGCCGTGCTCGGGTCGGTGACCGTGATCGTAGGCGGCTTGGAGAACCGGACGAGCTGGGTGGCTACGTAGCCGACGACAATGATGACGACGAGGGCGAGGAGCAGCCCGCCGAATACCCGGGCCGAGATGGTGATCCCCTGGCGTGGTGTGACCACGGTCCGGGGCACGACCAGGACCGGGTCCGAGGACGGCCCGTCACCGCGCTCCCGGCGCCACTGGAGGAGGATCTCGTCGGGGTCCAGGCCCAGGTACAGCGCGTAGTTGCGCAGGAACCCCTTGGTGTAGACCGCCCCGGGCAGCTCGCGGTAATCACCCCGCTCGAGGGCGCCCAGGTAGCGCGCCCGGATCTTCGTGTCACGCTCGGCCCGAAACAGGTCCACGCCCTTCCGCTCGCGCGCTGCGAGCAGCCGCTCCGGCAGGCTCGCGACCGGGTGGCTCGAGGGCACACCACGGGAGGCGGCTTCGGAGCGCACCTCCGCCGCGCGACGGCGCGCCTGGTCTCGAGTGGTCATCGGACTTCGGCTGTCTCGTTGCAGGGCTGGCCTAACAGGATACCCCGTCGTGTCGATCCTTCCGGCTGGAGGCTCCGCCGGGCCACGCCCTGGCGCCGGTCAGTCGCCCGGGTCGTCGACCGCGTCGAGGCTGGTCAGCCAGTTGTCCGAGCCGTAGACGATCCGCGGCGTCGCCGGGTTACGGATGTCCTGGGGACCGATGATCCCGTATCGCTCGAGCTCGTCCATCAGCCGGCTGGCCCGGCTGAAGCCCACCTTCAGCTTGGTCTGGAGTGACGAGGTGCTGGCCCGCCCGCTCCTCGTGACCAGCTCGGCCGCGCGCACGACCATGTCGTCGTCAGCCAGCTTTGCCAGCCAGCCGAACTGGCCGTTGCCGCCCTCGTCGCCGTCGACGAAGGCGAAGATCGATTCGTCGTAGAACGGCCCGGTGGCCTGCTTGCGCCAGTGCTCGGTCACCGCCGTTACCTCCTTGTCGCTGACGAAGACGCCCTGCAGGCGCACCGGCCGGGGCAGGTCGACCGGCTGGTAGAGCATGTCACCGCGGCCAATCAGGTCCTCGGCGCCGGGCTGGTCGAGGACGGTCCGGCTGTCGACGTTGGAGGCCATCGCGAAGGCGATCCGGCTGGGCACGTTGGCCTTGATCAGGCCGGTCACCACGTTGACACTCGGCCGCTGCGTGGCCAGGACCAGATGGATTCCCACGGCCCGGGCCTTCTGGGCGATCTTCACGATCGGGTCCTCGACCTTGCGACCCTCGCGCATGATCAGGTCGGCCAGCTCGTCGATGATCAGGACCACGAACGGCATCCGCTCGTCCACGCCCGGCAGCTCGTTGTAGGCGGCGATATTGCGGACGGTGTGCGAGGCCAGCCGCTTGTAGCGATCCTCCATCTCGTGGACCGCCCAGTTGAGCGCTGCCTTGGCCTCGTGGGGCTCCACGATCACGTGCTGGAGGAGGTGGGGCAGGGCGTCGTAGGGCGCCAGCTCGACCCGCTTGAGATCGATCAGGATGAGGCGCACCTCGTCGGGCCGGGCGTGCATCAGCAGGCTGGTGATCAGGGCATTGATGCATACGCTCTTGCCCGAGCCGGTCGCGCCTGCCACGAGCAGGTGGGGCATCTTGGCCAGGTCCACTGCATACGGCTGGCCGGACACGTCGCGGCCCAGGGCGAACGTCAGACGGCTGGTCGCCGCCAGCATATCGGCATCCTCGATCAGCGAGCGGAAACCGACGACCTCACTCTTGTGGTTGGGGATCTCGATCCCGACGACGTCCTTGCCGGGGATCGGCGCTTCGATCCGGATCGAGCGGGCGGCTAGCGCCATCGCCAGGTCGTCCTGGAGGCCCTCGATCCGGGACAGCTTGACGTGTTTCTCGGGCCGGACCTCGTACTGGGTCACGACGGGCCCGGTGTTCGTGCCCACGACCCGGGCGTCGATCCCGAAGCTGCGCAGCTTCTCTTCGATGTCCCGGATGTTCTCCGCGTGGTCCATCCCGCCGCCACTCTTGCCTGGCGGGCGAATCTCGAGGATCCCGGTCGTGGGCAGGGTCCACGGCACGCTGGCGACCGTGACCGCCGGCTCCAGGAAGGCCGCGGCCGCGGTCCGGACCAGGCCACCGGCGCTGCCATTGACTGGCGCCAGAGCCGGTCCGGCCGGCCGATCGTCGCGGGCATCGCCCCGGCCCGCCCAGATCGTCTGGCTCATCTGGGCCGGGCTGGTCGCTCGTGGCCCGCTCCGACGGTCGAGTCGATCTTCGAGGTCCTCGTCCTCGTCGGCGGGAGCCGCAGCGGCCAACGGCGAGGCGCCGTCGCGGCGAACCCGGCGGCCGTTGGCTGCCGGCGCCGGTTCGTCATCCTCCGCGGCCGGCGCGGTGAGGGCGGCGCCAACGGTTCGCGCGCCGCGGCCGAGCGGCTTGAGCAGGGTGGGCAGGGACATGTCCAGGGCGAGCAGGAGGCCGATGATAGCCAGCGCGGCGCACACGACGAACGAGCCCGGATGGGTGATCAGGCCGGCCAGGCCGTCCCCGACGAACCGCCCGATCCGGCCGCCGTTGGCCAGGTTCGGCCCAGATATCGCCCCCAGGAAGCCGACGTAGGCGAGGGTCGCCCCGAGGAGCGCCAGCCCCCATCGGCCGCCATCCCCGCGGGCCCGTTGGACGAACAGGCCGGCCACGATCAGGATCGGGGGCAGGAGCCAGCGGCCGGTGCCGAACCACGGCGCGATCAGGTTGCGCCAGAGGTCCGTCAGCTGGCCGCGTCCCGGCAGGACCAGGGCAATCAGGGTCACGATCCCGATAACCAGGATGACGATCCCGACCAGCGAGCGGACGACCTCCGGGTTGACGTTCCGCCCGGGCCCAGGGCGCCGGCCGCGTGCGCTCGATCGACTTGGTGTCCTGCGCGGCGCGGCCCGCCGCCGTCCGGTCATCTCAGATCTCTACGACGACCGGGAAGACCATCGGTCGCCGCTTCGTCTGCTCGTACAGGTAGCGCGATACGCCGTCCTTGATCTGGACCTTGAGCAGAGCGATCTCGCTGATGTGATTGCCGGGATTGGCAATTGACGACATCACCCGCTCGATCGCGCCGGGGATCAGGGGGTCCTGATCGTTGCCTTTGACGAAGCCGCGGGTGATGATCTCCGGCCGGCCGACGATATCGCCGGTCTGCTTGTCGACGGTCACCACGATCATGAACATGCCGTCGTTGGCGAGGGCCTTCCGGTCGCGCAGGACGATCTCGCCTACTTCGCCGACGGACAGGCCGTCGACGTACACATAGCCCGCCGGGACCGACTGGCCGCGATGGGCTGTGCCGTCGTCGAAGATCTCGATCGGCGTGCCGTTCTCGATGATGAACACGTTGCCCGGCTCGACCCCGGTCTCGACGGCCAGGCGGCCATGCTGGACCTGCATCCGGAACTCCCCATGGATGGGGATGAAGTAGCGCGGCCTGGTCAGGCCGAGCATCAGCTTGAGCTCTTCCTGGCTGGCATGGCCGGACACGTGAGCACGCTTGATCGTATGGTAGAAGACGTTCGCGCCGGCCTTGAACAGGTTGTCGATGGTCCGGCTGACGTATTCCTCGTTGCCCGGGATTGGGCTGGCGCTCACGATCACGGTGTCGCCCGGCTGGATCTCCACGAAACGGTGGTCGCGGTTGGCCATCCGGGCCAGGCCGGCCATCGGCTCGCCCTGGGCCCCGGTCGTGGCAATGACCAGCTTCGAGTTGCCCGGCTCGTTGATCCGGTCCTTGGCCACGATCATCGCCGGGTCGTACTTCAAATAGCCCAGGTCGGTCGCGATCCGGAAGTTCTGTTCCATGGAACGGCCGATCACGGCGGTCTTCCGCCCGAACGAAGCGGCCGCATCGAGGACCTGCTGGACCCGGGCGATGTTGCTGGCGAAGGTGGCCACGATCACCCGGCCCTCGAGCGGCTCCATGATCTCGCGGAATGCCTCGCCGACCGTCCGCTCCGACGGGGTGTAGCCGGGGTTCTCGGCCCGGGTCGAGTCGGACAGGAGGCAGACCACGCCCTCCTCGCCCAGGCGGGCCAGGGTGTGGAAGTCGGACAGCTTGCCGTCGACCGGGGTGTGGTCGAACTTGAAGTCGCCGGTGTG
>PLZO01000161.1 GCA_003152165.1 Chloroflexota bacterium
CTCAAGGATCTCTTCCACGCGACCGCCCGTGACCGCCGGGCGCGCCTCGTTAGCATGATTGGACCGGCCGGGATCGGCAAGAGCCGCCTTGCCTGGGAATTCAGGAAGTACGAGGACGGCCTGGTCGAGACCGTCTGGTTTCACGACGGCCGCTCTCCGGCGTACGGCGAGGGGATCAGCTTCTGGGCGCTCGGCGAGATGGTCCGCCGGCGGGCCGGGCTGATCGAGACCGATGACGAGCCAACGACCCGGACGAAGATTGCGGGGGCCCTCGCGGAGCACGTCCCGGACGAAGGCGAGCGGCGCTGGATCGAGTCGGCTCTGCTGACCCTGCTCGGGGTCGAGACCGCCACGGGTGGATCGGAGCAGCTGTTCGCCGCCTGGCGAACGTTCTTCGAACGCCTGGCCGCGACGGCCCCCGTCGTGATGGTCTTCGAGGACTTCCACTACGCCGACTCGGGCCTCCTCGACTTCGTCGACCACCTCCTGGAGTGGAGCCGGAACGTCCCGATCTATGTCGTCACCCTGTCTCGCCCAGAGCTCCTCGAGCGCCGTTCCGACTGGGGTGCCGGCAAGCGCAACTTCACCTCGCTCTACCTCGAGCCGCTCTCCGCAGCCGCCATGCGAGAGCTGCTCGCCGGCCTTGTACCAGGCCTGCCGGCCGCGGCGGTGAAGGCGATTGTCGAGCGAGCCGACGGCATCCCGCTCTATGCCGTCGAGACGGTTCGGATGCTTCTGGCCGAGGGAAGGCTCGCCCTGGAGGACGGGATTTATCGACCGGTCGGCGACCTGACCAGCCTCGCCGTCCCGGAGACGCTCACCGCGCTGATCGCGAGCCGCCTCGACGGCCTCGCCCCGGACGATCGGACGCTCGTGTCGGACGCTGCGGTCCTCGGCCAGAGTTTCACCCTCGCCGGGCTGTCGGCCGTGTCGGGGATCACGGATGCCGAGCTCGAGCCGCGGCTGCGGAGCCTCGTCCGACGCGAGCTCCTGACGTTGGAGACTGATCCGCGCAGTCCGGAGCGCGGTCAATACGCCTTCGTCCAGGCCCTGATCCGCGAGGTCGCGTACAACACGCTGGCGAAGAAAGACCGCAAGGTGCGTCACCTCGCCGCTGCCCGATTCTTCGAAAGCCTCGGGACCGACGAGATCGCCGGCGGCCTGGCCGGCCACTATCTCGCCGCCCATGCCAACGCGGCCGAAGGACCCGAGGCGGATGCGCTCGCCGGCCAGGCAAGGATCGCCCTCAAGGCTGCCGCCGAGCGGGCCGCCGAGCTTGGCTCTCACGGGCAGGCACAGACGTTCTTCGAACAGGCTCTCACCGTCACTCACGATCCGGCCGAGGAGGCCGAACTGCTCGAGCACGCCGGACAGGCGGCGTCGATGACCGGCCGGCATGAGCTCGCCGAGGCGCACCTCCGCAAGGCAATCGACGTCCGGCGCACCCTTGGCGATCGTCCGGCGATCGCTCGAGCGACAACCGCCCTCGGGCGAGCCCTGATCGCCCCGTTGCGGACTCAGGAGGCGATCGCCCTGCTCGAGCCCGCGACGGCCGAGTTCGCCGATCTCGCCGCCGACCCCGCGGGTATCGCCATCGCCGGCCAACTCGCCCGCGCCTACTTCCTGAGCGACGACCACCGCCGGGCGATCGAGGTTGCCGACCGGGTCCTCGAAGCCGCCGAGCGGGCCGACCTCCGGGCGATCGTCGCCGACACGCTCGTGACGCGCGGGACCGCGCTCGCAATCCTCGGCCGGGCGATCGAGGGGCTCGGTGTGGTCCGGGCCGGTCGCGAGCTCGCCGAGACCCTCGAGCTCAGCGAGGTCGTCCTGCGGGCGATCAACAATATCGTCGTCGTCGACGCGGTCCGGGACCCTCGGGCGGCCCTGGCCACCTCCCGCGCCGGTCTGACCCTTGCCCGCCGGCTCGGGGCCCGGAGTTGGGTGCCGGGGTTGCTGGATGGCCTTGCCAATTGCGGGCTCCGGACTGGCGACTGGACGCCAACCCTGCTCGAGATCATGACGACCCTCGACGACGACTGGGAGGCGCCGGACCAGGCGTGGATCCTGGTGGATGCGACGATCCTCGAATCGGTTCGCGGCGAACCGGTCACGGGTCGAGTCGAGGAGCTGGCTCGCCTGGTCGGCGACTCTGGTGACGTGCAGATCCAAGGGAACGCCGCGCATATGGCCGGCTTCGTGGCCTTCGCCCAGGGCGATCTCGAGGTAGCCCGTGATGCCTGGCATCGGGCGACGGCGCTGTCAGCTGGGCAGCTCATGTACGCCGCGCCGCGGGCCGCGAGAGTGGAGCTCTGGTTGGGCGACGCCGCGGGCGCGGCCGCGGACCTCGCCGCACTAGATGACTCCGGTGCCCACGGCCCGGCGATTGGCGCCGATCGGTGGACCATCCGAGCCGGCATTGCCGCACTCGAGGGCCGCCCGGCCGAGGCGCTCCCCCTCTACCGAGAGGCGCTCCGGGCCTGGCGCGATCTCGGGCTCGCCTGGGACGAGGCGCTGTGCGGGATCGACATGGCGACCCTGCTCGACCCAGCCGACCCGGAGGTCCGTGCCGCGGCCGATTCGGCCCGCGAGATCCTCGCCCGCCTCGGGGCGAAGCCGTTCCTCGAACGTCTGGACACGGCGATGGAGCGACAGCCGTCGGCGTCTGCTCCCGAGCCGGCGCGATCACCGGATCCGTTGACCGCCTAGGCACCGCGAATATCCAGGTCTCCGACCGGAGTCATCTAGCCGCCGATCGCCCGTTCGAATGACGATCCCGGGCTGGCCGCCCGTCCTAAGTGCGTCCGGTTCAGCGGCCGCCTTGTCGCGTTCTCTATATCCCCCGCCGGCGTTGACGGGGTAGTAGATAGAGCCACGCGAAGTTGCCGCGCACGACGCGCGCTGCATCACCCGCTTGGACTCGCCCCAAGCGCCGAGCATCGGCTACGCTTCCGTGCCTAGCGATCGAGACTCGGCGAGAGGCGAAGTGATCTGCTCGAGCTGCGGAACAGAGAACCGACCTGGACGCAAGTTCTGCATCCAATGTGGCTTGGTGCTGGCCTCGACCTGTCCTTCGTGCGGTAGTCCACTCGAACCCGAAGCGCGGTTCTGCGGCGATTGCGGGACGCCCGTTGCGGCAATAGCGGCGGCCGGACGAGTCGCCTCCGCGCCTGCCCCAGCCGCCGCCCGCCCTGTTGCCGAGCGCCGGCTCGTGTCGATCCTGTTCGCCGATCTCGTCGGCTTCACGAATCTGGCCGAGGGCCGTGACGCCGAGGACACGCGCGAGCTGCTGTCCGGCTATTTCGACCTCTCGCGCGAGGTGATCGGTCGTTACGGCGGCACCATCGAGAAGTTCATCGGTGACGCGGTCATGGCCGTCTGGGGTGCGCCGACAGCCCATGAGGACGACGCCGAGCGAGCCGTCCGGGCCGCGCTCGAGCTCGTCGATGCGGTCAGGGCGCTCGGCCCAACGGTCCAGGCCCGCGCCGGTGTGCTGACTGGCGAAGCCGCGGTCACGCTCGGGGCGACGAACCAGGGGATGGTGGCCGGCGATCTTGTCAATACTGCCAGCCGGCTCCAGTCGGTGGCACCTGCCGGAGTGGTTCTCGTCGGCGAGGCGACCCACCGCGCGGCGAGCCGGGCAATCGCGTTCGAGGAAGCCGGCGAGCAGATCCTCAAGGGCAAGGCGAGCCCGGTGCCTGCCTGGCGGGCGCTACGCGTGGTCGCAGAGATCGGCGGGCGGAACCGGAGCGAGACGCTCGAGGCTCCGTTCGTCGGTCGTGACGACGAGCTCCGCCAGCTCAAGGACCTCTTCCACGCGACAAGCCGGGATCAACGTGCCCGCCTGATCTCGGTGATCGGGCCGGCCGGGATCGGCAAGACCCGCCTCGCCTGGGAGTTCACCAAGTATCTCGATGGCCTGATCGAGACCGTCCGCTGGCACGACGGGCGCTCGCCGGCGTACGGCGAGGGGATCAGCTTCTGGGCCCTGGGCGAGATGGTCCGGGAGCGTTGCAAGCTCCTCGAGACCGACGATCCGGCGACGACCCGGGCGAAGATCGCCGAGACCCTTGAAGCCCACGTCCCCGACGAGGCCGAACGGCACTGGATCGAGCCGGCATTGCTCGCCCTGCTCGGGATCGAGACCGCCACGGGTGGATCGGAGCAGCTGTTCGCAGCCTGGCGAACGTTCTTCGAACGCCTGGCCGCGACGGCCCCAGTGGTGATGGTCTTCGAGGACTACCACTACGCCGACTCCGGCCTCCTCGATTTCGTCGACCACTTGCTCGAGTGGAGTAAGAACGTCCCGATCTACGTCGTTACGCTCTCGCGTCCCGAACTCCTCGAAAAGCGGCCGGATTGGGGTGCCGGCAAGCGCAACTTCACCTCGCTCTACCTCGAGCCGCTCTCCGCAGCCGCCATGCGAGAACTGCTCGCCGGACTTGTGCCAGGCCTGCCGGCCGCAGCTTCGAAGGCGATCGTCGAGCGCGCCGACGGGATCCCGCTGTATGCCGTCGAGACCGTTCGGATGCTCCTCGCCGACGGCAGGCTGGCGCTCGAGGACGGCGCCTACCACCCGGTTGGGGATCTCACGACGGTCGCCGTCCCCGAGACCCTGACCGCCCTGATCGCCTCCCGGCTCGACGGCCTCGATCCTGCCGACCGGGCCCTGGTCTCAGATGCGGCCGTTCTCGGTCAGAGTTTCACCGTCGTGGGCCTCGCGGCCGTGTCCGCGATCGATGAGGCTCAACTCGAGCAGCGGCTCCGCACGTTGGTCCGTCGCGAGCTGCTCTCGCTCGAGACGGACCCGCGCAGCCCTGAGCGCGGCCAGTACGCTTTCGTCCAGGCGCTGATCCGCGAAGTGGCCTACAACACGCTGGCGAAGAAGGACCGCAAGAGCCGCCACCTCGCCGCGGCTCGGTTCTTCGAGGCCCTCGGATCCGAGGAGCTCGCCGGGGCGCTGGCCGGCCATTACCTCGCGGCCTATCGGAACGCGCCTGAAGGTGCCGAATCCGATGCGATGGGCGTCCAGGCGAGGATCGCACTGCGGGCGGCCGGCGATCGGGCCGCCAGCCTCGGCTCGTACGACCAGGCGGTCGCATTCGCTGATCAGGCTCTGAACGTCTCGACCGATCCGGCCGAGATTGCCGAGCTCCTGGAGCACTGCGGGAATTGGTCGTCCGTCGCCGGCCGCTACGAAGTCGCCGAAGCATTCTTCCATCGCGCTATCGATAGACGGCGAGAACTCTCCGACCAACGCGGTGTGGCTCGCACCACCGCCCGGCTCGCGGACACCCTGATCCGCTCGTTTCGGGTGCCAGAGGCTCGTGCGCGCCTCGAGCCCGCCGTGGCTGAGTTCGCGGAGCTTGGCTCCGACCCGGCGGTGATCGCCCTCAAGGGTCAGCTCGCTCGGGCGTACTTCCTCGACGAGGAGCCACGCCGGGCGATCGAGGCCATCGACCGCATGTTGGAGCCCGCTGAACGAGCGAACGAGATCGCCATCGTGGCGGATGCCCTTATCACCCGCGGATCCGCCCTCGCCTACATCGGCCGGGACTACGAGGGGATCGGGAACATCGAAACCGGCCTCCACCTGGCCCTCGCCAACGGCCTCCAGCAAGTGACGTTTCGAGGGCGCAACAATCTCGGTGCACTCCAGATCGTGCGGGATCCGTTCGCGGCGTTCGAGACCCTGCGAGGGGCGATCGCCGAGGCAACCCGGCTCGGGATCCGCCAGGGGGCCGGCCATTCGTTCGTCGGTGCCGCCGAAGCAGCGCTCGTGACCGGCGACTGGGACTGGGCTGACCGGGAGCTTCGATCAATCGCCGCCGCCGAGCTCGATGACCAGGATCAGGCGGCTGTCCTCTCCCAATTGGTCACGTTCGGGGCGTTGAAAGGAGCGGATGTTGGGTCCGACTTTGAGCACTACAAGCGGCTGATCTCGGGCTCGTCGGACATGTTGTTCGTGGGCGCCACCCACGAGCTCAATGGCATCCTCGCGTGGGTCGCCGGCCGCTTTGGTCCGGCGCACGTGGACCTGCTGGAGGCGGCCAGACTCAGTGGCCAATACGCGCCCGCGCGCTACCCCGCGGCCGCTCGGGTCGCCCTGTGGGCTGGCGACCTTACGGCAGCTGTCGGGGACCTCGATGCACTCGAGGCGATCGGCGCCCATGGGCCGGCGATTGAACTCCGGACCGTGGCGATCCGAGCCGGCATCGCAGCAGCCGACGACCGAACGTCGGACGCGCTCAGACTCCATCACCTAGCCCTCAAGCAAGCACGGGATCTCAAGCTGTCGTGGGAAGAAGCGCTGATCTGTCTGGACATGGCCATCCTCCTGGATCCTGCCCTGCCGGAAGTTCGCGCCGCCGCCGACTCGGCCCGCGAGATCCTCACACGACTCGGGGCGAAGCCATTTCTCGAACGGCTCGACGCGGCGATGGAGCTGCAGCCGGCGGCGCCTGCGCGCGAGCCGACGCGATCCCGGCACCCGTCTACCGTCTGAAGGTCTCTGTTCTGAGCCGTCACCTCCGAGCCGTCACCGCTTGACCGCCCGGATCGCCTCCCACCACATCGGGTGGGGCGTGACGGCCCCTTTCTTGACCTGCCGACAGTAGCCGACCGACAGCCCAGTCGCCTCGGCCAGCGAGCGGGCTGGGACGCCGACAAGGTTCGGAAGCACCTCCCGTGCGAACACCGACAGGTCGCTCGGCCATGGGTGCGTCTGCTGCCATTCGCGAGCTTTGCTGACGCACTCCGCTGACCGAGCGCCGATCCGCGCCCGGCCTTGATCCGTCAACTCCGCTCGCCCGCCATCCTCGCGCCAACGGGCCAAGTGTTTCTCTCCAGCGGCGACAAAGGCGGGCAGGTTGTCGGAAGCCACTGCAGCTGCGCAAACGACCGAGCACGTCTGTCGGCCGGCCTCGACCGACGCCCCACACCACACGCACCTGCGGCTGATTCGGGCGGACGCACGCACCCGCGGTCGGCGATCTTCCTGTAGGCCCCGACCTTTGCTCCGGTTCGAACCCGTGAGCGGAGTCGGAAGTTGTCGGCCGGACCGACCCCCATCGTCGAGGAGCCGGGCGACATCCTCGGCGACCCGTCCAACCGCCTCGCGCCACTCGGGGAGCGTTGCGGCGAGCTCGCGCGCCAACGGCGGGGTGACCCGGCAGACCCCCTGGCGCGTCTCGTAGAAGTCGGCCAGCGCGAATGCACGCGCCTCGAGCAGACGGAGCACAAACCGATCGACGAGCGGACGGCATGGCTCCATCAAATCTGATGAAAAGGAAGCTCGGTTGAGCTGGTCTGAATGAAGGATTCCGAGCCCAGGATCAAGGCCAACGATCCGGGCGGCGAGCGTCACCTCGGCCTCGAGGAGAGCGTAACTGAGGTTGAGGAGCGCCTGGGCGGGGGTCGTCGCGAGCCTAGGCCCTCCGGTCAGCGCGGAGGACCGGCTCCCGACCGTCAGCCAGTGGGCCGGGACGCGGTCGACGTCGCGCCGCGCGAACCGGACAGGGACCAGTGACCACGCCGACCAGTAGGCGCCGGCGGCCTGCGCCTCGGCGAGCCGGATCTCGTCCCGGTTGGTGGCCAGGTGGACCGCCGCCGCGGGACGCGGTGCAGGAGTAGCCTGCTGGCATCCCGATCCGCCGACCGTGAGCGGTGAGGATGACCAGCGAGGTAACGAGCCATGGCACAAACCAAGAAGATGCCGAGGGAAGACGACAAGAAGGTCAAGGGACCCGCGGCAGGGCTGGCCAAGGACGAGAAGGACGTCGAGGGCCACAGCCACAGAGGCCTGAAGGCCCAGGGACCCGCGGCAGGGCTGGCCAAGGACGAGAAGGACGTCGAGGGCGCCATGAGGAGATGATCTGAGCCTTGATCGGCCGCACGGGCGGGCTGGTCGCGTCGGATCGGGGGACCGCCGCGCAACGGCGCCCGGACTTGCCAACGCGGCGGTTTCGTGTCGACGATCCGGCGATGTTGGGGGGCGGCGAAGCTGTTGCCGGTCGCCACCGTGGTCCCTCCGAGGTTCTAGGCCACGGGTACGTCGAGGCCGTCGGCGCCGAACTCGTCGTCGATGTTGGCAGGGGACCTCGACCTCGGGCGTAAGGCAGCGGACCGCCCGATCAAGGAGCCGACCCTGCCCAGCGAAGCCAGCGGCGGGAAACGGCCAGTCCTCCCCCGTCTTCATCCGGTAGATGCCGTCGCCGTTGGCGGCGAAGCAGGCCGGGTGCAGGTCGATCTCGCGGCCGGCGGAGTCGAGCCGGACGACGTGTCGGGCGGGGCTGCGCCCCGAGCAGCGCGTCGATCCCCCAGCGCTGTGGCCCCAAGGCGCCGATCCCCCACCTGCGGAGCCCAGCGAGTACCGCAATCACCCAGCCCGGCGTCCATCGCGGTCGAGGGCTGTCTGCCCTTGCCGGTCAACAGACGACCCGCGCCTGGCGCTGCCACCCGGGGCACCGTCCATCCCCCAACACGATGACGACAGCGTGGGTTGCGGCGGGGTTTGTCTACGGGCGCGCTTGCGTGGCCTGAGCCGGCGTTCTCGCCAGTGCGTCCGAGCCAACCTTCCCAATGACCGCTGATGGACGCGCCATCGCCGTGTCCAGACGTTCGAGGAACGGCTGCGCCCGAAGCCGGATGAGGATCTCGCGGGCCGCGTCGGCCGCGGCGCGGACCTCCGGCT
>PLZO01000135.1 GCA_003152165.1 Chloroflexota bacterium
GCCGGACCTCAAGGGCGCGCTGTTGTTCGTGATCGTCGCCGGCTACTACACCGACAAGGACGTCCGCGATCGGCTGGGCTATCCGTGCCAGCTCGTGCAGCAGGTGAACGCCTGGCGCTACCCCGAGTACCTCGCCGAAGGTCTCATCGACAAGGTGCTCGCACGGGGCCCGGTCTGGCGTGACCCGACAACGGGCCGCACCGCGGAGGAATCTCGACAGCCTGAAGGGCTGCCTGCCGACGCCACCGACCCGCTGGCGTCGACCTCGACAGACGCGTCCCCTCAGCAGTAGGGAGAAGGACATGGCCGCAATCGCCCCGACGACATGGCTCAGCTCATTCCTCGAGGACTGGAGACCGGGTACCGGTGCTCCGGTCGCTGACACGGAACCGGCGACCGGCATCCACCTCGCCTCCATCCCCCAGTCGACGCCGGATGACGTTGCGCGCGCGGCAGCTGCTGCCGCCGCAGCCCAGCCCGCCTGGGCCGAGACGAACTACCAGGAGCGGGCCCGGGTCCTTCGTCGCGTCGCGGACCTGTTCGACGCGCATCGCGCGGAGTTCGGCGACTGGACGATGCGCGAGACGGCGGCGGTCCGCAGCAAGATGAAGCACGAGCAGAACTTCGCGTACTTCGAGGCACTGAACGCCTCGACCATGCCGTCCCAGGCGTACGGGTCGCTGATGCCGTCGGCTGAGCGCGGGCGTCTCTCGATGGTTCGCCGCGTCCCAATTGGCGTCGTCGGCGCGATCACCCCGTGGAACTCGCCAACGGTGCTCGGGATGCGCGTCGTGGCTCCGGCTCTGGCGCTGGGCAACGCGGTGGTGCTCAAGCCCGATCCCCAGACCCCGGTGACGGGCGGCGCGATCATCGCCGCCCTGTTCGCCGAGGCCGGCCTCCCCGAGGGCCTGCTGCAGATCGTCGTCGGCGGCGCCGACGTCGGCGAAGCGCTCGTAACCGACCCCAACGTAGCCATGGTGTCATTCACCGGATCGACGGCAACGGGCAGGCGCGTGGCGCAGCTTGCCGGGGGCCTCTTGAAGAAGGTGTCGCTCGAGCTCGGCGGCAACAACCCCTTCGTCGTCCTCGACGACGCCGATCTGGACGCGGCCGCGTCCGCCGGGGCGTTCTCGTCGTTTCAGCACCAGGGCCAGATCTGCATGACGGCGGGCAGGCACCTGATCCACCGGAAGGTGGCCGATGCCTACCTCGAGAAGCTGGTGGCCAAGGCGAGGCGACTCAAGCTCGGCGACCCGTACCGCGAAGACGTCCAGCTCGGGCCGATCGTCAACGAGCGCCAGCTCGCTCGCGTTGACGGCATCGTCCAGCGATCGATCGCCGGTGGGGCCACGCTGGCAGAGGGCGGCACGCACGACGGCCTCTACTACCGCCCGACGGTCCTGGCCGACGTGACGGCCGACCTGCCGGCGTTCACCGACGAGATCTTCGGACCGGTCGCTCCGGTCACAACGTTCGAAACCGACGACGAGGCGATCGCCCTCGCCAACGCGTCCGACTACGGCCTCGTCGCGGCTATCTACACGCGCTCGATCTCGCGAGGGCTGGCGATCGCGAACCGGATTAGGTCCGGGATGATCCACGTCAACGACGGGACGCTGAACGACGAGGCGGTCATCCCGTTCGGCGGGATGGGGATCTCGGGCAACGGCAGCCGGTTCGGCGGTAGTGCGAACTTCGACGAGTTCACGGAGTGGCAGTGGGTCACCCTCCGTGACGAGCCACCGTCGTTCCCCTTCTGAGCGCCTCGAGGGACCGCTTGGCATCGATCACCGAAGTCGCCCGGCTCGCGGGCGTCTCCATCGCCACCGTTTCGCGCGTCGTATCGGCGGCGGACTACGCCGTCAGGCCGGCGACGCGCGAGCGAGTCCTGCAGGCCGCCCGGACGCTCGACTACGTCCCCAACGCCCTCGCTCGGGGGCTGCTGAAGAGTCACGTCCCGGTGGTCGGCGTGATCGTCCACGACATCACCGACCCCTACTTCGCCGAGGTGGTCCGCGGCGTCGAGGATGCCGCCTCGCCCGGTGGCTACCTGGTCATCACCTGCAGCTCGGAGCGGAACCCTGAGCGCGAGAACGCGTATGTCCGGTTGCTGCGCTCGATGCGCGCCGCGGCGGTGATCTTCGCCGGCAGCGGTCTGGACGACCCGGCGCTCAACAAGGAATTGCCGAAGCACATCAAGGCGATGCGAGCCTACGGGGCCGCCATCGTCCACCTGTCGCCCCACGCGCTCGGCGAGCCGGAGATCAGCGTCGACAACGCCGGCGGGATCGCTGCGATGGTGGCCGCTCTCGTCGGACTGGGCCATCGACGGATCGCCTTTCTGGCCGGGCCGACGTCCCTCTACGTCGCGCGCGATCGGCTCGTCGGCTACCGCCGCGGCCTGGCCGATGCGGGGATCGCGTTCGAGGAGCGGCTGGTGGTGACCACGACCTTCAACCACGAAGGGCGGCGCGCTCGGCGTCGCCATGCTGCTGGCCGCAGCGCGCGCCCTTCACCGCGATCTGCTGCGCGAATGATCTGCTCGCGCTCGGCGCGCTCGAGCACCTGGACGAGCTCGGGATCGAGGTCCCGGGCGAGGTCTCGGTCGTTGGCTTCGACGACATCCGGATGGCGGCGATGATCACGCCGGGCCTATCGACGGTGCGCTTGCCGCTCCGCGAGATGGGCCGCCGAGGGTTCGAGTACGCCGATCGCCTGCTCGCCGGTAAGCATCCGAGGCGCGAGTTGATGCCGACCACCGTGGTCATGCGCGACTCGACCGGCGCACCGCCGGCCGTTGCCCTCCGAGGTGAACGGCAGCGCTCGATGGCGGCGCTGCGGTCCGGCCCGGACCGGAAGCGCAACGCACCCATGCCTTCAGCAGCCACGATCGACAGGGGAGGACCAGCATGAGCCTCAATCTGCGCGGGATTGTCCCCGCTTGCATCATCACGTTCGACGCCGAAGGCCAGTTCGACGAGGCCGCCTATCGCCGCTATCTCCAGTGGCTCCTGGCGCAGGGTCCGATCGCCCTGGCCATCAATGCCGACACCGGCGAAGGGCCGCACCTGTGGCCGGATGAGCGCGAGCGTGTCCTCCGCGTCGCCGTGGACGAGGCGCGGGACATCCCGATCGTCGCCGGTCTGAGCGCGTCCTTCACCGCCCAGGCGGTCGAGGAGGCCAAGCGCGCCGAGCAGGCCGGCGCCGCCGGCCTGCTCGTCTTTCCGATCCCCGCCTACCAGGGCACGCCGCTCGATCCGGCGCTGCCGGTCGCCTACCACGAGGCGATCGCCTCGAGCTGTGGCCTGCCGCTCATCGCCTTCCAGCTCCAGCCGGCGCTCGGCGGCGTGATCTTCTCGGAGGAGACACTGCGCCGGATCGCGGCGATCGACAGCGTCGTGGCCCTCAAGGAGGCCTCGTTCGACGCGCGGCTCTATCTCGCGACGCGGCGGATGATCGAGCGTCTCGATCGCCCGATCGACCTGCTCACCGGTGATGACAACTTCGTCTACGAATCGTTCGTGATGGGCGCCGAGGGCGCCCTCATCGGCTTCGGGACGCTGGCCACCAACCTCCAGGTGGAGATGTATCAGCTCATCCGCCAGGCCCGATGGCAGGAGGCACGCGCGATCTGGGAACGGATCCTGCCGCTCGAGGAGGCCGTCTACGCCCAGCCGGTGCGCGACTACCGC
Source organism: Chloroflexota bacterium (assembly GCA_003152165.1). Taxonomy (GTDB): domain Bacteria; phylum Chloroflexota; class Limnocylindria; order Limnocylindrales; family CSP1-4; genus Palsa-1033. Next base: position 3,693 of record PLZO01000135.1, read on the forward strand.
GCTCGCACCAAGATTGCACTCAAGCACCTGGGCGTTATCGACAGCACCGTGATGCGGCCGCCACTCCTGCCCGCCTCCGACGCAGCCTCGGACGCGATCCGTGCGGCGCTGACAGCCGCGGATCTGCTTACGCCTGCGGGCGTTTCCTGATGGGCGAGGCCCTGACCGGCCGGGTCGTGCTCGTCACCGGCAGCAGCAGCGGCATCGGCGCCGAGGTGGCCGTCAAAGCCGCCGAAGAGGGGGCGGTCGTCGCGGTCCATTACCACCGCTCAGCGGACGGTGCGCAGCGGACCCTGGAGCGGGTGCGCAGCGCGGGCGCCGAGGCCGAGAGCTTCGCGGCCGACATCGGTGATGGCGAGCAGGTGGGGCAGCTGGTTGCCCGGGTCATCAAACACTTCGGGCGAGTCGACGCCCTGGTCAACAACGCCGGGCTGATGCCGACGACGCCGTTCCTCGAGATCGAACCGGCAGAGTGGGACGAGGTCATCCGGACCGACCTGACGGCCGCCTTTCACACGTGTCGCGCCGTGTTGCCGTCGATGGTCGAGCGGGGCAGCGGCTCGATCGTCAACATCGCCTCGCGGCTGGGCCAGATCGGCGCCACCGATGTCGCCCACTACTGCGCTGCGAAGGCTGGCCTCATCGGCCTGACCCGGGCGCTGGCGCGGGAGTTCGGCCCGTGCGGAATTCGGGTGAATGCCGTCGCACCGGGCGTCATCGAGACCGGCTTGACCACCGAGCTCGTCGAGAGCGACGAGGGCCGCCGGCGCCTGCGGGAGATGCCGCTCGGTCGCTTCGGGCGGCCGGACGAGGTGGCCGATGCGGTGATCTTCCTGCTCTCCGATGCGTCGAGCCTGTTCCTCGGGCAGACGCTCAACCCGAATGCCGGGGGATATATGCCGTGACCAAGGTGGTCGATGTGCGCGAGGCAGTGGGCCTGATCCGCGACGGCGACACGCTGCTGATCGGGGGCTCCGGCGCCGGACACGCGGTGCCCCAGCACTTCATCGACGAGCTGGCCGCCTTGTTCGCCGCGGAAAGCCGGCCGCATGACCTCACGACGGTGCGGGTCGTCGGGATCGGCGATTTCGCCGACCGTGGTTTCTCGCAGCTCGGCCTGCCCGGGCTGATGCGGCGGACCATCGGCAGCAACATAGGCAATGAGCCGCGGCTCGGCGCGCTGGTGGAGGCCAACCAGATCGAGGCGTATTCGTTCCCCCAGGGCGTGCTCTCGCAGCTGACCCGCGAGATCGCGGCAGGCCGCCCGGGCCTGGTCACCCAGGTCGGGCTCGGGACCTATGTGGACCCCCGCCAGACCGGGGGCAAGCAGAACGCGCTCACCACCGAGGACCTTGTCGAGGTGGTGACGCTGCGCGGCCGGGAGTGGCTGCTCTACCACGCCTTTCCGATCAACGTGGCCGTCATCCGCGGAACCACGGCTGACGAGGATGGCAACCTGACGATGGAGGGTGAGGCCGTCCAGGGCGAGATGCTCGCGATGGCCATGGCGGCCCACAACAGCGGCGGGATCGTGATCGCGCAGGTCCGTCGCCTCGCGCGTCGGGGCAGCCTGCCCCTGCGGGAGGTGAAGGTCCCCGCTGCGCTGGTCGACTACGTCTATGTCGACCCGGAGCAGTGGCAGACGTACATCACCCAGGACTCCCCCTACTACGCCGGCGCGCTGCGCAAACCGGTCACCGCGGAGCCGCCGCTTCCGCTTGACGTTCGCAAGATCATCGCGCGGCGCTCCCTGCTCGAGTTCCCGCGCGGTGCCATCTGCAACCTCGGCTTCGGGATCAGCCAGCTGATCGGCCGCGTGGCGTGGGAAGAGGGGATCACCGACCAGTTGGTCCTGACCGTGGAGCAAGGCATCTTCGGCGGCGTGCCGGTCGCCGGCAACGAGGGCGGCGCCGGGTTCAACTACCAGGCCATGATCGACCAGCCGTCTATGTTCGATTTCTACGATGGCGGCGGGCTCGACGTGGCGAGCCTTTCCTTCGCCGAGGTGGACGTCGAGGGCAACGTCAACGTCCACGCCTTCGAGGGCCGCCTGCGCGGCCCGGGCGGCTTCCCGAACATCAGCGCCCGGACCGCCAAGATCTGTTTCGTGGGCACGCTGACCGCACAGGGCCTCCAGATTGCGATCGATGACGGGGTGCGGATCGTCCATGAGGGCAGCCTCCACAAGTTCGTGCCCAGCGTCCGGCAGGTCTCCTTCAACGGCCGGTTGGCGCGCCAGCGTGGGCAGCAGGTCCACTACGTCACCGAGCGGGCCGTCTTTGCGCTGGCCGACGACGGTCTGGTTCTGACCGAGGTCGCCCCCGGCATCGACGTGGAGCGCGACGTGCTGGGCCAGATGGGCTTCCGACCGCGCGTCGCCGATAAACTCCTCACGATGGATCGGCGGCTGTACTCCACTGGAGCCATGGGCCTCGCGGCCGATTTCGGGGCCGTCGGATGAGCGAGCTCATCTCGCTCGAGCTCGGTCCCGTCGCCCACCTCGAGCTCGTCAACCCGCCCCTCAATCTCGTCACTCGCGAGCTCACCGAGCAACTGCGCGACGCGCTCGGGCGGCTGTGGGCGGCCGACGAGGTTCGGGCCGTGGTCGTCACCGGCAGAGGCGATCGTGCCTTCTGCGCCGGATCGCACATCGGCGAGTTCGAGGGGCTGCGCGGCCACGTGGCCGAGGGCAAGCTCCTCCTGGAGAAGCTCGTGTACCGGCAGCTTGCCCAGCTCCCGATGCCGACCATCGCCGCGATCGAGGGCGACGCGCTGGGCGGAGGATTGGAGCTCGCGCTGTGCTGCGACCTGCGCGTCGCATCGTCGCGGGCCCGGCTCGGGATGCCCGAGGTGCGCTTGGCCGTCCTGCCCGGGAGCGGCGGTACGCAGCGGCTCCCGCGTCTCGTGGGGCCAGCACGCGCCAAGGAGCTGATCCTGACCGGCCGGATCATCAATTCGGATGAGGCGGAGCGCATCGGCCTGGTCAACCGGGTGGTGGCTGCAGGCGAAGCGCGCAAGGCGGCGACCGCGCTGGCGGAGGAGATCGCGGCTCGCGGTCCCCTCGCGGTCCGAGAGGCGAAGCGGCTGATCGACGCCGCCCTGGACCTGGACCTGGACGCTGGCCTGGCCGCCGAGCTGGACGCCTCGGAACGCATCTTCGCCAGCGAGGACATGGTGGAGGGAGCGAACGCCTTCCTCCGAAAGCGCGATCCCGAGTACCGAGGCCGCTGAGGCCGACCCGAACGAGGAAATGACCAGTTGAGTGAGATCGGGCGTTTCGGGGTCTTTCTGCCCTCATACATCTGGGCTGCCGACGGCCCGGAGCGGTCGCGCGGCCTCCGGGCGTTCGCACGGACCGTGGAGGATCTCGGCTTCGACTCGCTCTTCATCACGGACCACCTGTTCGCGGCGAAGCGGTTCTACTCGGTCTCGTTCCTCGAGCCCCTTTCGGCCCTTGCCGTCGCGGCCGGCGTGACCGAGCGCGTCCGTCTCGGCACCTCGATCCTGATCATGCCGTTGCGCAACCCGGTCATCCTGGCCAAGGAGCTCGCGACGCTCCAGTTCCTCTCCGAGAACCGCGCGATCCTGGGCGCGGGCGTCGGCTGGAACGACGCCGAGTACGAAGCAGTCGGCGTCCACAAATCGGAGCGCGGGAAGCGGACGGACGAGATGCTCGACATCATCGTGCCGCTCCTCGAGGGCGAGACCGTCACGTACCACGGCAGCTACTACTCGGTCGACGAGGTCTTCATCGAGCCCACCGCGTCGCAGCGGCCGGAGATCTGGATCGGCGGCGGGTCGCAGCTGGCCGACCCGAAGTCGCCCGACCTGCCCCGTTTCGTGGAATCGGTGAAGGCCCGAGTCCTGCGCTCGGACGGCTGGATCGCGCGTCCTACGTGCCCACCAGACGACATCGCTCGCGACTGGGTCGAGCTGCAGGCCTACTACCGTGAGCACGGCCGCGACCCCGACGAGTGTGTGGTCGCGCATGAGAACTTCCTGCACCTGGTGATGACCAGCGACCGCGCAGCCGCGCGCGAGGAGCAGCATCGCGCTTTTCTGAAGGTGATGAGCGCCGAGCGCGGACCGAAGTACCTCGAGTCCGTCTATCTGTTCGGTACGCCGGACGAGGTCATCGCGTCGCTCCAGGCACGGGTCGACGCCGGCGTCGAGTACTTCGTCCTGCACACCATGACGCCCGATCCGGCCCAGCTCCAGGACTGGATCGACGAGATCATCCCCAATGTGACGTTCCCCGCCACGAGCGGCCCGGTGCGGCGTCGCGCGCCCACGTTGCGGTGACGCAGCGAATCGCCCTGATCGGCAAGCCGCTCCGGCGACGTCATTCGCAGGTCATGCACGACGCCGCCTTTGCGGCAGCCGGGATCGACGCGCGCTACGAGTTGCTCGAGCTCGAGGCTGATGCGGTCGAGGGCGCCGTCAATGAGGCCCGGGGGCCCGATTGGCTCGGCCTCCAGGTCACAGCGCCGTACAAGCGGCTGGTTGCCGGCCTGTGCGATCTGGTGGAGGCCGACGCTGCGACGATCGGAGCGGTCAACAGCGTCGCACGGACGGCGACCGGAGATCTGCTGGGCTTCAACACCGATGCGCCCGGCTTCCGCGCGGCGGTCGAGCTGGCCATGGGCCGACCGCTGGCGGGCGTCGATGTCGTTGTCGCCGGGGCAGGCGGCGCGGCCCACGCGGTCGTCTTCGCCTGCCTCAGCGCTGGTGCGGGCCGGGTGACGATCGGCAATCGCACCGTTTCGTTCGCCAGGGAGCTCGCCAAGCGCTTCGTCGACATCGGAGCCGGATCCATCACAGCCGTCGCGCTGCGCGATCCCGCCTTCGCGGCAGCGCTCCGATCGGCCGACCTGGCCGTCAACGCGACCACGGTCGGCATGCTCGAGTCGGGGTCGACCATCGAGGTCGAGCAGCTGCCGGCGGGGGCGACGGTCTTCGATCTCGTCTACGTGCCACCCGAGACGCCATTGCTTCTGGCGGCACGGGCGCGGGGGCTGCGAGCGGCGAACGGGTCCGAGATGCTGATCCAGCAGGCTGCGATCGCCTTCGAGCGCTGGACCAGCGTGAGCGGGATGGCCGGCGTCATGCGTGCGGCCGTCGCGCCGCTGCTCGTCGACGCGAGCGCACGGGCCTGACCGATGCGCTTCGCGACCATCATCGAGAACGGGCATGCATCGGTCGCACTGATCCGTGACCGGCGCCTGCTTCCGCTGGCCATTCCAGACGCCGGGCTCGACTCGGTGCGCAGCATCGCGGCGAGCGGCGCGGAGGGGTTGCAGCGGGTCCGTGAGTGGGTCCGACGCCAGCCGCAAGGGAGGTATCGGTCCATCGATGATCTCGAGCTCGGGCCCGCCGTACCCGACCCCGGTGCCGTCTACACGATCGGGCTCAACTACGCAGCGCCCGGCGAGGCGGACGGCGCCAGGCCGCAGCGGCCGCTCGTCTACGCGAAGCACCCGACTTCCGTGACCGGGCATGATTCCGTCGTGACATGGGATCGCTCCCTGACTGCCAACGTCGATGCCGAATCGGAGCTCGCGGTAGTCATTGGCGAGGCAGCGCTGGCGGTGGCGTCGGAGGATGCCATGGAGCACGTCTTCGGGTACACCTGCCTCAACGATATGTCCTCCCGCGACCCGTGGCTCGATGGCGATCAGTGGCTGCTCGGCAAGTCGTTGGCCGGCTTCTGCCCCGTCGGACCGTGGGTGGTGACGCGCGACGAGGTCGCGCCCGAGGACCTCCGGCTCGGCTGCACCGTCAACGGCGTCACGATCCAGGACGACAGCACCGCCCACATGCGCTATTCGATCGCAGACCTGATCTCGTACATCAGCCGCCACACTGTGCTGCGGCCGGGCGACCTGATCGCGACCGGCACGCCGGCTCGTCTCGCCGGACCGATGGGACCGGAGCGACACCTCCAGCCCGGCGATGTGGTGACAGTCTGGGTCGAGCGGATCGGCGAGCTGACCACGACCATCGGCTGAGCACGAGGATCAACATCAGGAGGAGAACGGATCGCGATGAAGCCCCCGACCGTGTTCCTGGGCGAGATGACCAGCCTCGAGGTCGAGGCGTTCCTCGAGAACCACCGGACGGTGATCGTGCCGATCGGCTCGACCGAGCAACACGGTCCACACGGCCCGCTCCTGACGGACGTCCTGGTGCCCCAGGAGGTGGCCCGTCGCGTTGCGCCGCGGGTCGGTGCCGTGGTCGCGCCCCCGATCAACTACGCGTTGTCGTATCCGCACGTGGGTTTCACGGGCGTCGTGCACGTCCGGATTCCAACCTTCATGGCGCTCGTGGAGGACCTCTGTGTGTCACTCGCGGCGGTGGGATTTATGCGGGTCATCTTCCTGAACGGCCACTACGACAACACCTACGCCATCGCCTATGCCTGCGCGAATGCGGCCGATCGCATGCCCTCCGGCGTTCGCGCCTTTCCGGTCAACTACTGGGACGGCATGACAGCTGCGGAGGCGGGGGAGTTCTTCGATCCGGCGACCGGCCTCCACGCCAATCTCGGCGAGACCTCAGCGATCCTCGCGATCAATCCGGCGCTCGTCGACATGGATCTGGCGAACGCCGAGTTCCCGCCATTCCCGGAAGTCACGAGTCCCGGTCCCGTGCACACTGCCTTCTTCTTCTCGACGCCCGGCTCAATTCATCGGGCCACCCAGTCGGGTACGTGGGGTGATGCGCGGGCGGCCACGCCGGAGTTTGGGGAGCGCTATCTCGCCGTCGTAGTCGAGTCGACCATCCGGCTGCTCGAGGACATCGAGAAGACCTTCGCAGCGATGCCCGAGCGCTGACGGACGGCCTGGTTTGACCCGTGACCCGGAACCCGGTCGACCGCGAAGCTGGCCGCCGAGGCCGGGCAGCGATTCCATGCCTGCCGTCATCGCTGTGCGCGATCGTGACATAGTGACCAGGACAATCGGCCACGTTTCGACGCTCGTCGAAGTACCCACCCGCTCGACAGGCCAGGGGAGGCGACCGCACACATGATCGAGCGTCATATCACGTTCAACGTCCACCGCGACAAGACCAGCGACTTCGAGCGTTTTTTTGCGGATCGATACCGCCCGGCGATGTCCGAGTCTCCCGGGTTCGTGCGCGTGGAGCTGCTCCGTGAGGCCGAAGAGGCCACCCATTACCAGATGATTCTGCGCTTCCGCGACGCGGAATCGTCGTTGGGCTGGCGTTCGTCACCCGTCCATCAGGGTCTCCAGCCGGCTCTGACGGCGCTCGTTTCGAGCAGCGACGTCCAGGGCTACGACGTGATCGGGTGATCCCCCTTGGCGCCACGAATGGCAGCGTCGAGGGACCTTGGGTCGCTGGCAATGAACGCGAACGACGCTGAGGCTTTCAAGGGTTTTCGATGAACGTGAACGGCTCCGCCACGGTGGCTGCCCCCCGAGAGGCCGTGTTCGCGGCAATCTGCGACCCCGGCGCGCTGCTCGAGGTCATTCCCGGATGCCAGGAGATCCAGCGGGTTTCGGCCGACGAATATCGCGGTCGTATCGCGCTCCGGCTTCCGGCGATCGTCGGCACCTATAACACCCTGGTCAGGCTCGCTCAGGCCGATCCGCCGTCATACGGTGAGCTCGAGGGCCGGGTCGAAGGCAGGGTCGGGACCATCGCGGGCCGGGCAACCTTCCGCCTCGCGGACGATGGTGGCAAGACGGTGCTCGAGTACGAAGGCAGCGGCGTCGTGAGCGGGCCGCTGGCGCATCTGGATTCGCGCTTCATCGAAGGCCTCGCCAGGTCGCTCATCGACGAAGGGCTGGCCAGGCTTGGCAGGCGGCTCCAGGAAGTCCCGGTCGAGACCGCAAGATGAGGAAGCCCCGAGGGTCGCGCCTGGAGTCCTCAAGGTGACCGTACTTGAATACCTGGTTCCTCGGTCCCTGCCCGAAGCGATCGGTTTGCTCGAGCGCCACGGGCCCGAGCTGCTCGTAATGGCGGGCGGGACCGTGGCGATGCCGCTCATCAACGAAGGAATCTCGCTACCGGAACGCGTGATGAGCCTGCGGAGCGCGGGCCTCACCAGCATCGAGCAGCGAGGCGACGTCCTCAGCATCGGAGCCGCGGCGACGCTCACGCAGCTCGTGGCCCAGGACGGCGTTGCGCTCCTCAGCGAGGCGGCCCGGAACACGGCGAGCTGGTCGATCCGCAACATGGGCACGGTCGGCGGCAACCTCTTCACGCCGCCTCCGGGCGGCGATGTCGCGGTGGCCCTGCTGGCCCTCGACGCCCGTGTGCGCCTGTCCGGCCCACACGGTGAGCGGGTTCTCCCTCTGGCCGATTTCTACACGGGCTTCATGACCAACGCACTGGCTGCCGACGAGCTCCTCGTCGAGATCTACGTCCCCACGGCGGTGGGCGAGACCGCCTTCATCAAGTTCGGCCGGAAGCATGCCAACACCCCCGCCGTCGTGACCGTGGCCATCGCCCTCCAGCGACGCGACGGCCGGATCAGCGCTGCGCGAATTGCGCTCGGCGCGGCCGGCCCACACCCCATCCGGGCTGCGCGGGCGGAGGCGGCGATCGTCGGCTCGGCGCTCGAGTCCGGGGTCATCGAGCGGGCGGCCGATACGGCCGCGGGCGAATGCCGGCCGTTCAGGGACGCCATCGCCACCGAGTGGTACCGCCGCCGGATGGTCGGCGTCTTCGTCCGGCGAGCACTGGAGAAGGTGGTCGAACAGGAGCAGGACGACGTGGGGGAGGGCGAGTAAGGTGGGATCGAAGATCATCACGTTCGTGCTGGGCGGCCGCGAGGTGGAGGTGATGGTGAAGCCCATGACCACGCTCCAGGCAGTCCTGCGCTATCAGCTCGGGTATACGGCCGTGAAGGAAGGCTGTCGCCAGGGCGGCTGCGGAAGCTGCACGGTCCTCGTCGAGGGCGAGCCGATGATGTCCTGCCTGCTGCCCGTCGAGGACGTCGCCGGCATGCATGTGACTACGCTTGAGGCCATCACTCCGGCCGATGGGCTGGATCGGGTCCAGCAGGCGTTCCTCGAGCATGGTGCCTTCCAGTGCGGTTACTGCACGCCGGGCATGATCGTGGTCTCGAAGGCGCTCCTCGGCCACAACCCGCGTCCGACGCGGCAGGAGATCGTCGACGCCTTTGCCGGGAACATCTGCCGCTGCACCGGCTATGAGCCGATCATCGCTGCGGTCGAAGGCGCCGCTCGGGCCAGCGCAAGCAAGGCAGCGCAGCCAGGATGAGCCCAGCGCTGAACGTCGTCGGCAGGTCGGTCCCGCGGAGCGATGGCATCGGCCACGTCACGGGCCGGACGCAGTTCGCGACCGACCACTCGTTTCCTGGAATGCTCCACCTCAAGATCGTGCGCAGCCCGGTCCACCACGCCCGAATCCGGCGGATCGACCTGTCGGAAGCGGAGCGCGTCCCTGGGTTCGTATGCGCGCTCACGCATGCGGACGTGCCCCACAACGTGTACACGATCCTCGGGCTTATCGGGGTGGAGCCCGAGGAGGAATTCGTCCTGGCCGAGGATCGCGCCCGGTACAAGGGCGAGCCGATCGCCGCGATCGTCGCCGAATCGGAGGAGGCTGCCCTCGACGCGGTCGCGCGCGTGAAGCTCGATCTCGAGGAGCTCCCCGCAGTCTTTGACGTCGAAGAAGCGCTGAAGCCCGGTGCCCCGATCGTGACCCATTGGGGCAACAACACCTTCATGTATGAAGGTCATCCATGCCGGCGGGTGCGCTTCGGCGACGTCGAGGAAGCGTTCGCCCGTGCCGACCACATCGTCGAAGGCGTCTACAACACGAAGCCGATCGAGCAGGCGCCGATCGAGACGACCGGATGCATCGCGGTGCCCGAGGCAAACGGGCGATACACGGTCTACACCAACACGCAGGCCGTCTACTTCAGCCTCGACAACACCTCGATCATCCTCCAGATCCCGGGCAACAGGCTCCATTTCGTCGGTGGCACGGTCGGCGGCGGGTTCGGCGGCAAGGTCGATGTCATCGTTGAGCCGCTCGCGACGCTCGCGGCAATGAAGACGAATCGGCCCGTGAAGTACGCGTACAGCCGCTCCGAGGAAATGCAGGTGTCCTCGACCCGGAGCGCGTGGCGGATCTACGTCAAGGACGGCGTCATGCGCGACGGCCGGATCATCGCCCGCAAGGTGACGAGCTACGCCGACTCGGGTGCCTATAGCCGCCAGACGCCGTATGCACTTACGAAGCACGCCGCGAATGCCTCGGGCCCGTACGCCATCCCCAACGTCTCGATCGACGCCTACTGCGTGTACACGAATCGCGTGCCGTCAAGTGCGATGCGCGGGTTCGGGATCACGATGGCGTCGTTCGCGCTCGAAGTCCAGATGGACAAGATCGCCGAGGTCGCGGGCCTCGATCCGTGGTCGATCCGTTTCATCAATGCCTACCGGGATGGCGACATCAAGCCGCATCGCAAGGTCGTGGAGGACGCGACGCTGATCGAGACGATGCAGGCGGCGGCCGCGCTCGTGGGCCAGGACCTCCCGGCGGAGTTCCGGGCAATGACATCGGCCCGGCGATCCGAAGGAGGGGCGTGAGGTGGCAAAGCTCCGCGGTACGGGGATGTCCGCCGTCAACTACCCGACCGGCATGAACCTCGGCGGCGATCCGTCGCAGGCCCTGATCCATGCGACGACAAGCGGTTCGTTCGTCGTTTCGTTGTCGGCCACGGACCTCGGCCAGGGCTTGCGCACGGTCATTGGGCAGATCGCCGCCGAGGCCCTCGGGGTGCGCATGGAAGACGTCGTGATCGACACGGCCGACACCGACACCGGACCCCACGACATGGGCACCTTCGCGAGCCGCGCGACGCACCGCGTCGGCAACGCGGTCATGGCGGCCGCCCAGGAGGCGCGCGAGGCCCTCCTCGACGTCGCGGAAGATGAACTCGAAGCCGCCCGAAGCGATCTCGAGTTCGATGGCCAGGGCAACATCCTGGTCCGGGGTGCCCCCGACCGCTCGCTGAAGGTCGCCGACATCGCCGCCGCGGCCCAGTTCAAGTACGGCAAGACGATCGCCGGCCGCGGGGTCTACATGAAGCCCAGGAGCCCGGTCGATCCCGAGACCGGCGCCATGGACCCCGACTCGACCGAAGCCCACGCCTGCACGGTGGCGGAAGTCGAGGTCGACACCGAGACGGGCGAGGTGACGGTCCTCAGCATCAGGAGCGCCTACGAAGTGGGGCGCCAGATCAACCCGGCGCTGGTCAAGGGCCAGATCGTGGGCGGTGCCTGGATGGGGATGTCGCACGCGCTGTACGAGACGACCGCGCCGTACTACCCCGATCCCGACCACAACCCGAAGGACTTCAGCGAGTATCTGATGCCCGGCGCCTACGAGATGCCGGAGATCGACTGCGTCGTGCTCGAGTATCCGTCGTCGAATGGACCCTACGGGGTCAAGGGCGTCGGCGAGATGACGGCGAACGCGCCGATCCCCGCAATCGTCAATGCCATCTACCACGCGACTGGCTTGCGGATCGACGAGCTGCCGGTCACGCCTGAGCTGATCCTTCGCGGCCTGGATGCAAAGGAGCGTGCCGCGTCTGTCGCCTCAGCCGCCGACACGACGGCGACCACGGGCAGCTGAGCAGGGAGATTCGCAATGCGCCAGATCACGACCTGGGACGAGTTCCCGATCGTCGAGTACATCCCGGGCGTCTACCGGCAGACCGTGTCGGGCGAGAAGTCGATGATGACCCGGATCGTCTATCGCGGCGGCGTGGTCATCCCGGAGCACACCCACGAGGCCGAGCAGATCATGCTCGTGGAGCAGGGTCGGTTATGGGCGAAGGTGGGCGATGAGGAGGCCGAGGTGAGTCCGGGTTCCCTCCTCGTCATTCCTTCGAACTGGATCCATGCGTTTCGGCAGCTCGGCGATGACGACGTCGTCTTCTACGAGTGCTTCGCGCCGATCCGGCTCGAATACCTGGTCGGCTTCAAGGGGCCGGATCCGTCGCTGACGATGATCAAGGAGGGCTTGCAAGGCTCACCAGGCTCATTGCTTTGGTGACGGCGCCCGCGCCGATGAGGCGCGAGCCTGCGGCGGGAGGAGGTGGACGTCATCATCAGTGCTGGCTATCAGGACATCACGGGCTTGTTCTCAGCAATCGATCGGGGGCCGTTAGCTCAGCGGTTAGAGCAGTCGCCTTTTAAGCGATTGGTCCTGGGTTCGAATCCCAGACGGCTCACCACCGGCCGATCAGCGTCCACGGCGGCGTGCCGCCCGGCCGAGCAGGCCGCCGGCGACGTACGGCAGGATCCCCGCCACGAGCAGGGCCGGCACCAGCAGCTTAGCCGTTGACGGAACCTCGCCCAGGATCAGGCCACCCAGCACGAGGCCGATCCAGTACGTCCGCAGCCAGCTCGCGGGCCAACCGAGCAGATGCAGCCGGCGGACGGGGGCCAGCGCCAGCAACGCTACCAGCAGGACGATGACGAGGAACTCAGGGCTGAGCAGCACGTCATCAGGATANNGGTTAGAGCAGTCGCCTTTTAAGCGTGGCCGTGAGAGCGACGTGCTTGCGAGCGTGGGCATCGGGTCGAATGCGCCGCAGGTGATTGCTCAGTTGAGGTTCGCTCCGGTCGCGTTACTGCTCCCGATCCGGCAGCGCGGTAGCCACCCCGGAAACGCACGCGATCCTGCCCGCCTCGGCGTACGTCGGGGCAGCGAGCACCTCGGCGGGCAGTGTCGAGAAAGACCGAGGCGGCCCGTTGACCGCCAACGAATATCCGCGCTGCGTCGTCGGCTGGACGCACGCCCCTGACAGGTAGGCCGATCGGGATGTCGATGGCGATCACCCCGACGTCGGGGGACTCGTCGATGAGGGCCGAGATAGTCGGCTTCAGGTTGGCTCCAGCGAATGAGCCGTCGACGAGCAGGATGCCGAGCCACTCGCCTGCCGCGGCGTCGACGCCCAGCACCCTCATCCGGCTGTCTCGGCTGCGAGACGTCGAGCCATCACGAGGTCCTCGACAAGCCATGGCCGTTCATCAGGACGACGGAGCACCCGGGCCGGGTGGAGTGTCGGGACAATCGGTCCCCATGGCGACGGCAGTCGGCGGCCTCGGTAAGCAAGGACACGGAACCCACGCTGGCCGGTGAGCGCCCGGACGGCCGTCCCGCCAAGGGCGACGATCACCGATCGAGGGGCTGCATCGAGATCGCCAACCAGCAGCCCGCGGCACGCGTCGATAGCACGGACACTCGGCTTGGTCGGATGCGGCTGGCAAGCGACCGAGTTCGTGACAAGACGTCGGCCTCTGTGAGGCCAACTTCGGCCAGTGCCTCCCACAGGATGTTTCCTGCGCGCCCGACGAACGGTCTGCCTTGCTCGATCTCAGTTGTGCCGGGAGCCTCGCCAACGATGACGATGTGGCTGGCCGGATCGCCCGGGTACCGATCGCGGGTCCAAACCGGCGATAAGGGCAGTCGAGGCAGTGGTCCATGGTTGGCTCGGGGTCTACTGGCTCCGCAACGCGGTCGCTATCGCCTGCCACATCGCCCCTCAGCCGGCCGGTCGTGGCCAGTCGGGTCGGGGGCATCCCCGAGGTGATCGAGGACGGCGTCTCTGGCCTGCTCGTTCCACCTCACGATCCCAAGGCCCTGGCCGGGGCAATCATCCGGCTGCTCAAGGACCATCCCCTGGCCGACATGATCGGGCGGGCCGGTCACGACGTCGTCCATGAGCGGTTCTGCATCGGGCTGATGGTCCGCGCCGTCGAGCGGATCTACGACGACGGGGCCCGCACCGTCCGAATCAGCGGGGCATTGACCTCGTAGGACGATCGGGGGGATCGGCGGCCGTCGGGCGGCGGGTACGATCGCCGCAATGACGTTTCCGCGCCTGACCTTCCCGCGACTTTGGGTTGCTCTCGCGATCCTGCTGCCGATCCTGGCCGCCCTGCTGGCCACGCTGTCGACGGTCGACCTCGCCTATCACGTCCGGGCCGGCCAGCTGATGCTCGATCAGGGCTCAGTGCTCCGGACCGATCCGTTCGCGTTCACGACCGGCGGCGCCGCCTGGCTCGACCAGCAGTGGGCCGCCCAGATCCTCCTGGCTCTCGGCTATCGGGCCGGCGGCTGGTCGGGGCTGGCGATCCTGCGCGCCGTCCTCGCGGCGGTGATCGTCGGACTCGTCCTGATCGCCTGCCGGCGGCAGGGCGTCGGACTGCGGGTGGCCGCCTGGCTGACAATCGGCTCGATCATCCTGGCACCCGCCGCGATGGGCCTCCGGCCGCAGGTCTTCGGGATGGCGCTGTTCGCCGCTACCCTGGCGATCCTGGCCGGTCGTGCCCGACAGCCTCGGGTGGTCTGGCTGATCCCGCTCCTCGTAATCCCGTGGGCCAGCCTCCACGGCAGCTTCATCTTCGCGCCGGTTGCGGTCGGCGTGGCCTGGCTTGAAGACACCCTGGTCGGTCGTCCCGGCGCGCATCGGCTGCTGGCAGTCGCGATCGCTACGGGCCTGGCCTCGTTGCTCAATCCGTTCGGGATCGGGGTCTGGTCGTACGCGATCGGACTGACCACGAACCCGACGATCCGGCGGCTGAGCAGCGAGTGGCAGCCGACCGCACTCCTGTCGGCCAGCGGCCTGCTGCTGTACGGCTCGATGCTGATTTTCGGTGCAGTCATCGTGGTCCGCGGTCGAGGCGGCTCGTGGCGGCAGGTCGGGCCGGCGCTCCTATGGCTCGTCTTCCTCGGCGGGGTCGCCGCGTCGGCCGAGCGGGGAATCGCCTGGTGGGCCCTGGCCGCGCCAGTCGCGGTCGCGGGGATCATCGGCCGTCCGGGTCCGGCCGAGGTGTCGCCGGCGGACCTTCCGGCCGTTGCGCTCAAACCGGCCCGGCCGGAGCGCGCCTCGGCCCTGAACGGTTTGATCGTCATCGTCTTGATCCTGGTCGGGATCGCCCTCCTGCCGATCTGGCGAGGAGGCAGCGCCCTCGAGGGCCCGGCTGGTCTACTGACCGAGGCCCCTCAGGGGATCACGGGCGCCCTGGCCGGCAAGGTCGGCCCATCCGACAGGATCTGGAGCGCCCAGGCCTGGGGCTCATGGCTGGAGTTCGCCCTGCCCGGCGTTCCGATCGCCGTCGATTCGCGGATCGAGGTGATCCCGGTCAGCGCCTGGAATGATCACCTCGCCCTGTCCGGCGGCGCACCGAACTGGCAGTCGATCCTCGATCGCTGGAGCGTGACGGTCGTGGTTGCCAGCCGCACCGAGCAGGCTGCCCTGATCCCCCTCATCCAGGCATCGCCCGCCTGGACGGTCCTCTACCAGGACGCCGATGGGGTCATCTTCGTGCGTCGCTAGAACCTGGCCGTGGGCGTGACGGCCACGCCTTGGCTGGCGCGAGCAGTGCCACAGCGAGCGCCCGGGCGACCGACCGAGGAGGTCGATATCCGTCCTCTTCAGCCCGATCGCCTCACCGCGCCGGACGCCCGTGTCGTACATCAACAACAGGATCGCCGCATCCCGCCGGTTGATGAACGTCTTCGCCGTCGTCGTACCGAGAAGGCGCCGGAACTCATCGGGCGACACCACCGGCACCGGTACATCGGGAACCCGCGGCGGCTTGATGTGCTCCATCGACGAGCGGTCGACCTCTTCCTCCTCGGCCGCCCAGCGCCAGAACTGCTGCAAGGCGCGGAACTCGATTGACTGGGTCGTGGGCTTGACCTCCGCCCGGCGGGAGGCGAGGAAACTCTCGATGCGTTCCCGGCGGACTGCGCTCGCCGCGGTGGGTAGCCCTTGGGCCTCGAGATGACTGATCAGGTTGTCCAAGGCGATCAGGTAGAGTCGGCGCGTCTGAGCGGCCCGGGTCGCGCTGAGGTGGAGGGCGAACGAGTCACGTAGACTGCGGAGCGAGTCACGTGCTAACCATAGCAACTGGCCAGACAGGCACGGATCAAGCTAGGTCGTGCGTGATCTGAGCAATCAATCGTGGGCCGTTAGCTCAGCGGTTAGAGCAGTCGCCTTTTAAGCGATTGGTCCTGGGTTCGAATCCCAGACGGCTCACCACCGGCCGATCAGCGTCCACGGCGGCGTGCCGCCCGGCCGAGCAGGCCGCCGGCGACGTACGGCAGGATACCCGCCACGAGCAGGGCCGGCACCAGTAGCTTGGCTGTTGACGGGACCTCGCCCAGAATCAGGCCACCCAGCAGCAGGCCGATCCAGTACGTCCGCAGCCAGCTCGCGGGCCAACCGAGCAGATGCAGCCGGCGGACGGGGGCCAGCGCCAGCAACGCTACCAGCAGGACGATGACGAGGAACTCAGGGCTGAGCAGCACGTCATCAGGATAGGGGCCGGCGATGCCAACCCGCCGGCCTCGAGCGGACGCCCCGGCCTCGGGCGGACGCACCGGCCGGGACAGGGCTCAGCCCTCGATCGCGAGCACTTACGATGGATCCTCCAACCGCACGAGCCCGCTCCGATGACGCCCTCCGCCCAGCCCAGGACCAGCGCGTGGTTGGTCCGCTGGGGCCCAATCCTTCCGCTTCTCCTGGCCGAGTTCATCCTGTGGGTGGGCTTCGGGGCGCTCCTGCCGGTCCTGCCGCTGTACACGACCCACCGCGGCGTCAGCCTCGGCAACCTGGGTCTCGTCGTCGCCGCCTGGCCGGCCGCACGCCTCGTCTTCGAGCCGATCTTCGGCTGGATCGCCGATCGAACCCGGCGCAAGCCGCTGATGGTGATCGCCCTGGTCCTGACCGCGGCGCTGATCCCACTGAACCTGACCAGCTACGGCATTGTCCCGTTCCTCATCATCCGGGCGCTCACCGGCGCTGCGACCGCTGTCTACGATCCGGCCGCCCGCGGCTTCCTCGTT
This sequence comes from Chloroflexota bacterium, assembly GCA_003152165.1. Lineage (GTDB taxonomy): Bacteria > Chloroflexota > Limnocylindria > Limnocylindrales > CSP1-4 > Palsa-1033. The sequence continues at coordinate 20,559 of PLZO01000135.1, forward strand.
GACGCGACCCCGGCAGACCGGCAGGGCGAGGCATTTGGCCTGTACAGCGCGGCGCAGATGGGCGGCCTCCTGTTCGGCCCGGCGATCGGCGGGTTGGGCGCGTATGCGACGAACTCGGACGGCTTCGTGTTCGTCTTCTGCGGGGTCGCCACGGCGCTGGCCGGCCTGGCGGTGCTTGGCCTGATCCACGAGCGGCCGCGCAACCGCGCCGGCACCACCGTACCTTCGGAGGGTGTGGGTGAGATGGCCGCGACCGCCGCCGGGCGCGCCCGTGACGACGAGGTGGCGCTGGACGACAGTGGCCGGCCGACCCGCTTTGCCAACCGGTTGTTGCTCGCGGCGATCGTGGTCAACCTCGGCAGCAACTTCGCAACGGGCACCTACGAGGTTACCTGGAGCCTGTTCCTCACCTCGCGTGGGGCAGGCCTCAACCTCGTCGGCGCAACCTTCGCGATGTTCGCCATCCCGATGATCCTGCTGTCGCCGTGGGCCGGCCGGTTCGTCGATCGACGAGGTAGCCTGCCGTTCATCATCCTGGGCTCGCTTGCCCCATCGATCGCGGCGATCCTCTACACGGTCATGCCCGACGTCCGGCTGGCGATTCCCATCATCCTGTTCGAGTCCTCCGGCATCGCGATCGCCTACCCGGCCCTCTACGCGATCGTCTCGGCCGCCAGCCCGGCCGGTCGCTCCGCGACAACCCAGGGGTTGTTCGGGGCCGCCGGCACGGTTGGCTTCATCCTCTCGTCGGTGATCGCTGGCTGGCTGGCCGGCTACGACTTGCGTCTGCCGTTTTGGTTCTCGAGCTTCACCGGAGCGTTGGCCCTGGTCCTCAGCCTGGTGATCGGTGCCCGGGCGATCCTCGACCTGGCTGCGCGAACGAGAGGCAGATCGCAAAGTCAAGCTTGAAGGGGCGGTTCGAGGCTCTGTGCTATAGTGAGGTTCGCGGGGTGGAGCAGCGGCAGCTCGTCGGGCTCATAACCCGAAGGTCGGCGGTTCGAATCCGCCCCCCGCAACCAGCCGCATATCTCTGAACCCCGGGTCCCGACCACCCGGGGTTCCTCTTTGTCCGGTGGCGTCGCGGGATGCCTCGGCCGGCAGACAAGTGGATCGCCGCGTCGCTCGCCGCCGCGATCGGCTGGCCGGCTCGGCAAGCTCGGCCGGCTCTGCGTTCGAGCGGGAGGCACGCCGCCAGGTCCGATCCGGCCGCTGCTTCGCGCCGATCAATTGGTGCGCACAGAACGACAAACGGCACGAAAACTGCCAGGTTCGAACCCTCGGTGGGGGAATCGGGAGGTTTCACGGCTCGTCGGACGGCGCGGTCGTCGAGATCCATCCCGGGCTGTGCACATGCCGGGATGAAAGCTTGAGCGCAGGACCGCCTGTCGCGCCTATGGCCTCGCAACGCGCCAGTTTGTCGCTTCAGGAGAACCAAACGCACCGCAAGGTTGTGCCTCCGCGAGCAGCTGATCCAGCCGACCACAGGCCGAAATCAGCGGCCTCGGGCCGGAGGCACGAGCAAGGGGCCGGAGGCACGAGCACAGCACGGGCTCTACGGCGCCCGCGGCCACCCGAGCCGCCACGCCGAAATCACTGCCCCCGCCGCCACGGCCCTCCGGTCTCGCCCCCATCCGCCACGCGCCCCCGGCCCCGGCCACGCCACCCCCACCGTGCCCCCGGCCGCGGCCCGCCACCCCGGCCGCCACGGGCGCCCGGCCCTATGGCGCCGCCCAAGCTGGAGCCCGCTACTCCCAGCGGAACAGGCGGGTCGCCAGGAGCGAGGTCAGGGCGCCCCAGGCTGCTAGGATCAGGAGGCTCGGCAGGGGGTCGCCGCTGGCCGAGCCGAGGCCGATCCGGTAGGCGTCGGACAGGGCGCTGGCCGGCAGGACCCGGGCGAGGTCGGCCAGGAAGCCGGGCAGGTGGTTGACGGGCAGGATGACGCCGCCCAGCAGCAGAAAGATGAGGAACAGCCCGTTGGCGGCCGCCAGGGTGCCCTCGGCCCGCAATGTCCCGGCCATCAGAAGGCCCAGCCCGGCGAAGGCCAGCGTGCCCAGCAGGAATGCAGCCAGGTCGACGGCCGGATTCCCGCCAGCACCAGGTCTCCAGCCAAACAGGGCCACGGCGACCCCGACGAGCAATGCCACCTGGAGAACCTCCACGACGAGGACTGCGCCGATCTTGGCGGCGATCAGCCCGGCCCGCGGCAGCGGCGAACCACCCAGCCGCTTCAAGACGCCGTAGGAGCGTTCGAAGGCCGTGGCAATCGACAGGTTGACCAGGCTTGTGGAGATCACGGCCAGGGCCAGGATGCCCGGCAGCAGGAAGTCGATCGGACGCGCGGTGTTCGGGGTGAGTGCCGGGACCAGCGAGAAGAAGACGAGGAGGACGAGCGGCAGGACTACGATCACGAACAGGTTCTCGCCTCGTCGCGCGGTGAGTCGCAGCTCCATCCCGAGCTGGGCAACGGTCGAGCTCAGCGCAGGGGCTGCGTTGCCCGGCCGCGGTGAGGCACTGGTCACCGGCCGCAGGCTCGCCGGCTCAGTCATGCTGGGCCTCGTCGCCGGTGAGTGCCAAGTAGCGCTCCTCGAGCGTGGCGCCGGTCGTGCGCAGCTCGGCGATCAGCAAGCCTCGAGCCGCGCACCAGCCGGCCAAGGTCGCCAGCAGCGCCGGGCTCGAGTCGAGGCCGTCGACGAGATAGCGGCCCGGAGCGCCGTCATCGCGGATGGATCCAGCGCCCAATGCGGCCGTCAGGCCGGATCGATCAGGGTCATCGAGTGCCCGCTCGAGTTGGAAGCGGATCCGGGGTGCCGCCCCCGCCGCCAGCTCGGACGCGCTGCCGGCAGCGACGATCCGGCCCCGGTCGATGATCGCGATCCGATCGGCCATTCGCTCCACATCGGCCAGCTCGTGGGTCGTGAGGAGCACGGTCGTGCCCGCGTTTCGCAGCGCGCCGATCATTTCCCTGGTCGCCGCCTTCGCCGCCGGATCCATACCGGCCGTCGGTTCATCGAGGATTGCCACCTCGGGCCGGCCGAGGAGCGCCAGGGCCAGCCCGAGCCGCTGCTTCTGGCCGCCCGACAGGACCTTGTAGCGGGTCGCCGCCACGTCCGCCAGGCCCACCTGCTCGAGCAGCGCGTCGGGGTCACGGGGGTCTCGGTAGAAGCGGGCGTAGAGGCGCAGGATCTCGCGCGGTCGAGCCTGCGGATAGATCCCGCCGTCCTGGAGCATCAGGCCCACCCGGCCACGCAGCTCAGCCCCGGCCCGGGCCGGGTCCAGGCCCAGGACTCGAACCTCACCTTCGTCTGGCCGGCGGTAGCCCTCGAGGATCTCGACGGTCGTCGTCTTGCCCGCGCCGTTCGGCCCGAGGATCGCGAAGATCACCCCGGCTGCAACGCTGAATGTCAGGCCGTCGACCACGGGCCGGCCGCCATAGCGCTTGCGCAGGCCGCTGACCCTGACGGCCGCGGGCATGCCGCCGGCCGTGGCCGTCATGGCAGGATCGCGGCGAGCTGTCGATCGAGGTCCGGGCCGGTCACCTGGCCGATCTGGCGCGATCGGAGGATCCCCGTCCGGTCGATGAAGTACGTTTGCGGCGGCGCCACGACCGTGTAGGACGCGGCGAGCGCCCCGGTCGGATCGACCACGTCGGGCCATGTCGCCCCGTGGCCGGCCGCAAATGTCCGGGCGGCATCCGGGCTGTCCTGGTAGATCACCCCGACCATCGTCAGGCCGGTCGAGCCGTGGCTGGCCAGGGCCGCGACGAACAGCGGGAACTCGGCCTGGCAGGGCACACACCAGGATGCCCAGAAGTTCACGACGACCGGCTTGCCGCGATACGCGGCGAGGTCGAACGGTTTGCCATCGAGGGTCGTCCCGACGATCGGCGGTGCGGCGAAGCCCGGTTCGGCATGGGTTGGCGCGGTCGACGACGATCCGCCGGTCGCCGTGCAGCCGGTCGCGCCCAGCGTGACGATCAGGACCAGGATCGACGTGACAAGGACGCGCCGCGACGAGGTGCTGGCCGGCCGGTGCATATGCTGGCCCGCTACTTGACGGTCAGTATCCCGGTCATGTTGGCATGAACCGAGCAGACGTACGTGTACGAGCCGGCGGGCAGAGCAGCCACGTCATAGATCTCGATGATCGGCCCGGTCACGATCTTGCCCAGAAAGACCTGCTGGCCACTGGCCCCGCCGGTATGGATCGAGACGTTGTGGGGCGTGCCCGAATCCTTGTTGTCGAAGGCGATCGTGAACGCCTTGCCGGCCGGGGCCGTGGCGGTCGTGGTCGTGTACTGGATGTTCTGGGCCACGATCGTCACGTCCGCAACGGGCCCGCTCGAGGCGGGCCCGGCGGCGCCACTTGCCGCCGGCGCGCCGCTTGCCGCGGCCGCGCCACCGTTCGCGGCGGCCGGTGGAATGATCCCGTAGTTCACGAGGAGCGCGGCAATCACCACGACCCCGAAGAAGGTCAGCGTGCCGGTCGGGTAGTGCGGCGCCGGCAGGCTGCGTGGGTGGCCGGTCCGATCGGCCTCCTCGACCAATCCATACTCGCTCCGGGCGTCGCGCAGCCAGCCCAGCAGGGTCGTGATCAGCATCAGGATGCCGGCAACCAGCAGGGGCAGGCCGAACACGAGCCCGAACACGACGACCATCATCGACAGGCCGGCGAGGATCGGCCGGAACGTCGGGCCGGGCATGTGGACTCCCGCCGACGGGCCGTCGTGGATGACCGCCGGCAGGTTCACCGCCGTGACCTCCACGTGGTCGTAGTCGTGCATCCCCACACGCAGCCAATAGATCAGGGCCAGGATGAGCGCGGTCAGGCCGAGGGCGGTGATCGCCCCGCGAAAGACCAGGCCGAACACGACCAGGGCCAGGCCCACCGCGCCGAAAACCGGCGCGAACGTTGGACCGGGCAGGTGGACGCCCGTCGGCGGGGTCGGCGCGACCGGGCCACCGCCGCGCTCCGCCGGGCCGATGGTGGCGAGCTTGCGCATGAGCCACAGGACGTACAGGCCGACCAGGCCCAGCAGGCCGAGCGGAATGAGCTCGATCACCTTGCCCCAGTCGGGCGACACGAACTGGCCAACAAAGGCCAGGATCGAGGTCCAGATCTGGTCCATCAGGTTCGGCTCAGGGAGGTGGTGGCGGGCACGGTGGCGGGCTCAGCCGCGCGGAGAACCGGACATCAGGACATAGGCCATCAGGCTCATCGCGATCCCCAGGATGCCCAGCAACGAGGAGCCGCCGATGTCGTGGCTGGTGAGGTAATAGATCAGGCCGGTCGCGGCGAACATCACGCCCAGGAGGATGGCCATGCGCGGGTGAGCAATTGGGTGCATTTCAGCTTCCCTCCGTCAGCTCGCAGTCGGGAAGAGGTAGAGCAGCGAGAACAGGACGATCCAGACGATGTCCACGAAGTGCCAGTAGAGCGACACCGCTTCGACCATGTCGTGGTGCTTGGCCGAGAACTGGCCGGCCGTCGCCCGGTAGAGCACCACGCTCAGCATGATCACCCCGCCCAGCACGTGGGCGCCGTGGAAGCCAGTGAGGGTGAAGAACGTCGTCCCAAAGGTGCCGTCGGCGAGGGTGAACCCGAGCTGGGTGTAGTCGTAGCCCTGGCCGACCAGGAAGATCACGCCCAGGATGAGGGTCACGGCAATGTTCCGGATCAGGCCCTGGCGGTCACCCCTGCGGATCGACCATACCCCCAGCTGGCAGGTGAACGAGCTGATGATCAGGAGCGTGGTGATCACCAGCGGCAGGGCGATCTCGTTGGCGACGTGGAAATGCTGGTTGCCCTCCGGCGGCCAGATCGGTGCGTTCGCCCGGACGTTGAAATAGGCCGCGAACAGGCCGGCGAAGAACATCACCTCGGAGCAGATGAACAGGATCATCCCCAGGATGACGTTGCTGATCCCGCGATCCTCGGTGCCGTGGGCGCCGGCGTCGTCGTGGTCGGTGACCTGCAGGGCCATCGGGTTAGCGCTCACGCGCGGGTGGCTCCGTGGCGGGCGTCGAATACCGGCCGCTCAGAGCGGATCTCGGGCAGGTGGTCGA
>PLZO01000168.1 GCA_003152165.1 Chloroflexota bacterium
TCCGTGTCGATCCCGCGAACCAGCGAGATGTCGAGCTTGATCAGGTCGGGCCGCAACTCGACCACGTGCTGCATGCTCGCGTAGCCTGCCCCCGCGTCGTCCACCGCCACCCGGATGCGCTCGCCGAGGCCCGCGATCGCCCGACGCAGCTCCGGATAATCGTTCACCGGCACGTGCTCGGTCAGCTCGATGACCAAGGGATGCCGAGCGGCCCGCAGCAAGCGGCCGAGCGGCTCTCCTGCCAGGGCTGCCGTCGGCGAGACATTCAGGCTCAGCCAGGTGCCGTTGGGCAACGCGCGGGACGCCTCGACCGCGGCCTCGAGCGTGGCCAGCTCGAGCTCGAGCCCCAGCCCAACGGTCAGCGCGTTGGCAAAGCGTTCATCCGGCCGGACGCCATCGGCGAAGCGCGTGAGCGCTTCGTGCCCGACGAGCCGGGATCCGGCCAGCTCGACGATCGGCTGGAAGACCGGCGCGAAGGCCCGCTCGGCAATGATCGTCTCGAGCGAATGGCGGACGTCGGCCGCCTGGCGGCGGTGGGCCAGGCTGCGCCCCAGGAGGGCGCCCATGAGCGTGGCGTACTCGACAACACTTGGCAGGTTGCGGGCCAGCTCCTCTGCGGAACGCTCCGTCGCGCTGCCTGCGGACAGGACGCCCACGAGGTCGTCCCCGCTGCGCACCGGCACATAGATCGCGCTGCGCCAACCGGCCCCTGCCAGGTGTCCCCCATCGGCGCCCCGACTGGCCCGCGCGACGCGTTCCTCCACCCATGGTCCGATGCCGGCCCCTTGCCACAGTTCATGGGAGCGCTCGCGGGGCAGGGCGTAGCCGACGTCTGCACTCGAGCGAGGGTTATGGGCGACGAAGGAGACCGCCCGATCGGGCGATTCGAAGAGGAGCAGGGTGACGTGTTGAGCGTCGATCGCGCTGGCCAGGTCGGCGCACAGGGCCGCTGCGATCGCGTCGGGTTCATCGAAGCCTGACACCCGATCGAGCGAGGCCGCCACGGCGGCCCGCTCGGTTGCCACCTCGCGGATCGTCTGTTGACCGGCCGCCACCTCGTCACCCAGGGTGACCACCCGGCCCGCCAGTGCTCGATACAGGAACCTGGTCTCGAGGAGGTTGCGACTGCGCAGGAGCACCTCGTCGCGGTCGAAGGGCTTCGTCAGGAAGTCCGTGGCGCCCGCGCTCAGGGCCCGCTTGCGCGCCTCGCCAGTCCCGTCCGCCGTGAGCACGATGATCGGCAGGTAGCGCTCTGGGTGCGACCGCCCGCGGAGCTCCTCGAGGACGGCGAACCCATCGAGCTGGGGCATCCGCAGGTCGAGCAGGATTAGGTCCGGCTCGTCTAGGGCACAGGCTGCCAGGAGTGTTCGGCCGTCCGCGAAGGAGCGAACGCGACAGAAGCCCCCCCGGGCCAGGATTTGCTCGAGAAGCAGGCGGTTGGCCGGCTCGTCATCGGCGAGGTAGATCGACGCCCCGGCCATCGTCTCGGCGTCGATCCGGGGGCCTCCCGGCGGAACCCCACTGCCGGGCGTGATCAGCTCGTTCATCTCTGCTCCGGCCCGATCATCCACTTTGCTAGGAGTTCGATCAGCTCCGCCGGGCGGAAGGGCTTGGCCATGAACACGTCGCCGCCGGCCGCCATCGCGGCATCGCGCTCGGCGGGCAGCACACTGGCGCTCATCACCACGACCCGGGGTGTGGGCAGCCGGCCCTCGAGCGCCAGGTCGCGGGCCAGGTCGAGGCCGTTGCCATCGGGCAGGCGCACGTCCAGGAGGACGACGTCGGGCCTGATCGAGGCCAGGGCGGCCCGTGCTCCAGCGAGGGTCGCCGCCTCAGTGATCAGGGCGTCGCGAAGACGGACCTGCGGCGCCCGACTCAGGACGGCCCGAACGAGTGCCCGGTTGGTCGGATCGTCCTCCACCAGGAGGAGGACCGCGGGCTCCATTGGTGCGCCGCTCATGGGTCGGGTATCGCGCGGGGCGACAACGGGATCGCGCCGGCCAGCCAGGCGCGCAGGCCGGCAGCGCCGGCCGTCCCCTTCTCGACGATGCCGAGGATCCGCCCGGTGAGCCGGCGCTTGTCGGCCGCCGACAGGCTGTGGGCCGTCAGGATGAGGATCGGCAGGCCGCTGGTCCGAGCGTCCGCCTTGAGGGCAGCGACGACGGCGAAGCCATCGAGCTGGGGCATGACCAGGTCGCAGATCACGAGGTCGAACGGCTGCTGGCGGGCGAGCTCGAGGGCCTTCTCGCCGGAGGCTGCCCGGGTGACCTGGTGACCGGCCGGTTCGAGGGCCGCGGCCACGAGGTCGAGGGCGGCGGGCTCGTCATCGACGGCCAGCACCCGGATCGGCCGATTGGCGTCGGACGGCGTCGGCACGTAGCGAGCCAGGAGGCTCAGGAGAACCTCCCGATCGACCGGTTTGAGGAGGTAGTCGACGGCACCAAGGGCGAGCCCGACCTCGCGTTCGTCGACGACCGTCACGATGATGACCGGGACCTCGCGCAGCGTCTCGTCGGCCTTGAGCTGGCGCAGGACTTCCCAGCCGTCGAGCCCTGGGAGTAGGACATCGAGCAGGATCGCGGTCGGTCGGGCCGCCCGCGCGGCGGCCAGCCCGGCCTGGCCGTCGGGTGCCAATCGCACCGTGTAGCCATCGGCCTCGAGGTACTCGCGCAACAGGCGCGCAGCGCTCGGGTCGTCCTCGATGACCAGGACGCCACCGGCGGCCCGGGCCTGGTCCAACGGGGTCTCGAGAGCTCCGGACGGAGGAGTTCCGGCCGGCATCGGGCCGGCCTCGGGCGGGGACACCGGCAGGACGACGGTGAAGCGGCTGCCGACCCCGAGCTCCGACTCGAGTTCGATGTGCCCGCCATGGGCCTCCACCAGGCGCCGGGTCAGGGCCAGGCCCAGGCCCGTGCCACCCTGGCGCAGTTCGACATTCCCGACCTGGCGGAACTGCTCATAGATGTGGGCCTGGTCGGCCGGGGCGATCCCGACGCCGGTGTCGGCCACCGAGATCCGGGCCACGCCCGCGTCGACTGTGGCGCTGAGGGTGACCGTGCCGCCATCGGGCGTGAACTTGATCGCGTTCGAGAGGAGGTTGTAGAGGATCTGGCGGAGGCGACCCCGGTCGGCCGAGATCACGGCCGATCCGAGCTGGGTCTCGAGCCGGACCCCCTTGAGATCGGCGATCGGGCGCAGGCCGGCCACGGATTCGCCGGCCGCCTGGGCCAGGTCAATCGCCTCGGCCACCAGCTCCAGCCGGCCGGCCTCAATCTTGGCGAGGTCGAGGACGTCGTTGATCAGGCCGAGCAGATGCTGCCCCGAGCGGTAGATATGCTCGATCCATTCGGTGGGCACCGAGACCTGCTGGTCGGTGGCCGGCGCGCTGCGCATCAGGTCGCTGAAGCCGATGATCGCGTTGAGCGGTGTGCGCAGCTCGTGGCTCATGCTCGCGAGGAAGTCGCTCTTGGCGGCGTTGGCGGACTCCAGTTGGACCACCGTGGCGGCGAGGCGTTCGCTCAGCGCCTCCTGCTCCTCGAGGAGGGCCCGCCGCTCCACGAGCATGGCCGTCTCGGCCCCGAGCACGCTCAGGAGGGCCAGGTCGTCTTCCCCGAACAGCCTGGCGTGACCCGCTGCCACCACGAGGGCGACGCCCGGAGCAAGGATCACCCCCGAGAGGAACGAGGCGCCCGCCCGGGCCATGAGGTCGGTCCGGATCGGGCCGTCGGGAACGGTTCCACCAGCCCCGCCAATGGCCTGCTGGAGCGCCTCGAGCGCACCCTTTGGGTAGGCGCCGGGTCGGGCGGCCAACCCGACCGGGTCGATCCCCGCGACGAGGCGGCTCGACCCATCGGGGTCGGCAGTGATCACGAAACTCCAACCGCCGGTGATCGCATTGGCGGTCGCGACGAAGCGCGACCAGATCTCGGCGGTCGGTTCAGCGGCCGGGGCGAGCATCAGGTCCTGGGTATATCGGCCCGCCTCGGTTGCCTGCCACAGGCGGCGCAGCTGGGCGGGCGGCACGAATGCGGCAACGTAGGCGAGGGCGGCGACGAGGACGGTCAGCGTGGCACCGACCGTTGTTGCGCCCGACACCACCGGTAGGAGGGCGCCGCCGCTCAGGACCAGCAGGGCCAACGCTAGGGCGGCGGTCCCCAGGCCGGCCACCAGGAGGCGCGTCCGGGAAGCGCCGCGGCGGCCGCCCGCCTCGGCGAGGAGGTAGCCCGCCGCCACGGCTTCGAGCCCGCTGAAGTAGCCCACCAGCAGCGTGGCCGGCACCACGGGCAGGGTCTTGCCGAAGAGCACCGCCGTGGCGATGGCCGCCCCGAGCAGGACGACCGAAGACGGCAGCAGCCAGCGGGGCACGCCGCGCACGTCGGCGACCAGCCGGATGGTGAAGATGGGCATCAGCAGGAAGAGGATGGCCGCGCCGATGCCGACCACCGGCGGTGTCGCGCCGAAGACGCGCTTGATAACGTCGAGCAGGAAGACGAAGCCGAGGCCGCTGAAGNNGCCGGCGCACGGCTGCCACGACGGTACTGACCAGGATCGCGGTGAACAGGACCTCGATCGCGACGTCGAGCACGTCCATATCAGGTGACCGCCGCAGTCGCGGAGACGAGAAGGATCGGTTGTCGCCACCCGAGGGCCACGGTGGGCGTTTCGAGGGCCATCGTGGGCTCTCCCATGCGTCGCCGCATCGTGCGCCGGCGCCGGCCCAGGCACGACAGCCCGATAGTACGGGTGGCAGACAGGCAACCCGCGACCGGCCGTTCACCAGCCAACCACGATCCACTTGCGGGTTGCCCGGGCCGAGGCCTTAGCGGCCATACACGAGGACCTGTGTGTCGTCGGCTCGAATCAGCTGGAGGCAGCACGCCCACTCGGAATCGAGGCATGGTCCGGGGATGGGCTATCCGCGGTTGATCAGGAGGTCGCAGTGGCGGCTGCTGATCTGAGCCCCCCGGCCGACGCTGAACACGCTCACGTCCTTGCCGGAGATCCCGTGTCGGCCGAGCCGGGCGTCGCGCAGGACGAGTTCGTGCTGGGTCCAGGTCTCCCCGGCGAACGCCGACCCAGTCTCGTGGGCCGCGTCGCCGGTACAGCGCTTGCACGTGCCGTAGTCGCGCAGCAGGTCGGCGTTCGTGGTGAACTCGTACTTGAGTTCGTTGAGGAACTTCATCGCCAGGCCGTCAGTGCCCGAGACGATCGCGCCACCACTGAGGCAATGGCGACGCCCAGGCTGGTGCGTTCGATGCTCTCGCGTCGCGGCGGAGCCTGCTACGACGACAGCGCCAATCGATCGGCCTTGCGCTGGCGGAACTCGTCGAGCTTGATCGGGTCCTCAGGATCAGCGAATATGCGTGCCAGGCCGGAGATCGCGCCGCGGTCGAGACGACGCTCCGCGATGGCGCCTCCGGTAACCCGCGGCTCGAGGCCGCGCTCGCGTTCCTCGCCGCGTTCGCTGCGGGTCCGAGCGCGATCGAGCCGAGCCATATCGACCGCCTCCACGAGGTCGGGGTTGGGGACGACGCCATCCGCGACCTTGCTCAGATTGGGTTTTCGTTCTGCCTGATCAACCGGGTCGCTGACACGCTTGGGTTCAAGGTCCCTGGACGTGAGCTGTTCGCCCGGGGCTGGCCGAGAATGCGGGATCGGGGCTACCGCTTCTGACCTCCGAGTGGCCTAACAGCCAGGCGGATACCATGGGTGCACGCGCTGGACGAGCGTAGGGCCCACGGCTCGCGATCCCAGCGCCGGGGTTTTGCGCTCAAATTGAGCACGAACCCGGCCCATCGCGCGCCTGTAGCTCAGTGGATTCAGCGTCGGCCTCCGGAGCCCGCGGGCCTC
>PLZO01000051.1 GCA_003152165.1 Chloroflexota bacterium
CTGATCACGACGATCGCTGGCGACGACGCTCTCAAGGCTGCGGCACTGCGGCGCCGGGCCGACGCCCTTCGACACGACCTCAATGGGCCAGTCGGATCACCACTGGAACGACTCGTGATCGAACGAATCGTGATGACCTGGCTCGGAGTCGTTGAGGCGGAGCGACTTGCACTCCATGTCGGGGAGCGGTCGATCAAGCAAGCCGACTACCTCGACCGGCGCCTCGACCGAGCCCAGCGGCGGCATCTCGCCGCGATCAAGGTCCTCGCTGTCGTTCGTCGACTCGGCGTGCCAGTGATCCAGCTCAACGTGGCGGAGCGTCAGGTGAACGTAGGTCAGATCGATCGGGACCGAGATTGAGTAGACCCGTGACTAGGTGTTTGGATTGTTGACCAGGACAGGCCCGACCGTTTCGGGCGACTTACAAGCCCGAGCTCAGGCTTTCCTCGCAGGATGTCCATGACGTTTCGCTCCCAGTCTCAGACAGCGGCCTGACGGTGGCGACTTACGGGCGGCCGGGAACGGTCTCTGGAGCGCACCGGATTTCGCCGTCCCCGGACCTGACCCCGTTCATCAAATGGCCGGGCGGTAAATCGATGGAACTTCCGGCCATCGCCGCGGCCGCCCCAACGCTGACCAGACGCCTCATTGACCCATTTATCGGCGGTGGGTCGGTCCTACTTGCCACCCCAAGCGAGGTCGAGGCAGAGGTCAACGACGCCAGCGGCGATCTAATCGAGCTGTATCGCGCCGCACAGAATCAGTCAGCAGCCTTTCGAATTGCAGCCTCCGCGCTCGCCGTGACTTGGGACGACCTAGCTGGGCTCGCCCTGCTATATGACGACCTCGGCGCACTCTTCCTTCGTGAAGGCGAGGAGTCGATTGAGCAGGCAGTCGTTCGTCACTCGGCGCGGCTCGGGTCGTTGATCGACCCAGTCGGACGCAGCGTCACGGCAACCTTCCTGGGTCGAGCTGGAGGAGACCTGCGCGCAAAGTTCGAGCGGATGCGCAAGATTGAACTCGAGCTCGGGCAAACCCTCTCGGCTGACGATCTCCTCGCCAATATCGAAGGGAGCATCCGCTCGACCATCTACATGTCGATCCGGAGTCGCTACAACGCAGCCCGCTTGAGCGCCGAGTGGACGCCGTCCCGGGTGGCTGACTTCTTCTTCCTCCGGGAGTTCACCTTCGCGGCGATGTTCCGGTTCAACGCCCGCAACGAATTCAATGTGCCCTACGGTGGCATTACCTACAACCGGAAGTCCCTCGCCGACAAGGTCGGCAAGATGTTCGCCCAGTCGATGGTCGAGCGACTCCAGAACACCCGGTTCTCGTGTGAGGACTTCGAGCCCTTCCTCGAGGAAATAGCGCCGGGCCCGGCCGACTTCGTCTTCGTCGACCCGCCCTACGACAGTGACTTCAGCGCCTACGACAACATGGCCTTCGACGGAATCGATCAGCGCCGGCTCGAGGCGACGCTCGCCCGACTGCCGGCCAGGGTCATGGTGGTGATCAAGGACACCCCGGCCATCCGTTCGCTCTACAACGCCGATCGCTGGCACGTGGAGCAGGCGGCGAAGACCTACCCGTGGACAATCAAGTCGAGAAACGATCGAGAAACGACCCACCTCACGATCACGAACTACGACCTCGAGTTGTAGCCGCGATAGGGGGGACACGAGCCACGACCAATCTGTCCGGGCCCACAACGCCAGCCTCCTTGACGTCCCTCATCGACGTAGGACAAGGCTGGGCGCTTAGGGGTCGTCACACCGATTGTTAGGCCGCCATCGCGCGAGGCTTCAGGATGCCCGGCGGCCCCATTACCACAATGGTCAGACGTTCCACGCGCGAGACGATCGAGGCCTGCCGTTCGGCATCTAACCTGCCTTCAGGCGGTCGCCTCAGCGAGCCCTGTAGATGGGCCTCTGGTGGGACGCAAGCCGCACCGTGGCATCGAGGTGGGTGTCGCGTGTCTTAGCCCTCTCGCCCCGACCAAACCTACCTCATCGTCGAGCAGCAGCTCCGAACGAGTCGACTGACTTCGGGGCGTCAGCGCCAGAATCCGGTGAGCTGCTCGGCGAGGGCTCGGCCTTGGTCGTAACCAGCCCGAGCAGCGGGCGGACGCAGAGACGGATCCGTCGCACCGGCGGCAGTGACCGCCGCGACGCCTTCTCGAGGCGTGCCATCCTAGAACGCGTGACTGGTCCCCTCGCCACCGACGAGACGCGTATCGATCGCTGGCTGTGCGCGGTGCGCCTCGTGAAGACCCGCCCGCTGGCGACCCGGTTGTGCGAAGGCGGCCACGTCCTCGTGAATGGATCGCCGGCCAAGCCGTCGACGAAGGTTCACGCGGGCGATCGAGTGGAGGCGCTCATCGCCGAGCGAAAGCGCATCGTCGAGGTCATGCGGCCGATCGAGTCGCGTGTCGGGGCCGCCATCGCCGCGACCTGCTACGTGGACCACAGCCCGCCCGTCGTGCCGGAGGCCGGTCCAGCGATGATCCTCGTCCGTGGGGAGGGCCGGCCGAGCAAGCGCCTGCGGCGCGAGTTCGAGCGCCTGCGCAGGGCCGCCGACGCCTGAGGGCGATCAGGCGCGGCCGGTTGGGGTGCGCCCGGAGGCGCTCAAGGAAGCGCTCCGCGCGCTTCAGGGCCGGCCGGAAGTCCTCGCCCCAGGTCGCGAATGTGTGGGCCTCGTCGATCGCGATTCGTTTGACGATCCCAGCCTCCACGCCTCTCTCGATCCAACGCTGAAATTGGGCCTGGCAGAGGCGCTCGGGACTGACGTAGACGATCCGGATCCCGTAATCGTGCTCGCCGGTCAGCTGGGCGGCCACCTCGGCTTTGCCGGTTCGGCTGTTCGACTCGCGCATCGGCGCGACAAGAGCGCGAACCATCCCGCCGGCGGTCCGGTTGAGGGCGAGGGCCTGGTCGGTCATGAGGGCGACGAGCGGGCTGACCACGACGGTGACCCCGGGCAGGGCGAGGGCCGGCAATTGGAACAGGTAACTCTTGCCGGCGCTGGTCGGCAGGATCGCGAGGACGTCGCGGCCGGCGGCCAGATGGTCGAGCGCCTCGCGCTGGTAGTCGTACAGGTCGGTTGGCTTCTCCCGCAGGAGTGACGCGATCACCGCGGCGCGCTCGGCAAGCAGGCCCGGAAGCGAGCCATCATCGCGGGCGGCGTCGACCTCGACATCGGACAGGCGGGCGTCGCGGATCGCCCGGACCGATGGCAGCAGCGTGTGCTCGTCGAGCGCCTCGGGACTCGACAGGGCCGCGGCCCGTTCGGTCGAGAGGACCGTCGGGTCCTCAGCGAGGAAGGACCAAATCCGCCGCCAAGCCTCTGCCATCGGGGCGATGTTCCCGCCGCCCGGACCGTAGACCTCGTCGTCGACGACAAGGCCCTCGAGCGAGCCGAGGAAGATCTGGCGGTAGGCGCGGTGGAGGCGCGTCGGCCCGGCGAGTCGGCGGTCGCTGATGACGACGACCCCGCGGTGGTCGACGCTGCGGACCAGCCGCCCGACCCCCTGGCGGAGGTCCATCGCTGCGAGCGGCAGGTAGTAGCGCTCGTTGGCTACGGTGTCGGGATCGGCCTCGTCGGCGGCCTCGGCGGCCGCGCGGACGACCTCCCGTCGGGCGACGGTGACAGGGTCGTTGAACGGCGCGAACGGGAGCTTGTTCACCCAGACGAGGCGAAGGCGGTCCGGTTCGTCGACATCGACGCCCTGCCACAGTCCCTTGGTCCCGACGATCGCCCCGCCACGCTCCTTGAACACGTCGACCGCGGAGGCCGTGCCGAGGTAGCCGGCGGAACTGATTGGGTACTCGCGGCCAAGCGAGCCGCGGACCTCGATGAGCCGCTCGTAGATCCTGTTGGCGGCCTTGCGCGAGGTCGTCAGGACCATCGCCCCGTTGCGGTTGGCGTCGGCCACTTCGGCCAGGAACCGGCCGACCTGCTGGGCGACCGAAGCGATGGCCCCTGCCTCCTGCTCGCTCCAGGACGGGAAGTCGGCCAGACAGACGAGCCGCGCCTGACGCCGGAGATCGAATGGCGTGTCGAGGGCGACCTCGCGGACGCTGGCGGAATCGAGCGCCAGGCGCTCGCGGATGAAGGCGAACGAGCGGTCGACCCGCAGCGTGGCTGACAAGTAGTAGGTCCGCGCGAATGCCCCCTGGAACGTTCGGTATCGCGGCTCGCGGCCGAGTTCGACGGGCGAGGAGGTGACCCGGAAGCGGAAGCCTCGCTCGCGCGATCCGTGCCGATCGCGCTCGTCAAGCCAGACCACTCGGTTCGACGGCGGCGCAGTTGGATCGGGCGGATCGACAATCGCGACAAGGTCGTCGGCGATCCGCCGGGCGCTGGCGGCGAGGTCGTTGAAGCGATCGCCGAGCGTCTCGCGGCGCTCCTCGTCGAGCCGATCGGGCCGGTGCGCCTGGCCCGCGACCGCCGTGGCCACGCGCTCAAGTCGGTAAGCGACGTCCTCGAGAGTCCGGATGAAGCCCGCCCGCGGCGGGACTGGAGCGTTGAAGGGGCTGGCAGGGTGACGACCCGAAGCGCATCACGGTGCAGCGGATCGCGCCCGGCGGCGGCGTCGAACAGGCGGGAGGCCGAGCGAGGCACGGTCTCGCCGTCGAGCAGGTCGTCGAGCGCGCGGAACATGTCGCGCAACCAGTCGTAGCGCTCGACCTCGTCAGGCGAGCTGCTTACAGCCGGCGGTCGGATCCAGTCGCGCAGCTCGGCGTGGGCTTCTTCCACCAGGGCCCAATCGAGGCGGGCCGACAACGCGTCGGTCACCGCTCCCTCGAGCGAATGGGACTCGTCGACGATGAGCAGCGTCCGATCAGGCGCCGGGAAGTCGTCGAGATGGGCGAGCAGGAGGGCGTGGTTCGTGACAAGCAGGCGGTGTCGGTCGAGGACCTCGCGGACCGTGCTCGTGTGTTCGGCCGGCGACGACTCGTTCGCGCGGTAGTCGCCGGCCTCGGCCTGCGACAGGTAACGCAGATAGAGCCCGCGCCGGCTCGGTCGACCCCGCCGCTCGGCGAGGTAATCGTCGAAGAACGGCTCGATGTCCACCGGATCGACCGAGTGGGCCTCCCACTCCTCGACCGGGCTGCCCTGGGTGACCAGGCGACTGGCAAGGTAAATGGCTAGTTCCGCGAAGCCGGTCTGCCCGACGACATCGCCGCGCCGAGCCACCCGGGCCGGATCCGAGGCGTCGGCCAGGGAGCGGATGAGGCCGGCCAGTGAGAGCCGGTTGGCGGCGCCTTTGGCGAGCGAGGTCGATTCGATTAGCCCGGGCACAACGCCCGCTTCGTGGAGGCGGTAGATGGCCCGGGCCAGCTGCGTAAACGTGCTTATGACGACCCGGTTGGCCGGGTCCGCCGCCAGCCAGTCGAGCGCGGCGGCGAGCAGGACGAACGTCTTGCCCGTCCCGGTCGGAGCCTCGACCAAGGCGTCGTGGCCGTCGGCGATCCAGGCGCGCATAGCGGCCAGCATCTCGGTCTGGCTGTCGCGCACCGGCGTGCCCGTGCCGAGCGACGCGCCGACGAGCCGGCCGAGGTCGATCCCGCCCGGCCCAGCGAGGGCGCTGAAATCCGGGACCCCGGAAGCCGCTGGTTGGCGGAGCGGCGCCTTGCCGACGCTGCCGATCGCCGCGCCGATCACCGCGCGGACGTCGATCGCGTCGAACACGGCGACTGGTGGTGGCGATGATAGGAGGCCGAACAGGGCGACCCAGGCGTCCGACTCGCGCCCGATGGAGCGGACCAGCGAAGCCAGGTCGGTGGGCCACGTCTCGACCTCGGCCGCCGCGAACCGCATGAGGTCGGCGAGCATTCGGGCATCGTCTGCCGCGTCGTGGGCAACGAGCCCGGTGAGGTCGACTTCGAGCCGCGCCTTGACCTCGTCGAGCCGCGCCTCGTTGATGAGGCGACTCAGGGCGTGCCTACGCGGTGGGACCGGCCAAACTGCGATGGCGAGATAGAGCCCGTCGATCCGCCGAATCCCAGGCGGGACTTCGGCCCCCACCCTGGCGAGCGCCTCGTCGAGGAGCGGGAAGTCAAAGGCCCGCCCGTTGTAGGCGACAATTGCGTCGGCGCCCTCGAGGAAGTCGAGGAGGTCGGCGAGGACCGCCGCCGGGTCCCCGCCGTCGCGCGCAATCGAATCACGCAGATCGTCGCGGACAATTCTGGCCGCCAAGTCGTCGGAGAGTCGGACGAACCGGTCGAATGGCGGAGCCGAGGCCGCCCACGCGGGATCAGGCCCGAAGCGGACGGCGCCGACCTGGAAGATCGTCCGCTCACCCTCTGGGCGTTGCTCGGTATAACGGAGCACGGTCTCGAGGTCGATTGCAACGAGCCGTCGGAGCCCGCGCGGTGGCGGTCTCTCGGGATCGCCGCGCGCAGGCTGAGGGACCCGTAGCAGGTCGCCGTCCTGGACGAGGTCGCCGATCCGCTCGAGTTCTCCCGCGAATTGGGCCGGCGTCAGGTCCGGATTGATCCGGCTGCGGGCGAGCTCGTAGAGATCGGGAAGAGAGATCCCGTCCGGGTGTGCTTCGATCAAGTCGCGGATATCCGCCAACCTTCACCCGCCCAGTTAGGCCGAGGCCACGTCTGTCCGATCATTGGCGGTCGCCCCGGCTGGCTGGAAGCCTACCGGCACTGCCCCGAATTACCGTCTCATCTAGGTGCCGTGGGGCCTAGCCGCCGGAATGGCACTCTCGCGATATTGTTAGCGCACGACAGTGACAGCTAGGCTGACACAGGTGGGGGCTGCCCGACGGTTGCTGGATTCGACCACGAGAGGATCAGATCGCGCCGGACCCGCGATCCCTCGTCTCAAAACTTGACACCAGCTCACGTCGTCCCGACACTGACAAAGTTCTCTTTACAACTTTTGGGGTCACCTCCGGGTGGCCCCTTTTCCTTGCCCGGCGCCCGGCTGTCGGCGCTACATGAACAGCCGGAGCGGATACGGCCTGGGGTCGAGCGTCGGCATTCGCTTGACGACCTCGGCGAGGGTGTGGGCGAAGGCGAGGGTGCCAGGCATAGAGTCGTACAGGCTGTCGTTGTTCCAGTCCATCTTGCTGAGGGCGAGGATCTCGCGGCCGAGCAGCTGTGCGTCGCCGCGGCCCGCGAATCGGCGCAAGAGGAGCGGCCGCGGAATCGCTTTTCCTCCAGGGAACCAGGGCGCGCCGCCGGTCACCGAGGCCGAATTACCCTGGGTCCAGAGAAGCGCCTCCTGGTCGCCGATCGTCATCAGCGTTCCTCGGTTGAGCGGCCACTTGTCGGCCTCGCTCGCCCCGCCAGCCCGTCCTGGCGCCAAAAGTCGGACGCCCCGCCATCGAGTGTCCTGGACCTGCACGAGTTCTACCTCATCGATCCGCCCGAGGGCATCGAAACACCCCTCGATCTCGCGGAGCTTGAACTCTGTGTTCTTGTGGATGACCACGCGCCGCGGCATCCGCCCAGCGTGGCGGTCGAGGTACAGCCGCAGACTTCGCGCCATGACCGCTCGCATCTGATCCCTCGAGAGGAATGGATTCTTGCCGAAGACCGAGATCTTCGAGGCGTCGGTCTCGTAGGCCAGGAACTCCAGGCCAGTCCCCTCGGCGTCGAAGATCTGGCTGCAGCAAGTGACGTAGCGGAGGGTGCCGGCTTCCTTCCGCAGGGCGTAGCTCAGCCCGATAAACGCGGTGTCTGGCTGGACCGCCTCCATCTTCCAGGGCACGCCGCCGGCCTTCGTGTAGAGCGCCACACCGAGACGCCAGCTCACGCTCGCCCGGCACTTGTAGCGCAACGAGTCGTCGTTCAGGATCTGGGTCGGAATGGCCTGCGCCGCCGTCTTGGCCTTGATGAAATCGTGCAGGTCGAAGTCATCGCTGACCCCGCCCTCGAAGGCCGCATGCCAGGCGGTCGGCAGATAGATGAGGACGACATCCCATTCAGTTCGGATGTTCCGGAGCTGGCCGAAAGCCGACGAGATAGCCTCGGCGACAGATCGCTGCGGCTGTGGCCCCGATCGAACCGCCGCGTCGAGTGTCGCCGGGAGCTCGATGAAGTTGGAGCCCGGGAGCGCGAGCTTCTGGCGGAACACCGCCTCGAAGCCCGGGAAGTGTGGAAGGTACACCTGGCGCTCCTGCGGCACCTGAGGCTGCGAGAGCTCGGTCACGAGCCGATTGACGGTCGGCGCCTGTCCGGCCGGCACGATGGCGGCAAGGCGGATCGTGGGCGGCATGGCGCCGAGGATCGAGTGGCTGAATGGGCCGAACTTCTGTAACCCGCGCAGCGGGTGCGCGTCGCGCTGGCTCGCGTCGTACGGGTCGAAGCTCAGCAGAGGTTCGGCCAGCTCGGTGTAGTCGGGAAGCTGGGGATACGCCATGTCAGGCTCCTGCTCGCGCGAACGCCGTCGTCGCGCTGACCTTGAACGCGGCGTCCATGCCTTCATCTGGCGCCAGGCCGAAACTCGACAACGGGTCGTCGTTGCCGAGAAGCTTGGCCCAAGCGTCGAGAAGGGAGTTAGCGATCTGGTTGTAGCGGCGGGCGCGCCGCTCCTTGATGAACGCAGCACGGGTCGCTCGAACCCGGTCGTCCTTTGGTATCGCCGCCCAGATCGTCGGCTCGAAGACCAGCCAGATCCGGCCATGCTGGACCTCGAGTTGCACCTCGACTGCCTCCGCCCACGGCAGCCCGGTACCCGGGATCGTGCCCGAGAGCTCGCGGGTAGCCGCCTTGACGGCCTTGAGCGCATCGTCGCCGGCCTGCGCCGGATTGACCGTGAGGACACGACCATGGTGCTGGACCAGCAGCGGCCGCTCTCTCGCCAATGCGGCCGCGAGCGCGTCGTACAGCAAACCCGTGTCAGAGGTCCGGCCTGCGAGGGGTTCGAGCGGTGCGATGTCCCAAGCAGTAATCCGGTACGAGTCGAACACTCGATGGAGCTCGGCATCAGAGCCGAATGCGATGACCCCGTCATTCCGTCGGTAAGCAACGGCCTTCGCCCCGGCCGACTCGACAGCCTTCTTTACGTCACCCGTGCCGCCGATGTCGCACTCGATGCGCCGGGCGGTCAGCGGGTACTGCTCGACCTCGAGCGCGTTGAGTCGGATCACCGGGAAGCCGGTCCGGCTCGAGGTGGGCATCCGAAACGGTGTGGTCCGGACCGGCGGGCGCATGGCTTCGAGGGACTTCGCAAGATCGGGCGGCAGCGTGATTGGCGTCAGCAGCACGCCGAACAACTCGTCGAAGGTCTCGAACCGGATCAAGTGGGCATCCACTCCGCCGGCCTGCGCATCGGCGATGAACGTAGTGACCGCAGGCAGTGGGCTATCCGATCCGCGGGCGAACCAGTACAGCCCGTGCGGATATGGACTCGGCTCATTCAGGCCGTTGCGGAGCGCTTCCATTACGGAGGCATCGCGACCGCTGTAGCCGACGACGGCCAAGCCGAATCGCGTGGCCGCCATACGCAGCGCGTCCCGAAGCTTGGCGTCCTGGTCCTGTAGTTCGGACTTCAGATTCTTGAGGTGCTCCGACTGGAAGTCGCCGTGGATCTTCACGTACAGCGGGAGGCGCTGGTCATTGAGCGCCTCGGCCGCGATGTCCGCGGTATCGAGCGTCGCTACCGTGAGCGTCCGGGTCGTCCCGAGGATCTTTGCGGCGGCGTCCTCGATGACCCGATCAAAGTTCGTTGTCCAGACCACGCCGACCTTGCCCAGCGACATGAGGGCAGCCAGCGCGGAGTGACCGTAACCTGGCTGTCCGCTGGCGATCGCCCGGTCGAGGTAGGCCCGCCGGTCCGCCGCTTTCGGGTAGGCGCGCTCGAAGTAGAAACTGGACTCGTCATCGGACTCCTCAGGTGGGCAACTCGGGTCACTGCTGAAGTGGGACTGAATCCGCTTGCGGACGATCGGATCGCCGAGGTCCAGGGCCGAAATCGAGATGCTCTTCTCTGTTGCGTAAAGCAGTGCCTTGAACTCCCAGGTCATCTGGCCGGCGGTCGCGATACCGGCGGCTGCCGACGTACCGGCGCCGAATAGCCAGGCAATCCTGGGAGCCCGAACATCGTGAAGCCGCGCGAAGGCCGCGAGATCGATCGGTGTGGCCACGCCTCATCTTGATGCGGAGACACATCCCGTCAAGCCACCGATCGAACCGAGGCGCATCGCGCGGTTTCGCCTATGGCGTGCCCGACGCAGAAGCAGTGGGTCGCGAGAACATCTCGGCGACCAATCGATGTCAAGGGACAGTGGCACCTGAACGCTGGCGGTCACGAGAACTGAACGCCGGCGGCCATCAGAACTGGACGCGGCTGGCCACGAAAACTGCACGCTGACTGGAGCCGATATCTCCGCGAGTGGTCGGTCCGCCCCGGGCCTTCGCGCGGAATGCCGGCGCACCGCGCGGACTCAATCGGATCGGGTCGCTTTAAGCGGCGTGACACCTCGCCCTTCAAGCGCCTCGGTCAGGCGATGCGACTGACCCTCGGTGACGATGACGTGGGCGTGGTGGAGGAGCCGGTCTACAGCCGCGGTGGCCAGTCCCTGCGGCCTTGGCCCTACTGGCCGATACAGCGCATAAGCCTCCGGCCGCGGGTCGGAAGACTCGATCGCGATAACCCATCCAGCACGAGCCAGCAGCAAACGCAATGGCAAAACGACTGGGTTATGCGCTGGATTGCAGAATCTGCTGGCGGAACGAACTCGTGCTCATGATCTGCCTGGCCGGAAGCTGCTGAGGACTCACGGTGGAGAACCTCCTGAGGGTGGACGTGGTCAACCACATCCATCGATCAGGTCGTCGGGAATAGCAACACGATGCGAAGGTTGTGGATGGTTCGGTGAGGCTGATCAGCCTCGGGCCAGCGCAACACGTCGGTCATCGCCCGTCGCCATTCGGGCGCCTCGGAGCCCGCCACGAAGTAATCGGTCTTGCGAACGACCTGTTCGGCGGCGAACTCGAAGACCGAGCAGACCTGCCAGGTCTTGCCGTCGCCGTAGTCGGCGGCGCATTCCGCGATCGTGAGAGCGCCATCGCTCCGGATGCGGTCGAGGTGGGTCCGGGGCAGGGTCGGCGTCGCGCGGGCCACCGCGAGGATCGCAGCGCGACCGTGGGTGACTTCCCCGGAGCCCGGCCATTCCTGAACAGCTGCGTCCGCGAAGATCGCCCCGATGCCCTCGAAGTCGAGCCGGTTGTTCGCCTCCAAATACGACCTGATGGCCGTCTCGTGGGCTGCGCTCACCGGATGACCTCCGCGCGGTGAGATCGGTGCCGATAGCGCCGACCTCTACGAGGGTATCCCCGACACGCTCGATGTCTGCGATGCGCCTCCTCGGCTACCCGCTCGATCCGCCGGACGCGGAGAGCAATCCCCGCCAGGTCTCCCACCGGCGGGTGCAGCTCATCGATCTGATCGTCGCCGGCAAATTGAAGGTCGGCGATACGCTCGCCTTCACCCACCCTGGCTATAGCGCGACCGCGACGCTCCTGGAGGACGGCCGGATGGAGGTGAATGGGATCCACGGTTCACGGCAGGACGGGGGCTGACGGGGAAGACGTACGCGACGCCCAGTGCCGCCGCGGCTCGGGTGCGCGGTGGGCGGTCAACGGGTGGGCGTATTGGACCCATACGGGTGCGGACGACGTCCCGATCTCGCTGTGGGACCTACGGGAGCAACTGACCGGCCTAGCCCGCCTCGAGGGTCTTGGCACCGAGCAGAGCTAGCGTGGTGCGCAGGCGGCTGGAATCGGCTCGTCAAACGAACCGGCGGGCATCCTGGGTCAAGCTTCGCTCGGTACCACCTGTGCGGCGAGTGCCGTCACCCGCCCAGCGCACGACGCGCAGGTACCGGTTACGGCTGTTCGTCCATTCGCGAGCGTCCTGGCCACGGGATCGAGGATCGTGACCCGGCGCCGCTCGCGCATGCAGTAGCCGGTCGGTCCGGGGAGCGATGGGTCCGCACCCACGGTCTTGGGCGCATTGAGCGCGACCCGACCCGCCATGCAAGGGCCATTCGGACCGACCGTGATTGGCTCTCCCCCCTCGAAGATGCGGCCCAACGGCGTGTCCGCCTGCCCCCGCCGACACAACGCATGTCATCGTGCTGGAAGTCGGCGATCCCCTAACCTTGCGACGTGCCACCGCAGACGCGTTACGCAAGGAGCGGCGACCTCCACATCGCCTGTCAGACCCTGGGCGATGGGCCGCGTGACCTCGTGCTCGTGGATCAGTGGTTCAGCAACGTCGACGCTGCCTGGGAGTTCACGCCGCTCGCGAAACTCATGACCCGGCTTGCATGGGCAGCCTCCCGATCAGATTGACGAGAACCTAGCCCCGGCCTCACGAGCTAATCGTCGGTAGCTCGATCGAGCTGCTGGCGCATACAGCTGAAGAACTGGGTCATTATCGAATTGACGACCCCGCCGAGCAGGCGTTGGGCAAGGCCCGCGATCATGCCGCCGACCTGGCCCTCGCCGACAAGCACGACCTCGGTCTCAGAGTCGGTTGCTTCTTTCAGCTCGATCGTGGCCTCGCCCTTGACAAAGCCTGGCCCACCGCGACCCTCGACGCGCATCCGGTATCGTTCCGGCGCCTGTACGTCGGCTATCTCGACTTGACCTTTGTAGGTCCCTCGAACGGCCCCCACCCCGACCTTCATGACCGCCTCGTAGCGGCCGCCGCCAAGAGGAACGAGCTCCTCGCAGCCTGGAATGCACGCCTTAAGGACCGCCGGGTCGAGGAGCAGCTCGAAGACCCGCTCACGCGACGCCGAAAAACGATACGTGCCCGTGACCTTCATGCTCGCTGACCTCATAGCGTTGGCGGACTTGGCTGGAGGATCTGACTGCTCATCCCGAACCCAGAGACAGCGTCCCTGTTCCAAGCACCCCGATGGTGCAGACGGCGGGTCGTCATCGGCCTCCAACGGCGCTCGGGTCGAAGCGGGTCTCTGGCCTCAGTCGGAAACTCCCAACCGTTGCGCGAGAGCGGTGGCGCGTCCGCGTGCCTCGGCGAGGAGTCCCGGCACATCCAGGCCGACCAGGCGCCCGTCGTCGACGACGACCCGTCCGTCGACCAGCACGGTCCGGACGTCGGCCGCTCGCGCACAGTAGACGAGGTGTGAGCGGATGTCGTGAGTACCGACGGCATGGGCGGCGTGTCCGATCTCTACGAGCGCGATATCGGCCCGCTTGCCGACCTCGAGCGAGCCGATCAGGTCGGCCATGCCAAGGGCCCGGGCGCCATTGATGGTCGCCATGAGGAGACCCTCACGCGGCGTGAGCCAGCGCGAGTTCCCCCGTACCCGCGAGACGAGTACGGCTGTCTTCAGGTTCTCCCATGGGTCCTGGGTGCCGTTGCTCGATGCCCCATCCGTTCCGAGCGCGACCACGACACCGGCGTCGAGAAGTTCCGCGACAGGTGCGATCCCGTCACCAAGGAAGAGATTGCTAACGGGGTTATGGGCGACGGCGACACCGCGGCGGGCAAGAAGCACGATCTCATCAGCGGACACGTGCACGGCGTGGGCCGCGATCGTGCCCGGCTGCAGTGCGCCGAGCCCGTCGAGCCATGGCACAACACCCTCGAATCCGGTCGCGCTGCGGACTGCTTCGAGGACCGTCGTGGACTCGGCGACGTGCATCGAGATACCGATCCCTCGCTCCCGTGCGTGTCGAGCCGCCGCGGCCGTTAGCGCCCCCGAAGCGCTCACCCCGGGCGTGTTTCCTCCGCCGAGCAGGCGGAGCATCCCCGAACCGATCGCTCCACGGTGAGAGTCGAGGAGCGTGTCGATCGCCGCGAGGGCGGTCGCTTCGTCCTCGAGCGCTTCGGCGGGCGCGAGGATCCCGGAGTCCATCGCCGTCCGGGCGAGCGCCAGCCGCACGCCGACGCCCATCGCCCCGTCGATCAGCGCCTCGGACCAGGCCGTGCCGCGCTGCAGGAACTGGTGGTCGACGACGGTCGTGGCTCCGGCGAGGAGTGCCTCCGCGGCCCCGAGAGCCGCCGCCACCCGCCAGTCCTCGTCGTCCATCGCGCGGCCGACGTGGTAGATCCCGCGCAGCCACTCGGTGAATGGCAGGCCGTCATACAGGTCGCGGATGAGCGTCTGGAAGAGGTGCGTGTGGGCGTTGACCAGACCGGGCAGGCCGACAGCGTCCCGGGCGTCGAACCGGGTCCCCTTCGCTGACCGAGGGCTGGTGCCGGCGCCCATGGCGACGATCGATCCGTCGCGGATCTCCAGCCAACCGGGGGACAGGATCCGCTCGGCCGGATCCATCGTGACGATCGTGCCCGCGTCGATAATCAGCCCGGCGGTCATGGCCCATACTGTAGCGGGCGGTTCGAGCCCGCGAAGCGGCACGGTGCCTGCCTTGACGACGCCCTCTGGCCGGGACGTGTCGGTCGATGCGCAAGCAGGGAGGAGAAAGCCACCTGTGGAGCTTCGCGGAATCGACGTCCACACCCATCTTGCCACTCCGGAAGCAATCGGGGAAACGGCCGAAATGGGTGCCTACTTCAAGACGGCGCTGACGGGCATCCCGATCGAGGAGACCGTCGAGCTCTACCGCTCGCTGGGCCTCATGGCAGTCGTCTTCGGCATCGACAAGACATCCCGTGGCCAAGCGTACCCAGGCAACGACTACGTCGCGCACCTGGCCGGCCAGTTCCCCGAGACGCTCATCGGCTTCGCCTCGGTCGACCCATGGGCCGGGACCAGAGCCGTCGACGAGGCCCGGCGGGCCGTGGTTGACCTGGGACTCCGCGGGGTCAAGTTCATGCCGATCGGCCAGGCGTTCTATCCAGACGATCGCCGCTTCTACCCGCTCTGGGAGGAGATCAGCCATCTGCGCGTTCCGACAATCTTCCACGTCGGTCATACCGGCTCGGGCGCCGGCACGCCAGGCGGCGGTGGCCTCCTGCTTGAATACGCCCGGCCAATCCCACATCTCGACCGCGTCGCGGCCGACTTCCCCGACTTGACTATCGTCGCCGCCCACCCGGGCTGGCCTTGGCACGATGAGCTGCTTTCGCTGATGCTCCACAAGCCGAACGTATGGATGGACCTCTCGGGCTGGTCGCCCAAGTACCTACCGCCGACGGTGGTCCAATACGCCAATTCCCTGCTGCAGGACCGGGTTCTTTTCGGAACCGACTACCCCCTCATCTCGCCGGAGCGCTGGCTGCGGGACTTCGAGGCGGTCGACTTCAAGGAGTCGGTCCGCACCAAGATCCTGCTTGATAATGCGCGTCGACTGCTGGCCATCGATCCACCGTAGGCCAGTCACCACCGGTCCGTCCTATGCCCCCGCTCGATGAATGTCATTGACACCATGTCTTGGACACCCGCATGAGCCTGCGCGACCGTATGACCTGCGGTTGGCGGCGGCCCTGGGGCGCCGCCGGCGGTCGTCCGATCGGGCCGGGAGCAGAGGCAGCAACCCTAGGAGGATCCGATGGTCGCGGCTGAGCGACGCTACATCGTGGGCATCGACACCGGCGGGACCTTCACCGACGCGACCCTGATCGACACCGTCACGAACGAAGTCTTCATCGACAAGTCGCCGACCACGCCGCACGACTTCTCGCTGGGTGTCGTCAACGCGATCGGCGAGGTCGCCAAATGGGTCAACCTCGACCTCCAGGGCTTGCTCGACCGGACACGCCTGGTCAAGCACGGCAGCACCGTCGCGACCAACGCCCTCCTCACCCGCAACGGCGCCAGAGTGGGCCTCATCACCACCGCCGGGTTCGAGGATACGACGCTCATCATGCGCGCCGTCGGGCGCGTGGCCGGCCTTTCGATCGAGCAGATCAAGCACCAGTCGACCGCCACGAAGCCCGAGCCGCTGGTCCCACGCGCCTGCATTCGCGGCGTCACCGAGCGCATCGACGCCCGAGGCGACGTCGTCATCCCGCTCAACGAGCACGAGGTCCGCGAGGCGCTCCGGACGCTCGTCGAGGGCCAGGAGATCCAATCGCTGGCGGTCAACCTCCTGTTCGGCTTCATCAACCCGTCCCACGAACGTCGCATTAAGGCCATCTTTGACGAGCTGTATCCCGACCGGACCGATCTCGAGATCACCCTCTCGAGCGACCTGGCGCCGGTCTTCCGCGAGTACGCCCGGGCCAATACCGTCATCATCAACGCCTTCCTGGCACGGACCGTCAACCGCTACGTGGACGGCCTCGGCCAACGGCTCGGCGGGAGCGATAGCGAGGGCGGCACGCAGCTGCTCCTCATGCAGGCGAACGGCGGCATCGTCCACCGCGACGAGATGACGCCCGTGGGCATGCTCCAGTCCGGTCCCGCCGGCGGCATCATCGCCAGCAAGACGATTGCCGACCTCCTCGGCCATGGCAACGTCGTCAGCACCGACATGGGCGGCACGAGCTACGACCTGGGTCTCATCGTGGACGGCTTCTGGTCGTACATGCGCGAACCAATCGTCGAGCGCTTCCACATCAGCTGGCCGATCATCAACATCGAGTCGATCGGCGCCGGCGGCGGCACGATCGCTCGCACCGACCACGTGACCAGGCGGCTCGTCGTGGGCCCCCAGAGCGCGGGAGCAAGCCCCGGGCCGGTCTGCTATGGCGCCGGCGGCACCCAGCCGACGGTCACGGACGCCAACGTCGTGCTCGGCTACATCGACCCCGACTACTTCCTCGGGGGCCGGATCAAGCTGCAGAAGCAACTCTCCGAGGAGGCGATCCGCACGAAGATCGCCGAGCCGCTGGGGATGTCGGTCGTCGAGGCGGCGGCCGGCATCTATCAGGTCATCAACGGCCACATGGCCGACCTTGTGCGTAAGTCGATCCTGCCCACCGGCCGCGCCCCCTCCGAGTTCGTGATGTATGCCTTTGGCGGTGCCGGCCCAATTCACACCCTCGCCCTGACGGCCGCGACCGGCATCCGCGAGATCTACGTCTTTCCGACCTCGGCGGTCTTCTCCTCGTTCGGCATCGCGTCGGCGGACGTCATCCACACACTCACGGCGTCTCAGCGCTATGTCATGCCGGCCGACCCCGACGATCTCAACGGGGCCCTCCAGGACCTCGACGCGAAGCTGATCGACGTCATGCGCAAGGAAGGGTTCGAGCCCAACCAGGTGCAATTGCGCCGGACGTTCCACATGCGCTACCGCCGGCAGCTCAACGAGCTGGCCATCCACATTCCGGCCGGCGGCTACGGTCACGAAGCGGAAGACCAGGCGGGCGACGTGGCGGTCGACTCGCCGGTGCGGAGCTACGACGCGCACGACGTGAAGTTGATCATGGAGGAGTTCGAGCGTCGGTACGAGCAGGTCTATGGGCCAGGCTCGGGCTACAGCCGGGCGGGTATCGAGGTCATCTCGATCACCATCGACGCCATCGGCCCGGCGCCCAAGCCGAAGATCGCGGAGCACCCCGGCGCCGGTCTCGATCCGAGCCGAGCGCTGAGGGGCCACCGGCCAGCGTACTTCGGAGGCGCCCGGGGCTTCGCCGAGACGGCCATCTACGACTACACCGAGCTGCGGCCCGAGAACCACCTTATGGGTCCTGCGATCGTCGAGACGCCGGTCACGACCGTCGTCCTCCCCCCGGGAACGAGCGGGACGGTGGATCGCTACATGAACCTGGCTCTCCGGCTCGAGGCGTGAGGGGGACCCAGATGACACACCCTGAGCCCATCGCCACGCACGTCGATCCGGTCATCTACGAGATCTTCCGCCACCGGCTCGAAACGGTTCTCGAAGAGGGGCGGCTCGCCATCCGCATGGTCTCCGGCTCGTCGGTCGTCATCGAGGGCGGCGAGACGATGTGCGCGCTCTACAAGAGCGACGGCACGCCGCTCCTCGTCGCGCAGGGGATCCTGCTCCACTGCGTCGGCGCACGCGACTTCATCAAGCACTGCATAGAGGCTTACGAGGGATCGCCGGGCATCAACGACGGTGACCAGTTCTTCTACAACGACCCGTACATCGGCGGCCAGCACAGCTGCGATCAGGTCGTCATCAAGCCGATCTTCTACAACTGCGAGCGGGTCGCCTGGGTCGGTTCGGTCATGCACACCGTCGAGGTTGGAGCGATGGAGCCGGGCGGCATGCCCGCGTCCGCGACCGAGATCTTCCAGGAGGGCATTCGGATCTTCGGGCTTAAGATCGTCGACGGTGGCGAGTTCCGCCAGGACGTCTTCAACACGATCACGATGCAGACCCGCGATCCGCACATGATCGGCCTCGACACCAAGGGCCGGCTGGCGGCGAACAACATCATCGGCCGCACGTACCTCGAGCTCATCGAGAAGTACGGCTTCGATGTCGTGCGGGACGCGAGCGAAAAGATCATCGACGAGTCGGAGGCGCAGGCTCGCGCGCTCCTGAGCTCGCTGCCTGACGGCGTCTGGACCTCCCGCATCCACGGCGACGACACCTCGGGTGGCGAGGACAAGCCGTATCGAGTCGTGTGCACGATGACCAAGCGGGGCGACGGCATTACCTTCGACTTCACCGGCTCCAGCCCCCAGAACAAGTGCTCGAACAACGAGACGCTGCCGGCGGCGTGGGGCTCTCTGTTCGTCGTGCTGGCCTCGCACCTCTTTTGGAACATCCATTGGAGCAACGGCATCTTCGCGCCGGTCACGGTCGTCGCACCTGAGGGGACCGTGGTCAACTGCCGCTTCCCAGCGGCCTGCTCCAACGGCGTGGTGACCTCGGGAATGATGATCACCGAGTCGGCCCACGAATGCATCGCGCGCATGTTCTACGCGGCGGGCCGCTACGACGACGTCAACGCGGGCTGGTCGTCGGCCGGCGGCGGGCCCTACTTCGGCGGGATCAACCGCAAGGGCGAGCTCGTCTCGAACATGATCCTCGACAACTTCGCCTCCGGCCTGGGTGGCACGCCGAGCCGGGACGGTGTCGACACCGGCGCCCAGATGATGAACCCGCAGTCGAACATCAACGACGTCGAGTCGCTCGAGTTCAACGTTCCCCTGATGCTCCTCGCGCGGCGCCAGATGCCCGATTCGGGAGGCTTCGGGAAGCGCCCCGGCGGCATGGGCCCGGAGTCCGCGTACATGGTCTACGGCATCGACGGCCTGATGGTCGGCTCGATCGGTCAGGGCCGCCGGGCGCCCGGCAGCTTCGGCCTGTTCGGGGGTTACCCGCCGGGACTGCAGGAGATGCGCTTCGCCCTCGGCTCGGATGTACGTGACTGGTTCGCCGCCGGGCGTTCGCCGCGGTCGGCCGACCAGCTGACCGAGATCAATGCGCAGACGATTCTCGACACGCCGCGGACGCTGCCGATCATCCCCACCCGCGAGTACGACATCGTGATCTACAACATGTCCGGCGGTGGGGGCTACGGCGATCCGCTCGAGCGCGACCCGGAATTAGTCAGGGCCGACCTGGAACGCGGCGCGATCTCGGCGGACACCGCCTCGCTGGTCTACGGCGTGGAGGCCGATCAGACGACGCTTGAGGTCGACGTGGCGGCCACGGAGGCCTGCCGGGCGATGATTCGCCGCGAACGCAGCGACCAGGGAAACGTTGCCCGGCTCCACAATCCCAGCCCCGCGGCCCGCACGCGCCGCCTAGTGCGCTTCCACGAGTCGCTGGCCGTCGATCAGAAGGCCGACGGGTCGCTTGTCACCATCTGCCTCGCGTGCGACCGGGAGTTGGCCGACGCCCGGGGCAATTACAAGGAGCACGTGGGCCGTCGCGAGCGGACGCTCAGCGAGGTCCCCCTGCGCCACCTCAAGAACGGCGACCGGCCGTGGGTAGTGTACGTGGAGTACGCCTGCCCGGGGTGCGGGACGCTCCTGGAGGTCGATACCTACTGCCCCGAAACCGACGGCGAGGAGCGGATCATCTGGGACACCCGCCTGGACCTCGACGCGCTCCTCGCATCGTCCTCAAGAGAGGGTCCCCCGTGACCATCCGGGACCGGGCACCGGTCGAGCCGACTTACTGGGCCGGCGACCTCGAGACGCTTTCGGCCGACGAGCTGGATGCGCGTGCCGGCCGAAGCCTCGTGCGCCAGCTCGGCTACGTCGCCGGCCACTCGCCCTTCTATCAACGGAAGCTCGCCGCGGCCGGCGTCGAACTCAGGGCAATCCGCGGCATCGAAGACCTTCGTTACTTGCCCTTCACCGAGAAGGAGGAGCTACGCGTCTCCCAGGAGGAGCACCCGCCGCTCGGCTGGCACGCGGCGGTGCCGATGGGGCAGACTGTCCGCATCCATGCATCGTCGGGCACCACCGGCAAGCCGAGCTTCGTCGGCCTCACCGC
Organism: Chloroflexota bacterium; assembly: GCA_003152165.1. Lineage (GTDB taxonomy): Bacteria > Chloroflexota > Limnocylindria > Limnocylindrales > CSP1-4 > Palsa-1033. The sequence goes on from PLZO01000051.1 coordinate 20,268, forward strand.
GCGCGACAGCGCGGGCTGGTCGGAGATGACCGCCCGCTGCCTCTATGCCTGCGGCGTCCGCCCCGAGACAATCATCGCCTACGCCTTCAACATCGGCTTCTTCTGCGGCGGCCTGGCCAATACCGACGCCATCGAGGCGATCGGCTCGACGCTGGTGCCCATCGGCACCGGCGCCAGCGACCGGCTGATGGCCGCGATCCGCACCATCGGCGTTAACCAGATCACCTGCACCCCCTCGTACATCCTATACTTCGCGGGCGTCGTGCGTGACAAGTACGGCATCGATCCAGCGCAACTGGGCATCACCCACCTCATCCTCGGGGGCGAACCGGGCGGCGGGGTGCCTGGTGTGCGGGAGGCGATCCAGCAAGAGTGGGGGGCGACCGTCTTCGACAGCATGGGCAATGCCGACCTCGCCCCGGTCTTCCTCGGGGAGTGCCCGGAGCGGACCGGGATGCACTTCATGGGCCAGGGCTTCCTGTACGCCGAACTCATCGATCCCGAGACCGCCACCTCCCTGTCGATGGCCGACGGGGTGGAAGGCGAGCTGGTCGTGACCCACCTCGATCGGGAATGTGTGCCGCTCGTCCGCTTCCGCACGCGCGACCGCGTCGTGGTCTGGACCTCTCCCTGCGCTTGCGGTCGGACGAGCTTCCGCCTCCGGTGCGTCGGTCGAACGGACGACATGCTCATCGTGCTTGGTGTCAACGTCTTCCCATCGGCCGTCAAGGACGTGGTCATGACCCACCGGCCGCGCACCACCGGGGAGCTGCTCATCCAGATCGACCAGCCCGGGCCGCGGGTCGATCCGCCGCTGCACGTGCAGATCGAGCACGGACCGGACGTCCGGCCTGAGGAGCTGCCCGCACTCGCCGACCGCCTCAACGCCGATCTGCGGGCCAAACTGATCGTGCCGACCCAGGTCGAACTGGTGCCGCCTGGGACGCTGCCACGCTCGGAGATGAAGTCGCAGCCCGTGCGTGTGGTGGCGCCAGCCGGGCAACGTCGTCAGGGTCCGGAACGGTGACTCCGAGCGCGCCAGCGGAGGCGCAGATGGCCAAGCGGTTACCCGATCACTCACGGCTCGATTTGGGGCGGTCCGTGTTCGTCGTCATCGACATGCAGAACGACTTCGTCCGGCTGGGCGCGCCGCGCGAGGTCCCCGACGCGCGCCCGACGATCCCGGTCATCGCCCGTCTCCTCGAGGCCGCGCGGCAGCGTGCTGTGCCGATCATCTTCACGCGCTTCATCGGCTCGCCCCGGCCGGCCCTCATCTGGCGCTTCAACCCCGAGATCGCCACCGACACGCTCTTCTGCCGAGCCGGGCACCGGCGGCGGTACGGCGATCGCAGCGAGGCGCTGGAGGTGACCGAGGTCGTGGACGAGCTGACGCCCTGGCCGGGCGAGCTGGTCGTCGACAAGGGCGGCTACGACGCGTTCCACGGCACGCGGCTGGCAGCGCTCCTCAAGGAGTTCGGGGCAGACACGATCGTTCTCGCGGGCACCGTGACGCAGGTCTGCGTCGAGAGCACGGCGCGCGGGGCGTTCCACCGCGGCATCTGGCCGCTCGTCGTCAGCGACGCCGTCTCCTCCGTCGATCCGGAGCTCCACCGCGCGTCGTTGCGCGTCGTCCGCCTCTCGTTCGGTGACGTGCGGACGGCTGACGAGGTGATCGCCGCCTGGGTGGCCGCGACGGCGACGCCCCCCGGGGACGCGCCTTGACCTCGCTCGCCGCCGCGCCGACGTCGGCCTGGGCCCGCGTCTACGGCCGGCTGGAGCGATCCCCAATCTGGTTCGTGGCGGCGGGGCTGCTGCTGGCCGGCACCGTCGGTGTGTCGGATTTTGCCAGCGGCGAGAACATCAGCAACCTGCTGCGCCAGGGGGCCGCGCTCGGCATTGTCTCGGTGGGCCAGACGGTTGTCCTGCTGGCCGGCGGTATCGACCTCTCGGTCGGCTCGCTCATGAGCCTCGTCGTCGTCGTCTCCAGCGTGATCATGAACGGCCGGCCCGAGATGATCGGCCCGGCGGTGGCGGTCTGCTTGCTCATCGGCCTGGCGGTCGGCGCCTTCAACGGGGCGATGATCGTCACCACCCGCATCTACCCGCTGCTCCAGACGTTCGGCATGCTCTCGATCCTGCAGGGGGTCGTCTTCGTCCTTACCGACCGCACCGTGGGCGCCGCGCCGCCCGAGTTCCAGCAGCTCTCCTACGGCTCGATCGGGCCACTGCCGACGCCGGCGCTCCTCCTCGCCGCCGTCATCATGGTCGGCTGGCTGCTCATGCGGGTGACGCCGTTCGGCCGCTACGTCTACGCCGTCGGCGGTAGCGCCGAGAACGCGCGGCGCGCCGGAGTGCGGACGCGCTCGGTGACCGTCGCCGTCTACATCCTCTCGGCGCTCCTCGCAACCGTGGCCGGCCTCGTCGTGGCCGCCCAGCTGGGCACCGGCTACACGCTCGCCGGGTCGGGCTTCATGATCGACTCGATCGTTGCGGTCGTCATCGGCGGTACGGCGCTGAGCGGCGGCCGTGGCGGCGTCGGCGGCACCATCGCGGGGGTCATCGTGCTGGTGGTCATCGGCAACCTGCTCAACCTGCTTGCCATCCCCGCCTTCGTCCAGCAGATCGTCAACGGGCTGATCGTCGTCGGCGTGGTCGCCCTCTACGGCCTAGCCGAGCTAAGGCGGCGAGCCCAATGACGGCGGCGACCGACAGCTTGGCGAAACCCGTACCGCAGGCGATGAGTCTGCGCGGTCGCCTGCCCAGGATCGTCGGGCGTTTCGCGGTCTGGCTGACCCTAGCGCTGCTGCTCGTCGTCGGGACGATTATGTCGCCAGTGTTCCTCACCCCCAGCAACCTGCTCAACGTCCTGGGCCAGTCCTCCATCGTCGGCATCGCCGCTATCGGAACCACGTACGTCGGCCTCCTGGGCGGCGTGGACGTGTCGAACGGGGCCGTCCTCACTGCCGCGGCCGTGGCCGCGGCGGCGGTCATGCAGGGCCGCGATGGAGCGATCCTGCCCGCCCTGGCCGTCGCGATCGTGCTCGGGGCGCTCGTCGGCTTCCTGAACGGCCTGCTCATCGCCCGCTGGCGGGTCAACCCGCTCATCCTGACCCTCGGCGTGGGCGCGGCGATCCTGGGCGCGACCGAGCTCTACACCGGCGGCACCGACCTGGGCAACGTGGCGACGGGGTTCACCGACGCTCTCGGCGGTCGCATCGGGGCGGTGCCGATCCTCGGCCTTGTGTTCCTCGCCCTCGCCGCCCTCGGCATCCTTATCCAGCGCACGACCGCCTTCGGATCCCGGCTCTACCTCGTGGGCGCCAATCCGCGCGCGGCCGCCCTCTCGGGCGTCCAGGTCAACGCCGTCATCATCGGCGCCTACGTCGCCTCGGGGATCACCGCCAGCCTCGCCGGCCTGGCCTTCCTCGCCCGCTCGGGCCCGCCCAGCGACTTCACCGGCATGGGGCTCGAGTTCCAAGTCCTGGCCGCGATCGTGCTGGGCGGCACGACGTTCGCCGGCGGCATCGGCGGCATCGGCGGCACGGTGGCTGGTGCCTTGGCGCTGGCCCTCTCGTTCAACCTCGTCAACATCATCGGTCTCGGCACCGGCGGGCAGCTCATCGTGCAGGGCGCGGTGATCGTCGGAATCGCCGCGCTCTATTCGCTAGTCCGCCCCCGCCAATAGTCAAGAACCTGTTAGGGAGGTGCAAGGACCCGGGGTAGCGCCAGGAATCTGGGGTCGAAAGCCCCACACAGTCGGTTGGCGCGGTATTGGGGACCAAGTATGGTCCCCCGGCCCGGATGTCATGGTCGGGCTCAGGCATTGAGTCTACGGAACACCACAGGGGATCAGCCAGCACACGAAGGAGAACAAACCAGTGCGTGCAGGAAGACGTCTCACGATTTTGGCGGTGGGCGTGCTCACCGTCTCGGCCTGCGGGTCGGCCGCGAGCCCGCTGCCCGTACCAACCAACGTGGCAACGACGCTACCCGCAAGCTCGGCGCCGGCAAGCTCGGCGCCCGCAAGCTCGGCGCCCGCAAGCTCGGCGCCCGCAAGCTCGGCCGCCGATCCGTACGCTGCGGCTGCTGCAGCCGCAGCAGCCGCCTGCCCGTCCCCGAGTCTCGCCTCGGCCAACCGGACCGTCACGACCACTCCCTTTACGAAGTCCCCGCCCTGGACGATTGGCGCCGCCTTCGGCGAGGAGGCGGACTCATGGACGGCGTTCAACGTCGCCGAGATTAATTACCAGGCATCGAAGGACAGCCGCATCGCGACGATGCTGGACAGCAACGCCAACTTCGTCGTCACCAAGCAAGTGGCCAACATTCAGGACCTCATCACCAAGAAGGTCAGCGGCATAATTTACCTCCCCGTCGATGACGGCGCGCTCACGGCCGTCCTGCAGCAGGCCGTGGCGGCCGGCATCCCGGTCGTTGACGAGGGCAATGGCTTTGCCGACCACGCAGGCATCACCGCCAACGCCCAGATCGACAACTACGTCCTGGGGCGCGAGGTGGCGGTCCGCTTGATGGAGAGCTTGCACGGCAAGGGTCAGATCGTCTCGATCATCCCCATCGCTGGAACGACTGCCGCGACCCTGCAGCACGACGCCCTGCAGTGCGTGCTGAAGCTGTACCCCGGCATCACCCTCCTCGACGAGAAGAACGGTGACTGGGATACGGCGAAGAGCAAGACCATCACCGAGGCCTGGTTGCAGCGCTTCCCGAAGATCGACGGCGTCTTCTCGCCGTCCGGCCTGATGTCGCACGGCGTCGTGGAGGCGTTCGACGAAGTGGGCCGTCTCAACGAAGTCACGATGTCGCCCGGCGACGAGTCGAACGGCTGGCTCAAGTGGATCGCCACCCACCCCGCCAAGAACACTGGCTTGATCCTGTTCCCGCCGACGATCGGCAAGGCCGCGGTGACCATCATGACCAACATCCTGTCCGGCACTTCGGTACCCTTCGGCACGTGGGAGGGCGCGAACTACGTCGACCCGACGGATGCTGCCGCGCTGGCGAACCCGAATAAGGGTGACGACTGGTGGCCAAACGACCTGCCAGGAGGAGACGTGACCCCGTGACCTCTGTGGTGGAGATCACCCAGGAGCCGCTGACGGCGGCTCCTGGGCCTCCGCTCGTCGAGCTCCACGGCATCCGCAAGGTCTTTGACGGCACGGTCGCGCTGGGGTCGGTCGACTTCGCCTGCGCGGAGGGCGAGATCCACGCCATCGTCGGTGAGAACGGCGCCGGCAAGTCGACGCTAATAAACATCCTGACCGGCGTCTACGGCGCGGACCACGGCAGCATCGCCATGTACGGGCGGCCGGTCCACTTCCGCTCGCCGGCGGAGGCCGACCGCGCCGGCATCGCCGCCGTCTACCAGGAGTTGAGCCTGATCGAGGACCTGGACGTGGCTCAGAACATCTTCCTCCACCGCGAGCCCCGCTGGGCCGGCGTCGTGCTCGACCCGAGGCAGCTCTATCGGGCCGCGGCCGACTTCCTGCGCTCGATCGACATCACGACCATCGACCCGCACACGATCGTGCGCAACCTCTCGATCGCCGACCGGCAGCTGGTCGAGCTGGCGCACGCCCTGCTGCGCGACGCGACGCTGCTCATCCTCGACGAGCCGACCTCGTCGTTGACGGCGCGCGACCAGGAACGGCTCTTCGGCATCCTCCGCGCACTGCGCGCCAAGGGCCGTTCGATCATCTACATCAGCCATCGGCTCGAGGAGGTATTCGAGCTGGCCGACCGCGTCACCGTGCTGCGAGACGGCAACGTCGTCTCGACATTGCCGGTGGCGCACACGAACCAGACCGAGCTCATGCGGGCTATGGTCGGGCGCGACCTCGTCGGCCACCTATTCCCCGCGCGTCCGGCGGGGGCCGAGCATGGCACGCCGGCGCTTGAGGTTCGCGCGCTATCGAGTCCCGGTGCCTTCCGTGACGTGAGCTTCTCGGTTTGGCCGGGTGAGATCGTCGGCCTCGGCGGCCTCGTCGGCTCCGGCCGGACGTCGCTCCTGACCGCGCTCTTCGGCGCCGACCCGGCGGCGGTGGGGGAGATCCGCGTGGCTGGCCAACCGATGACGTTTCGTTCCCCGCGCGACGCCATCCGCGCCGGAATGGCGTTCGTGGGCGAGGATCGCCAGCGCGACAGCCTAGGCGTCGGCCTCGATACGCTGACGAACCTGAGCGCCGTCCGCCTGCCCGTACGCGGCCCCTTCGTCGATCGACCCGCCGCTGTCTCTCGGGCCCAGTCAGTCGCCCAGCGCGTCGCCCTGCGGGCCCACCTCTCACGCATCGTCCGAGAATTGTCGGGTGGCAACCAGCAGAAGGTCGCAATCGGCAAGTGGCTCGCGACGCGACCGACCATCCTGCTCCTCGATGAGCCGACCCGCGGCATCGACGTCGGCGCGAAGGCCGAGATCTACCACTTGCTTCGCGACCTCACGGCCGAGGGTTCGGCGCTCCTGATCGTCAGCTCGGAGATGCCCGAGTTGCTGGGGCTGTGCGACCGGATCCTGGTGATGTACGAGGGGTTGCTGATGACCGATCTCGATGCGGCGACGACCACCGAAGAGGCGATCGCTCGCGCCGCGTCGGGGATCATCGACTAGGCCCGTCGGGCCGGCGCGCGGGATCGAAACGGGTCAGCTTTTCGGCAGGAGCGACCACACGAGATTCGAGGTGATCGGCATCCGGTCGACTTCGACGCCGAACGGCAGGAGCGCGTCTGAGACAGCGTTGGCGAGCGCCGCGCCGGGCGAGAACATACCCGCCTCGCCCATCCCCTTGAACCCACCCGGCGTGTGCGGCGAGACCGTCACCTGCTGGTGCAATTCCATGTGCGGCACCTCATGGATCGAGGGCAGGAGGTAGTCCATGAACGAGGTCGTAAGCAGCTGACCGTTCTCGTCGTATACGAACTCCTCGAGAAGCGCCCCGCCGAGGCCCATTGCCACTCCGCCCTGGATCTGACCCTCGACCAGCAACGGGTTGATGATGGTCCCCGAATCGTCGACGACCACGTAACGGACGATCTTGACCTCGCCAGTCTCGAGGTCGACGTCGACGACCGCGACATGGCAGCCAAACGCGATCGTAAACATTGCGGGATCGTAGACGTAGGTCCCTTCCAGCGTCGGCAGCTCCCCCTTAGGCAGGTTGTGGGCGAGATACGCAGCCTTCGCGACGTCGCCCAGCGTCAGCCGCTTCTCAGGAGAACCCTTGACCTGGACGCCGCCGTTCTCATACACAACGTCCTCCGGCGCAGCCTCAAGGAGGTGAGCGCCTATGCGGATGCTCTTGTCCCTAACGACCTCCGCCGCCTTCAGGATCGCCGCTGCCGCGACATTGGAGCGGCTGCCGGCCGAACCGAAGCCCGTGTACGGTGTCTGGGACGTGTCACCCCACACGACGCGAACGTCGTTGAAATCCACTCCAAACTGGTCGGCGGCCACCTGCGCCAGCGTTGTCTCGGTGCCTTGGCCGAGCGGAATCATGCCCGTGTAGATTGTGATCCCGCCCTGGGGGTCGACCTTGATTGAGGAGCCCTCGTAGCCGGAGGTGTTGTAGCCCACCAGACCCAGGATGAATGACGGGCCGAAGCCCGAGGTGTGAATGTAGCAGCCGATCCCAATGCCGCGGTACACCCCCTTGGCACGGAGCCCGGCTTGCTCCTCCCGCAGGTGGTCGTAATCCACCTCCTCGAGTGCTTTTTCGAGTGCGGCCGGGTAATTGCCGCTGTCGAAAACGCCGCCACCGGCACTGAACCACGGGAACTCATCGGGCTGGATGAAGTTCTTCCGTCGGACCTCAGCCGGGTCGAGCCCTACCGCGCGGGCGGCCTTTTCGATGAGCCGCTCAGTCGCGAACGTCGCCTCCGGTCCGCCGAAGCCGCGGAAGGTAGAACTCGGGACCTTGTTGGTGGCGACCCCGATAACTTCGCAGTAGTAGTTCTTGATGCGGTACTGCCCAGTCAGCGAGACGCCAGTTACCCACGCCGGTCCGATGCCGACGGAGTGGATATGGGCTCCCAGGTCCGCCCAGATCTTGCCACGGATTCCCAGGATCGTGCCGTCGCGGGCGACCGCCGCTTCCAGTTCCTGAACTTGCTCCCTGGCATGGACTGTTCCCATGAGGTGCTCACGCCGGTCCTCGATCCACTTCACCGGGCGCTGGAGCCGCTGACTGAAGAGGCACACCAGCGCATCTTCGGGGTAGCAGTCCCATTTAACGCCGAACCCGCCGCCGAGGTTGGGCGTCATGACTCGAATTGACGATTCTGGGACGCCCAGCACGCTTGCGAGCTGCGTTCGCTGCTTGTGTGCCACCTGCGAGCTCGACCAGAGGGTCAGGCCATGGGTCAGGGGATCGTGGCTGGCGACCAGCCCCCGGGTCTCCAACGGGACTCCCGAGAAGCGGTTGATCTTGAAGCGAGCCTTCACGACCGCGTCGGCCGCGGCGAAGGCTCCGTCGATGTCGCCGGCCTTACCGGTGGCGTCGATCCCGGGCACGATGTGACGGATAGCGACGTTGTCGCCCCAGGCTTCGTTGATGACCGGCGCGCCCGCCTTGAGCGCCGATTCGACGTCGACCACCGTCGGAAGCGGGTCGTAGTCCGCCTCGATCAGCTCGAGGGCGTCCTCCGCAACGTACCGCGAAACCGCCACGACCGCCGCCACCGGCTCGCCGACGTAGCGCACTTTGTCGCGGGCCAGGACGGGGATCCCGGATGCCTTCTGGCCGGGGAGTTGCCAGAGGACGGGGAACTCGCCAATGCCGTCCAGGTCGGCCGAGGTCAGGACATCGAAAACCCCCGGCAGTTCGCGTGCCTTTGAGGTGTCGACCCCCAGGAGCCGAGCGTGCGCGTGCGGGCTCCGCAGCACGGCCATGTGGACCATGTCGGGCATGGTCAGGTCCGCGGCGAATCGTCCCTTGCCCTGGATGAGCGGAAGATCCTCGCGCCGCTGAACTCGGCGGCCGATCCAGCCTTCGTTCGCGCTCACTTCGCCAACCCCGAGGCCATCGCCGCAGCGGCGCCCTGGACCGATTCGATGATCTTCTGGTAGCCCGTGCAACGGCAGATGTTGCCGCCGAGCGCTTCCTTGATCTCGTCCTCCGAGGGCTGTGGCGTGTGCTCGAGAAGATCGACAGTCGCGAGGATCATGCCCGGCGTGCAGAAGCCGCACTGCAGGCCGTGGAACTCGGAGAATGCCCGCTGCACCGGGTGCAGCTCATCGCCGCGGGCGAGGCCCTCGATGGTTCCGACCTCGTGGCCCGCGGCCTGGACGGCGAACAGGAGGCAGGAGCGGACCGGGTTGCCATCGAAGAGGACCGTGCAAGCACCGCACACGCCATGCTCGCAGCCGAGGTGCGTGCCGGTCAGCCCGAGGTCTTCGCGAAGGGCGTCGGCGAGCGTCTTACGGGCCTCGACCATCACCTCGGCCGCCGTCCCATTGACGGTCAGCCGGACCGTGTGAAGGGTGTTCATCTATGCCTCCCCGAAAGCCTGGCGCAGCGCGCGGACGACGAGGACGCCGGTGAGATGCCGGCGGTACTCTCCAGTCGCATGCAGGTCTGAGATCGGGTCGATCGCCGCCGTCGCCGCTCGATTGGCCTCCCCGAACAACGTCTCGTTCGGCACCCGGCCGCGGATCGCGTCCTCCGCGGCGGTCAACCGCGTGGCGCGCGCCACACCGCCGAAGGCCACGATCCGGGCATCGCCGATGTGCGACCCGTCGAGCGTGAACCGGGCGGCGACGCCGGCGAGAGCGAAATCGCCGTGCCTTTTTGCGACCTCGGCGAAGCCGTACGTGGCATGCTTGGAACCGATCGGGATCTCCACGGCGATCACGAGCTCGTCGGGTCCCAGCGCGGTCGACAGCCACTCGCCGAGGAATGCGTCGATCCCTAGCACCCGTTCGCCGCGCTGGCTCCGTATCCGGACCTGCGCGTCGAGGGCGAGGAGAACGGCGGGATACTCACCGGACGGGTCGTTGTGGGCCAGGCTGCCACCGATGGTGCCGCGGGTGCGGATCGGCGGATGTCCGATCCAGCGGGTCGCGGCCGCCAGGAGCGGAGCGCGCGAGGCGACCAGGGGAGAGGTCTCGATCGTGCGCTGTCGCGTCATCGCCCCGATCGAGATGGTTCCGTCCCGCTCGCTGATCGACGCCAGCCCCGGCACCCCGTTGATGTCGATCAGGCGGGCCGGACGGGCGAGGCGGAAGTTCAGCAACGGGACCAGGCTCTGTCCCCCGGCCAGGACCTTGGCGTCGTCGCCATGCCGGTCCAGCAGAGCGAGCGCATCGTCGAGGGCCTCCGGCGCCTCATAGGCGAAGCTAGGGGGCTTCATCGTGACGCATTGCCCCTCTCTGGTAGCCCGGATGATCGAAGGCGAGCCTGCCACCCACGCCCTTCAGTGCGCGAGGCGTGCTGGAACCGGCATCGACCCTCGATCTGTTCGGCACGTCGCGGCGGGGCTGTCAGACTGTGCCAAGCAGTGTCCACCCATCGGGGCAGCATGACCAAGACCTAGTGACGATGACATTGATAGAGTGAGAGCATGGAACTTCGCCAGCTGGCTTACGTCGTCGCCGTCGCCCACCACCGCAACTTCACCCGCGCGGCAGAGGAGATGCTGGTTGCTCAGCCGGCGCTGTCGGTGCAGGTGCAGAATCTCGAACGCGAGCTGGGTGTGCGGCTCTTCGAACGGACGACGCGGCGGGTCGAGCTCACGCCGGCGGGCGGTGCTTTCATAGTCCGCGCCCAGCGCATCCTGGCCGAAGCCTCTGCAGCCGAGCGCGAGATGGCCGAGTACGCCGGCGCGGTCCGGGGACGGGTCCGGATCGGGGCCTGGGGCACCATCAACCCCGACTTGCCGACGCTGCTGGCCGGTTTCCTGGTCGACCATCCCGATAACGACATCACGATCAGTGAGGAGAACTCGGACGTGATGCTCCAGATGATCCGGAGCGGCGAACTCGACGTCGCGCTGCCGATCATGCGTGACGGCCTCAACCTGGAGGACATCGAGCACGTCGTGTTCCTCGACGAGCCATTTGTGCTGATCGTCAATCCCACCTCGCGGCTTGCTTACCGCCGCCAGGTCGCGATCGAGGAGCTGACGAGCGTGCCACTGATCGTTTTCAAACCCGGTTCCGTGGTCCGGTACCTCGTCGAGCGGGCGTTCGCCCGGGTGGCTCTGGTACCTCGCATCGTGGTCGAGACGGCGGAGACGTCGGCGGCGCGAGCATTCGTTGCGGCCGGGGTCGGGGCCGCACTCATCCCGCGCTCGGTTGCCGAGCGCGTCGGCCCGCCAGTCGCCATCGTGCCGATCCGTCACGGGCCCCGACGTGTGTCGGCGCTCGCATGGCGGCGCTCCGGTGGCCGGACGCCTGCCACGGAATTGTTCCTCGTCTACGCCCGGGCCTGCCTGGCGCCGGTCGTTCCCGGAGCGGTGGCATCCAGGGAGCCGGACGCCGCGGCCACTCGACGGCCGGCCGGCGCTCCGGAGCGAGGCGCGCCTGACCTGGCGGCGGTGATGTCCGCGCATCCGGAGGCGATCCGGACCCCACTCGCAGGTGTCGAGAACGGGCACGCATTCGAGCACCACGATGCGTGACGAACGTCACCTCCACTGCGACGAGCGCCCTTGCGCGCGGGTCATCGAGTCGGTCCATCCGAACCCCGTCCTCGTGACCGAGACGTCGGCGCTGATGCCCGGGACCGCCCTCGACGTCGCATGCGGTGGCGGCGCGAACACCATCTGGCCGGCCGACCGGGGTTGGCGGGTGACAGCCGTCGAACAAGGGACTGCGCCGGCAAGGTTTCGGTGGATCCGGGGTAAGATGTCGACCTCTCATGCTGGAGTGATCCACGGCTGATCATGCCCGCACAGCTGGCGACGGAGGTATAGCCCGTGAGTTCGATGACTCCGAGTAACACCGCAGTGATCGTGGTGGACATGCAGAACGACTTCGTGCGTGTCGGCGCGGCGCTCGAGGTCGTCGAATCGCGGGCGACACTTGGAGCCCATCAGCGACTCCTCGGCGCGGCTCGTCGCTTGGGGCTACCCGTCGTCTATACCAAGTTCATCGCGGGCCCCGACCGGACGCTGGTCTGGGACGTCGATCCGATGATCGCCGACCCGATTCGCTTCGCCTGGAAAGGCCACATGCGCTATTACCCCGACATCGACGCGGAGCGCGACGTGACCGACATCGTCGATGAGATCTACCCCGCGACGGGGGACCACATCGTCGAGAAGTTCGGCTTCGACGCGTTCTACAACACGAACCTCGAGGATTTCCTGCGGGCCAATCACGTCGAGCACCTGATCATCACCGGGACCGTCACGAACATCTGCGTCGACAGCACGGGTCGGGGAGCGTTTCACCGGCAGTTCCGCTCTGTGTTCGTGTCCGACGCCGTCTCGTCGCCCGACCCGGAGCAGCACCGAGTCACGCTGAAGAACCTTGGTCAATGGTTCGGACGCGTGCTCGCGACGGACGAGGTCGTGGCCGAACTGGAGGCGGTCCGGGAACTGGTCGGCGCTGCCGAGAGCCCGCGCTAGAGGCTGTGAATCTGTGGTCGCCGAGACCGCCCTACTCACGAACGAGCCAGGCGATAGAGCCTCTTGACCCGCTCAGGACCGAAATCGGGTCAATGGGCGGCCGGACGTGAGTTCTCGGTCTCGGCCCGGGCCTGCACGACGACCGACTGGACGGCGGCGATGACGGCCGAGTAGGTGCCGCACCAGCAGAGGTTCCCGCTCAGGTAGTCGCGGATCTCCGCCTCATCGGGATTCGGGTTCGCCCGGATGAGGCCCTCGACGGCCATGATCATCCCGGGCGTGCAGAAGCCGCACTGGAACGCCTGCTGCTCGAGGAATGCTCGCTGCACCGGGGAGAGCTCGCCGTCCCTGGACACGCCCTCGAAGGATCACCCCGCCTCCCTGCTGAATGCGCCAACATTGTCCATTATTGTATAGGCGCTCGCGGCTCCGCAGCCCGGTTGGGCACGGCTCGGGCAAGTGGGGACGATCTCGCAGGGCGCTACCGGGCTGCGTTGGCCGGCAAGCGATGGTCGGCCAACGCCGGACGCGTTATGGCTTGGACGACTGAACCTGGGCGCGGAGTCCTCGAAGGACCTTCTCGGGCGTCAGCGGCAGATCCGTGATGCGCACGCCGGTCGCGCGGAAGACTGCGTTGGCGATGGCCGGCATCACTGGCGGCAGCGAGTTCTCCCCGAGGCCATGGATCTCTCCGCCCTCGAGATGCTCGACGATCGTATGGTCGAACCCATCGGGCAGGTCGAGGACGCTCGGGATCATGTAGTCGCCGAGATTGCCGTTCTGCAGCTGACCCCCGTCGTAGATCATCTCCTCGAACAGTGCCTGTCCGAGGCCGAACGTGATCCCGCCCTCCGTCTGGAGCTCGGCTTGCACGGGGTTGACGATCCGGCCCGCGAAAACGCTCCCGTGGTAGCGCAGGACGCGGATCCGGCCCGTGTCGAGATCGACCTCGACCTCGGCGGCGCCGGCCGCCTGATGCCAATGCCCGGGACCGTCGGCGATCGTCTGGCCGGTTTCTGGATCGAGTGCCCCCGCCGCCCGATGGCGCCCGTTGCCGAACAGATTGCCAGCGCGAGCGGCTCGGACGATCTCGCCATAGGTCAGCTGCCGATCCGGAACGCCCACCACCCGAGCCGCTCCGTCCACGAGCTCGAGATCGTCCCGTTTCGCTTCGAGTTGCTCGGCCGCCAGATCGAGCAGGCGATCCCGGATCTGTTCGACGGCGCCCAGGATCGCGCCGCCCATCGCGTAGGTGGAGCGGCTGGCGCTCGTCTGCTGGTCGTACGGCGAGACGTCGGTGTCGACGCACGAAACCGAGATCTGATCGAGTGGCAGGTCCAGGCGTTCGCCGGCCAGGATGGCCAGCGCGGTCTGGACCCCTTGGCCCATCTCGACGGATCCGGTCAGGAGATTGAGCGTGCCGTCCTCGTTGAGCTTCGCGGCGGCCGTCGAGACGGCAAGCGGCAGGGCACGCCACGCGATGAGGCTGAGTCCCTTCGCACGGACGACTCGTCCCATCCGGATCGGCTCTTCCTCCGCCTGCCACCCGATCGCATCGGCGCAGCTGTCGAGCAGCTCGTCGACGTGCATGTTGTTGACCGCTTCGCCGGTTGAGAATGTGTCGCCTTCGACGAGCAAGTTCCGGCGCCGAAGATCGAGCGGGTCGATCCGCATCCGCTCGGCGATCATGTCGAGGTGCGATTCGGTCGCCCAGCCAGCCTGCGAGATCCCGTAACCACGGAATGCGCCGGCCGGCGGCATGTTCGTGTACATGGCGTAAGTGTCGGCGGATAGGTTCGGGATCCGATACGGGCCGCTTGTGCCGATGGCACCGTACATGATCAGGCGCGGCCCGATGTCGGCGTAGGCTCCGGTGTTGAACCAGCCGGTCGTTTCTCGCGCCACGAACGTGCCGTTATGTCGGAGGCCGGTCTTCATCCGCATCACCATGGCGTGCTTGGTGATCGTGACGAACTCCTCTTCACGAGTCAGCTGGAGCCGGACCGGTCGCCCGGTGAGCCGGGCCAGGAGGACCACGAGTGGTTCGATCTTCGGATAGCACTTTGCCCCGTAGCCGCCACCCAGCGTGGGCACGATGACCCGGATCCTCGTCAGCGGCAGCCCGAATACCTCGGCGAGTTGAGCGCGGAGCACGAACGGCGTCTGCGTGTTCGAGTGGCACACGATCTGGTCATCGACCCAGGTGGCCAGGCACACGTGGGTCTCGAGCGGGACGTGCTGGACGGCCGGGCTCCGGAATTCATCCTCGAAGATCACATCGGACTCCAGGAAGCCGGCCGCGACGTCGCCCTTCCGGATCCGAAAGTGATTGCAGATGTTGGTATTCGCCGTGTTATGGACGACCACGTCGCGGAACATCCCGGATTTCCGGGCGGGCGCCGGATGGAGCACGGGGGCGTCGGGTGAGAGGGCCTCCACCGGATCGAACACGGCGGGCAGATCTGCGAGATCCACCTCGACGAGCGTCGCGGCATACGCGGCCACGTCGGGGTCGTCAGCCACGACCGCCGCCAGGGGATCGCCCACGAATCGCACAACCTCCTCGGCGAGGAGCGGCTGGTCGCGGAGGACCGGGCCGAAGCGGGGATCCACGCCGGGGAGCCGAGCGAGTTCGGCACCTGTGAGCACGAGCCGTACGCCGGGTACCGCCCGGGCGGCGGCGACGTCGATCCGCTCGATCCGCGCGTGCGGCGAACGACTTCGGATCAGCTTCGCATGGAGCATCCCCGGGAGTCTCGTGTCGATCGCGTAGGCGACCCGGCCCGTTACACGCGCGTTGGCGTCGAGCATGCCGGGGCGACGCTCGGTTTCGACAGCTGCCATCGTCATGCGGTCCACCTCGTGCACGGTCGCATACAAGACTCCGCAGTCCCAGAGTACCGCAATCCGGGGCGCGCTTGGCGTTGCCGCAACACCCGTCGCCGGTTACGCTGTCGACCGGCGAGCCCGCCTCGGCAGGCCGGAGGACGTCAGATGGTGACCTGGGCCGAATTTGAATCAGCCGCCCCCGATCTCGCGGCCGAGGGCCGACGCCTCATCTACAGCAGAGGCGATGGTGAGGGTTTGCTCGCGACCGTCCGCGACGATCTCCCGCCTCGGATCCATCCGATCAATGTCGCCATCGTCGACCGGCTACTCTACGCGTTTATCCTTCGCTCCCCGAAGCGCCTCGATCTCGAGCACGACGGTCGGTTCGTGCTTCACACGCAACAGGATCCCGCCGCTCCCAGCGAGTTCTCGGTC
>PLZO01000090.1 GCA_003152165.1 Chloroflexota bacterium
GCGTTGCCCGAAGACCCGCCCGGAAGAGCACCTGGGCATCGACGATCAGGATCGTCGCGGGCTGAGATGCGGTCATCGAGGAATCACCTGCGGTGGCGATCACGGACCCTCGCGGGAACGAGGGAGGCTGTCGCTCACGATACGCGGGATCAAGCGACTTCCTCGTGACGCTCCGCCGCGTGGCCGGGCCTGGGCATGTGGCCCGGACCTGCGCGTCAATCAGACGCCCCCAGCTTCTCCCGTAGCCAGTCCGTCGCGATCCCGAGCGCCCGCCGGCCCTCGCCGAGCTGCTCGAGGGCGGTCACCTTGGCCGGCTCGACGAGATCGGCGATGAGCCGCGCGACGTGTGCTGCCTCTGCGTCCGAGTCCGGCATCACCGCCGGCGGGAGGCCGTCGTGCTCCGCCAGGCCGAGCGCCAGACCCGCCAGCGTCTCCGTGTTCTTCATCTGCTCGGCCCAGGCTGCGACATCGTCGGGGAACAGCGCCGGATGGCCGGCGAGGTAGCGCTCCTCAACGGCTAGCCGAGCTTGCTCGGAGGCCCGCAGCTCGCTGAGCCGCAGCAGGATCAGGCCCCGGAGCGTCGTGAACCGTTCGAGGTACATCGGATCGCGCCGGCGGGCTGCCCGAGGTTCGGTCGTCAGGAGGGCCAGCTGGGCCGAGAAGGCGGCGTCGAGGAGCATCTCCCGCTCGAGGAGCTCATGGGTGATCACGTTGATCCGCAGGACGAGCTCGAACCGGAAGACGGTCTCGCGGATTGCGCTATCGACGGCCTTGCCAACCTCTTCGTGAGGCTTGCCCTTGACGCTCGTTCGCGCTCTGGTCGCCGCCGCCCGAGCCAGCTGGTCCAGTGGTGGCGCGAAGGACTCTTCGGCGAGCTGCGAGCGGACGAATGCCTCGAGGCCCCCGAATGAGTGGGCCTCCTCGAGCCAGCGGAGAACGAGCTGGGTCGGGGTCAGCGCTGACTCGACGGCAGCCAGCCGCCTGGCCAGGATCATCCGAGACCTTCGGCCGGGAAGACGTCCTCGCCCTCGGAGCGCCGTGTCTTGGTCGCCGCCTCGATCGCGGCCACCCGCTCGGCGAGGTCGCCAAGCTCGATCAGCTTCGCCCCGGTCGCGCCGATCGAGTTGATCGCCCGGTTGCGGCGATCGAGTCCTCCAGGGCGAGCGTCTCGATCGTGATCGTCTCGAGGAGTGCCTGGCCGTCCTCGATACTGCGCAATCCACCGAAGCCGTAGATCGTGGCGAGCGTCCGCTTCTTGCGCCGGTGGAGGCCACCGAGCCAGCGAGCTTCGGCCAACTCATCGGCGGTCCCTGGGGCATGCCAGAAGCAGAACGGCTCGGCCTTCAGTGGAGTCGCCCGACATCCCCGGCCATCGGGTAGCTGGTAGGTGCACGTGGGCCTACCATCGGCTACCTTTGCTAGGCAGAAATGCGTTGGTAGGGATCACGATCGGGCGATCGTGTCGGTCTGGTTCAGCCATCGGCCTGCGGGGCCTTCTCCCCGCTGAACGCCTCCCGGCGAGCGAGGGCCACGTCGACATACACCGGGTCGATCTCCATGACGTACGCCCGGCAGCCGGTCCGCTCGGCGGCGATGAGCGCGGTCCCGCACGGAGATGTCGAGCCAGGTCACCGGCACGCTCGTCAGCCCGAGGCGTCGGGCCGCGACGAGACGCTGATGGCCGCCGATGACGGTTCGGTCATCCCGACGGGCGAGGACGGGCTGGACGAAGCCGAACTCGCGCAGGCTGCGCTCGAGGGCGTCGNNCGAGTTCTTCCTCGCTGATCCGGCGTGGGTTGGCAGGATCAGGGTGGAGGTCGTCGAGTCGGACGAGTTCGACTGTGACGGTCGGGAACATGCGCAAGGCTCCGGTCACGCCGTCAAGCGTGACGGCGGCGCCCGGCCTTGCCTATTCGTCCCCGGTGCTACACCCGCGGCCGAGGTTCTAGCTGATGTGGCGCAGGAACCAGAGAATGACGATGCCCGCGAGCCACGGAACGGCGAGCAGGATGGCCGCGCCCGCTCCGACCAGCCAGCCAATCGGCCCGAAGGCCGTCAGGAGAAGGAGCAGGGCAGGCAAGGCGATCGCCCAGAGGACGAGCAGGACGGTCAGCGGCCCATGCAGAAAGCTGTGGCGCTGCAGGACGTAGATGGTGGGTGGCTGTGACTGCAACACGGAAGATTTCCCCTTTGTCGAGGGCGATCGTCGCCCGTCCTCACGAGTATCCCAGAGAACGGATCCAGGTGCCTTCAGGCGATCCCTTCGGCTCAACGTGGACGGTCCTCGTCGCTCCGGCTCGACTTGCCTGCCCCCACCCGGATCGTCGTCCGGACGCGGAACCGGGACCACCGCCGAGGCTAGAGCAAGCCGCTCACCGTGCTCGAGTTGCGCGGGCTGTGGTCACCGGCGGCGGCGGTCGCTATCGGCTGAGCGGCGCGCTGGCCGCGGCAGGCGCGGCCCGGAGGCCACCGGTTGCCTCCGTTCGACAGCCAGTGCTACCCTGACCTGACCGTCCGGGCCGATGCCCGATTGACAGCCGCACGATGCCGCTGACCCCCAGCAGCTAGCCAGGAGACTGTCTATTGCGAAAGCTCGCAGCCGCCGCGCTCGCGATTCCCGTTCTGGCCACGCTGTACGTGCCGATTCTTCTGCGTCGGAGCATCGCCCTGCGGCTGGTCGTGGGGCTTGGCATCGTGGCCCTGCTCGGGCTTGGCGCGCTGGCGGTCCTCTCGCCCAGGGCGATTGCGGCCAGGGCGCCGACGGTGTCGGCCCCCCTTGATGCGGCCTCGTTTTCCGAGGCGGTCGACGTCGCCCATCGTCTCCACGATCCGGCCCGGCTAGGATTCTCCAGCCCGATGAACGCCGCTTCGGTCGGGGCTGCCTTGACGATCGATCCGACGACTCCGGTCGTGACCAGTTGGGACGCCGCCGGTAAGACGCTGACGATCACCCCCCGAGGGATGTGGCAGCCGGGCACCTTCTATACGATCAAGGTCGCCTCCACGGCCCGCGATGCAGCCGGCCAACCACTGGTCCAGGCAGCGCGAGTCCTGTTCAGCACCCGGGCGGCAACAACCGCCCGCCTTGCGCTGAGCCATCCGATCGCCCACGGGGCATCAACCGCCGCCGCCTTTACCGTTTCCTTCGATCACGCTGTCGCCGCGCCGTCGGCCGGCTCTCTGCTATCGATCAGTCCGACCGTCAAGGGAACGCTGACGAACCTGGCGACTACAGCGAGTGGCACCTCGTTCACCTTCCAGCCGGACAAGCCGCTGGCTCCGGGCACGACGTATACGGTCGCCCTGCAGACCGGTATCGTCGATTCGGATGGTTCGAGCGTTGCCCTGCCAACGCCACTCCGGATCACGACGGCCGCCGCCCCGGCCATCGTCCGCTTCCGCCCGCTGAGCGGGACGACAAAGGTCGCCATTACGGCCGGGCTGTCGGTTCGCTTCAGCCAGGCGATGGATGTCAGGGCGACGGCCGCTGCGTTCCGGGCCTCGGTCGGCGCCAAGGTCCTGGCCGGCAAGGTCAGCTGGGCCGAGAAGAACACCGTCCTCGTGTTCAGTCCCAGCACCCCGCTGGCCAAGGGCAGCACCGTGACCATGACCGTATCGACCGCGGCCCTGTCCGCTGGCGGGGTAGCGCTCGTTGCGGCCAGAAACGTCTCGTTCAGCGTCGTGGCAGCGGCCACGGTCGCCAGGGCGGTCAAGGTCGCCAAGCTCAGGAGCACGCCGAAGGCCAGTAACGGGCACGGCTCCGGGTCGGGTGGGGGATCGGCCGGGGCCGGCGCGTGGCACGCCGTCGAGGTCTACTACCTCGGCCTGATGAACTGCACCCGCGGCGGCGGCTGGGTCCTTCCCTCCGGGGAATGCAGCAGCCCCGGCGGCAGCGGGGTGCCAGCGCTGATCCTGAATGCCGGCATTTCGAACAATGTGTCGCGGCCCTACGCCAAGTTCCTGGTCACGAACAACATCTGCGGCCATTTCGCCGATGGCAACCCGGGTGACCGGCTGCACGCTGCGGGCTACCCCGGCGACTATCGCGAGAACATCGGCTGTCGCGACGGGAGCGACCCGTACGCGTCCGTGCTGGACACGCACCTGTTCTTCCAGGACGAGAAGCCCTGCGCCGATTACTGTCACTGGGCCAACATCATGGATCCACGCATGAATCAGGTCGGGATCGGGATCTGGGTGATCGGTGACCGGGTCCGCCTGGTTGTGGACTTCTGGAAAGGTTGACCGACCAGGCAATGCCCGACGAAGCTCCTTCCGGCGGCGAGGCCCGGGACCGTCAACCCGTCCTGCGCAATGTGGTCATCCACCTGAACAACGAGCAGCCGGTGGTGGCCGACCTGTTCGATCTGCCGTCGCCGCGCGACGTGGCGGTCCTGTGCACCAACCTGCGCACCCCGGACGGCAAACGGCCGGTCTTCATCGATCAGACCGAATCGATCTTTCTCTTGCCGCTGGCCCACATCCGGTTCATCGAGATGCCCCGGGCGGCGGACCGCGACTCAGCCGACCCGGGCGCGGGCCCAGCCGCTCGCGGCCGACACCGGACGGCATCGCCGGCGTCGGTACCCGAGGCCGACCTCGAGATCGACGAGGACTTCCTGCGCCGGATCCGCGACGTCTGATTCGCGCGCGTCACCCGCGGCGCCGAAGGCGCTGATGATCGCCGGCCAAGAAGCCGGTGCTAGACTCCCGGACGTCATGAGCGGAAATCTGGTGATCGTCGAGTCGCCTGCCAAGGCGAAGACGATCGAACGCTACCTCGGGCCCGGCTACCGGGTCCTCGCCTCCTATGGACACGTCCGGGACCTGCCCGAAAAACTGGGCAAGGACCAGCTCGGCGTCGATGTCGACCACGACTTTGCGCCGACGTACGAGATCGTCGCGGACCGGCGCAAGCAGGTCTCCGAGATCACCAAGGCGGCCCGCGACGCGGATACCGTCTTCCTCGCGACCGACCTTGATCGGGAGGGCGAGGCGATCGCCTGGCATGTCGCCCAGGCCGCCAAGCTGCGGCCTGAGCGAACGCAACGGGTCACCTTCAACGAGATCACTGAGGGAGCGATTCGCGAGGCATTCGCCCACCCGCGCCAGATCGACCTGGACCTGGTCGACGCCCAGCAGGCGCGCCGGATCGTCGATCGGCTGTATGGCTACACGCTCAGCCCGTTGCTCTGGCGGCGGATTCGGCGGGGCCTGTCGGCCGGCCGGGTCCAGTCTGTTGCAGTTCGCCTGGTGGTCGATCGCGAGCAGGAGATCCGGGCGTTCAAGGCGGTCGAGTACTGGACGATCGAAGCGACTCTCCACGGCCCGGACGGAGCCTCGTTCAGTGCGGCGCTCGTCCGGATCGACGGCGACAAGCCCCAGATTGCCGACGAGGCGGCCGCCGATGCCCATGTCCAAGCCCTGACCGGCAGCCGGCCGATCGTCCACAGCGTCGGCGTGAAGGCATCCAAGCGGCGCCCTGCCCCGCCGTTCACGACCTCGACCCTCCAGCAGGAAGCGAGCCGCAAGCTCGGCTTCAGCCCGAAGCGGACGATGAGCGTCGCCCAGCGCCTGTACGAGGGGCTCGAGACGGACGACGGCCAGGTCGGCCTGATCACCTATATGCGGACCGACTCGGTCGCGCTTGCCGGCCAGGCGATGGGCGAGGCGCGCGACGTGATTGCAGCCCGCTTCGGCGCCGAGTACACGATGCCCAAGGGGCGTCCATTCAAGACCAAGACCCGCAACGCCCAGGAGGCGCACGAGGCGATCCGGCCGACCTCGTTCGGGCGCTCCCCGGATCAGCTGGAAAAGGTGCTGTCCCGTGATGAGGCTCGCCTGTACCGGCTGATCTGGCAGCGCGCCCTGGCCAGCCAGATGAAGGAGAAGGAGCTCGAGACGACGAGC
Organism: Chloroflexota bacterium; assembly: GCA_003152165.1. GTDB lineage: Bacteria > Chloroflexota > Limnocylindria > Limnocylindrales > CSP1-4 > Palsa-1033. The sequence continues at coordinate 5,911 of PLZO01000090.1, forward strand.
GTCGATCTCGACGCCGATCGGTACGGGCTGCGCGCGTCGGCAACCCGGACGGTCTTCGATGGCTTCTCCGCGGTTTATACGGAAGGCCAGGACGACGCGGCCGAAGAGCTCGAGCGGGTCCTGCCGGCCCTCCACAAGGGTGACGTGACCACCGTCGAGGCGGTCGAGCCAACCCAGCACTTCACTGAGCCCCTGCCGCGCTACACCGAGGCGACCCTGATCAAGGCGCTCGAGGAGCATGGCATCGGCCGGCCGTCGACCTACGCGGCCACGATCTCGACCATCCTCGATCGCGGCTATGTGAGCGTGAAGGAACGCCGCCTCCGACCGGAGCCGGTCGGCGAGATCGTCAACAACTTTCTGGTCGACCACTTCAGCTCGCTCGTCGATCCGGAGTTCACCGCCCGGATGGAGGAGGACCTCGACGAGGTTGCCGGCGGCAAGCGCAAGTGGGTGCCGCTGGTGCGCGCCTTCTACACCCCGCTCGAGGCCGCCGTCGAAGCCACCAAGGACGACGGCCGTGGCAGCGGGATGCCGACCGACGAGGTCTGCTCGGAAGGCCACCCGATGGTCATGCGCGCCGGTCGCTACGGCGAGTACCTGGCCTGCGCCAACTACCCCGAGCACAAGGAGACCCGGCCGATCGCGCGGCCTGACGGGGCCCTCGACGCGAACGGCGAGCCGCAGGCCGAGCTGCCCGGCGTGGGCGAGCCGTGCCCCGAATGCGGTCCGACCTCCGGCGGCACGCTCGTCGCGAAACGAGGCCGGTTCGGGCCGTTCGTCGGCTGCGCCCGGTACCCCGATTGCAAGTACATCAAGANNGGGTCGGTCTTCTGGGGATGTTCGCGCTACCCAAAATGCGATTTCACCACCTCGCGCGAACCGGTCGGTGCGGTCCACGACGTCGACGCCGGTCCGATCGTCCGGAACAGCGAGCCGGTGAAGCCGGGCGACGACCCGGTCGAGCTCGGACCGTCGCGGACGGCGACGGACAGCGGTCTGTGCATGCTCTGCGGGGCCAGGGTCCCGCTCCCGGTTGGTGACCTCGTCGGCCGCAAGCTTGCCGGCGGTCCGGCCGATCCCACGGCGCTCCGCCGGCCGCGCCCGGGCGGCCGCCCAGCCGGCCGCGCGCGAGCGGCAGGCG
>PLZO01000069.1 GCA_003152165.1 Chloroflexota bacterium
GCGCCGGCAGGTTGCGCCGATGGCGACTGCCGCGGTACGAGCCGATCTCGATGAGACGCTTGATGTTTAGGGCGACCTCGCGACGCAGGTCCCCCTCGACCTTGTAGCGGCGATCGATGATCTCGCGGAGCCGATTGACCTGCTCCTCGGTGAGGTCACGCACCCGCGTGTCCGGGTTGATGTTGGCCTGGGCGAGAATCTTCTGGCTGGTCGGCAGGCCGAGTCCGAAGACATAGGTGAGTGCGATCTCCACCCGCTTCTCGCGCGGGATATCAACTCCGGCAATGCGTGCCATCGGTTACCCCTGCCGCTGCTTGTGCTTGGGATTGGTGCAGATGACCATCACCGTGCCGTGGCGACGAATCACCTTGCAATTGTCGCAACGCGCCTTGACGGAGGCTCGAACTTTCAACGGTTCCTCGATCGAACTCAAACAGACCGGTTACTTCAGGCGGTAGGTGATCCGACCGCGGGTGAGATCGTACGGAGAGAGTTCCACCCTGACTCGATCGCCGGGCAGGATCCGGATGAAATTCATCCGGAGCTTGCCGCTGATGTGGGCCAGGACCCGATGGCCATTCTCCAGTTCGACGGCGAACATCGTGTTTGGGAGCGGCTCGATCACCGTTCCTTCGACTTCGATCGCGTCCTTCTTGGCCACAGGCGTTCGGTCTTCCCTTTCTCGCACGGAATGTCGGCCCGAGTGGGCCGACACACGAACGGTGAGGATATCAAATGTTCGCCAATCCGGCAACCGCCGGCAGGTCAAACGGTGGTCAGGATCTCCGGTCCGTGCTGGGTGATGGCGATGCTGTGCTCGAAGTGGGCGGCCAGCGAGCCGTCACGAGTCACGATCGTCCAGTCATCGGGCAACATCATCGCCTCGTGGCTGCCGAGGGTGAACATCGGCTCGATCGCGAGGCACAGGCCCGGCTCAAGCTTGCGACCGGGCAGGCCGCTGCGGTAGTTCGGAACCTGGGGATCCTCGTGCATCGCCCGGCCGATGCCATGGCCGACGAACTGGCGAATCACCCCGTAGCCCTTTGGCCGGGCGACATCCTCAACCGCCGCCCCGATGTCCTGGACGTGGTTGCCTGGCTGGGCGGCCGCGATCCCGGCCATCATCGCCAGGCGGGTCGTCTCGATCAGCTCGCGGATCGATTCGGGCGGCTCCCCGATGAAGAAGGTACGGGCCCCGTCACCGTGCCAGCCGTCGACGATCGCGCCAGCGTCGATCGACACGAGCTGGCCCTCGCGAATCGTCCGCTCGCCGGGGATGCCGTGCACGATCTCGGCATCGATCGAGACGCAGATGCTGGCCGGAAACGGCCGGCGTGGATTGGCCCCCGGATAGCCCTTGAACGATGGCAGCGCGCCGCTGCGCCGGATATGGGCTTCGGCCAGGGCGTCGAGATGGGCGGTGGTGACCCCCGGGCGCAGCTCCGACTCGACCAGGGCAAGGACTTCGGCCACGACCCGGCCGGCCCGGCGCATCGCGTCGATCTCGGCCGGTGACTTCAAGCTGACCGGCATCAGCCGCCCGTTCCCCTGGCATCGGCCGACCAGGCGCCCGTCCCGGCCCCGCCGCCGGCCGCAGCAAGGAGGGCTGCAGTCACCTCCACGACGGGCCGCCGGCCATCGATCGAACGCAGGAGGCCGCGCTCCCGGTAGTAGCCGACCACCTCGCGCAGGGCGCTCAGCTGGGTGGCCAGCCGAGCGGCGATCGTCTCGCTCCGGTCATCCTCCCGCTGGATCAGCGGAGAGTCGTCCAGGTCGCACCGGCCGGCGACCCGGGGCGGGTGGCTGGTCTCGTTGTAGACATGGCCGTTGGCCCGACAGATCCAGCGACCGGACAGGCGCCGGACGAGCTCCGCCTCGGGCACCTCGATCTCGAGGGCCACGTCCACGGCACTGTCCCGGTCGGCCAGGGCCGTGGCCAGGATGTCCGCTTGGGCCAGGTTGCGCGGGAACCCGTCCAGGATCGCCCCGCTGGCCGCGTCGGGCTGGGCCAGTCGGTCGAGGAGCATCTTGACGGTGATGCTGTCAGGCACGAGGTGGCCCCGCTCCATGTAGCGGCGCGCCTCGATGCCGATCGCCGAGCCTTCGTGGACGGCAGCCCGAAACAAGTCTCCGGTGGCGACGTGGGGGAGGCCGAGTCGGTCGGCGAGGATCGGTGCCTGGGTACCCTTGCCGGCGCCGGGGGCGCCGAGCAGGACCAGGAAGGTCACCGGATGAAGCCCTCATAGTTGCGCATCAGCAGCTGGGCCTCGATCTGCTTCATCGTCTCGACCACCACGCTGACAACGATGAGCAGGCTGGTCCCACCCAGGGTCAGGCCGCCCAGGCTGGTGAACACGGCAGCCAGGATCGTGGGCGAGACGGCCACGATTGCCAGGAAGAAGGCGCCCGCGATGGTGATCCGGTTGACCACTCGCCGGAGGTAGTCCTCGGTCGGACGGCCCGGCCGGATGCCGGGGATGAACCCGCCATTCTTACGCAGCTGCTCGGCCGTCTCGTCCGGCTTGAAGGTGAACGCGGTGTAGAAGTAGGTGAAGCCGAAGGTCAGCACGAAGTACAGGGCGATGTACATGAATCCCTGGGGGTCCATGAGCGAGACGATGCCCTGCGCGACGTGGGCGATCACGTCGACCTTCGACGTCGTGAAGTATCCCGCGATCTGGGTCGGGAAGAGCAGGATGCTGACCGCGAAGATGATCGGGATCACCCCGGCCTGGTTGACCCGCAGGGGCAGGAACGTGGACCCACCCTGGTACATCCGCCGACCACGGACGCGGCTGGCGTACTGGACCGGTATCCGGCGCTGGCCCTCCTGGATGTAGACGATCACGCCGACAGCGGCCAGGCCAACGATCACGAAGGCGATGAATGCGATCAGGTCCGGATTGGCGAGGAAGGCCTGCAGGGCCGATGGGGCCCGGCCAACAATCCCGGCGAAGATGATGAAGCTGATGCCGTTGCCAATGCCCTTCTCGGTGATCAGCTCGCCTAGCCACATCAGCAGGATTGAGCCGGTGGTCAGGGAGATCATCTGGGTCAGCGTGCCGATATTGTCGAGGCCGAAGCTGCCCGTCAGGACAGGCGGGTTCGAACCATGCAGGACAGCCAGGAAGCCGTACGACTGGAGCAGGGAGAGGGGCACCGCCAGGTAGCGGGTGTACTGATTGATCTTGTTGCGCCCGTACTCACCTTCGCGGCTGAGCTGTTGGAGGCGCGGAATCACCCCGGTCATCAGCTGGATGATGATCGAGGCGTTGATGTACGGGTTGACCCCCAGGCCCACGATCGAGAAGCGCGACAGGCCGCCTCCGGAGAAGAGGTCGAGCAGGCCGAGTAGCTGGTTTCCGCTGAAGAGGGACTGGAGCGATGCCGCGTTCGCGCCGGGGACCGGGACGTGGGACAGGAAGCGGAAGACGATGAGGATCCCGGCGACGAACAGGATCCGGCGACGGATATCGGGCGCGCGGAAGGCGTTGAGCAGGGATTCGATCATCGTCAGGCGTCTTTGTCGGTCGGATCGGTGGCCTTGTCGGCGGCCTTCGGGACAAACGTGCTTGTCGCTTTGGCCGGCTTCGTGGCCTGGGCCTTGGCAGCCTTGGGCTTGGCTGCTGTCGGCTTGGCGGGCGAGGCCGGAGCCTTGGGCTTGGCGGCGGCTGTGGCCTGAGCCTTGGGCTTGGCGGCGGCTGTCGGCTTGGCGGCTGTCGCCTTGGCGGCTGTCGGCCTGGCGCGCGAGGCCGTCGTCCCGGCTGTCTTCACGGCGCCGACGGGCTTGGCTGGAGCGGCCGGCGGGGCCGCCTCGACGGGCGTGACGGCGTCGACTGCCGGACTGTCAGTCCCGGGCTCGGGCAGGTCGAGGCCGAGGGCGGCCAGCGGTTGACTGGGGACCTCCAGCACTTGGACCGAGCCACCGGCAGCCTCGATCTTGGCGATCGCGCTCCGGCTGAACGCGTCCGCGACGACGAAGAGTGCAACGGACAGGTCGCCGTTGCCGAGGACCTTGAGCGGCTTCTTCAAGGTTGAAACGAGGCCGGTCGCGCGCAGGATCTCCTGGTTGACCGTGATCGGGGCGGGCGCTTCCGAGCGGCCGGCCTTCTTCGCTCCAGGCAGCTCGCCGGGCTGGAGGACGCCAGCGGCGACGAGGGCGGCGATCCGGCCGAGGTTGACCACCTCGTACTCGATCCGGAAGCGGTTCTTGAAGCCGTGCAACTTGGGGATCCGCATCTGAAGCGGCGTCTGGCCGCCTTCGAACCAGGCCGGGATCGAGGCGCCCGCGCGAGCCTTCTGGCCCTTGGTGCCACGGCCCGCCGTCTTGCCGCCCCCGGCGGCAATCCCTCGCCCGACACGCTTGCGCGGCCGGTGGGCGCCCATGGCCGGGCGCAGGTCGTGGAGCTTCATGCCTTCTCCTCGGGGCCGGCCTCGGGAAGCTCCTCGACATGGACGAGGAAACGCACCTGGCGGACCATGCCGCGGGTCGCTGGATTGTCCGGTACCTCGACGATGTCACCGATACGGTGAAGGCCGAGGGCGCGAACCGTGGCGCGATTCCGCTGGATATGACTGATGGTGCTCTTCACCTGGGTGACGCGCAGCCTAGCGGGCATCGGCAGCCTCCACGACGGGCTGGCCCGGGATCGCCAGGCGGACGGTCACTCCGCGGCGGGCGGAGATCTCGGCGGCCGAGTGGAGCGAGGCCAACGCGTTGATCGTGGCCCGGGTGACGTTGACCGGGTTGGTCGAGCCGTGGACCTTGGCCAGGATGTCGCGGATCCCGGCCGCCTCCACGACGGCCCGGACAGCGCCCCCGGCGATGACCCCGGTGCCCTGGGAAGCCGGCTTGAGCATCACCCGCGCGGCGGAATACTCGACCCGTACTTCGTGGGGGATCGTGGTTCCGACCATCGGGATCCTGATCAGGTTCTTCTTGGCATCCTCGACGCCCTTGCGGATCGACTCGGGGACCTCGCCGGCCTTGCCCAGGCCGACTCCCACGTGGCCGGCGCCGTCGCCGACGACGACGATCGCGCTGAAGCTGAAGCGACGGCCGCCCTTGACCACCTTCGCAACGCGGTTGATCTGGACGACACGCTCCTCGAGCGTGAGCTTGTTGGGGTCGATACGGGCCACTTGTTGCTCCTTCCGATCAGAAGTCGAGACCGGCCTCGCGGGCGGAGTCGGCCAGCGACTTGATCCGTCCGTGATACCGGAACCCGGCCCGATCGAAGACGACGTGCTCAACGCCGGCGGAACGGGCACGCTCGGCGACCAGGCGTCCGACCTTCTTGGCCTCCTCGGTCTTGGTCGCCTTGGAGCCCTTGAACTCCTTCTCGACCGTCGAGGCGGTTGCCAGCGTCCGGCCGGACGCGTCGTCGATCACCTGGGCATAGATGTGGTTGAGGCTGCGGAAGACGGCGAGGCGCGGGCGCGCCTCCGACCCCGCGAGGCGGAGACGGATCCGATCGTGGCGCTTTTGGCGCGCCGCGGTGCGGCCGGCGACCTGGGTCATCGGGCTCGTTCCTTCATCGCGTTACTTCTTTCCGCCGATCTTGCCGGCCTTGCCTGCCTTGCGGCGGACCACCTCGCCGGCGTAGCGCACGCCCTTGCCCTTGTACGGTTCGGGCTTACGCATCGAACGGACCTTGGCGGCGTACTGGCCGACGAGCTCCTTGTCGATCCCGACGACCGCCAGGCGGGTCGGATTGTCGACCTCGAAACTGATCCCGCTCGGGGGATCGATCTCGATCGGATGGCTGTAGCCGAGGTTGAGCATGAGCTTGCGGCCGCTCAGCGTTGCACGATAGCCGACGCCGGTGATCTCGAGGCCCTTGCGGTAGCCGGTGGTGACGCCCTCGACCATGTTCGAGACGAGGGTCCGGGTCAGGCCGTGGAGCTCCTTGTGGGTCTTCGACTCGGTGGGCCGCTCGACGTGGAGCGTTCCGTCCGTCTGGCTGACGGCCATGTCCGGATGAAGATCCCGGCTAAGCGTCCCGCGGGGACCAACCACGGTGATCGAGCGGCCGTCAACGGTGACGGTCACGCCCTGCGGGACGGCGATGGGCAGGCGGCCGATTCTGGACATACGTTCCCTCCCCTACCAGACGTAGGCGAGGACTTCGCCGCCGAGCTCGGCCTTGCGGGCCTGCGCGCCGGTCATGATCCCCTGGCTTGTGCTGACGATGACGATGCCCAGCCCGCCGAGCACCCGCGGGATGTCCGTCTTGCGGGCGTACACCCGCAGGCCGGGCTTGCTGATCCGCTTGAGGCCCGAGACGACCGGCACCTTGCCGTCGACGTACTTGAGCTGNNTCGGCGATGAAGCCCTCGGCCTTGAGGATCCGGGCGATCTCGCGTTTGGTCCCAGAGGCCGGCACGACGACTTCGGAATGGCGTGCCCGGGACGCGTTGCGAATCCGGGTGAGCATGTCGGCGATCGGATCGGAAATGTTCATCGGTGCCCTACCAGCTCGACTTCGTCACGCCCGGCAGCTGTCCCAGGAGCGCACGCTCCCGGAAGCAGATCCGGCACAGCGCGAAGCGGCGCATGTAGGCCCGCGGCCGGCCGCACACCGTGCAGCGGTGATAGCCCGAGACCTTGTGCTTCGGGGGCCGAGCGGCCTTGGCGATGAGTGACTTCTTGGCCATCTTGTTCCTCCCCGCGCCTAGCCGGCGAAAGGCATGCCGAGGAGTTCGAGCAAATGCTTCGCTTCCTCGTCGGACTTCGCCGTCGTCACGATGCTGATCTCGAGCCCGCGGAGACGGTCTACCTTGTCGTAGTCAATTTCCGGGAAGGCAAGCTGCTCCCGGAGTCCGAGCGAATAGTTGCCCCGTCCGTCGAACGACTTGGCCGGGATCCCCCGGAAGTCGCGGATGCGTGGCAGGGCGAGCGTGACCAGCCGGTCGAGGAAATCCCACATCCGGTCGCCACGGAGGGTCACCTTGGCCCCAATCGGGTTGCCCGTCCTGAGCCGGAACTGGGCAATCGAGCGTTTGGCCCGGGTCACGATTGGCTTCTGGCCCGTGATCGCGGCAAGGTCGCTGCTGGCGGCATCGATGGCCTTGGCATTGGTCAACGCCTCACCCAGGCCGATATTGACCACGATCTTCGAGACGCGCGGCACCTGGTTCGGGTTGGCGTACTCGAATTGCTTGGTGAGGGCCGGGACCACCTCGGCCTTGTAGCGCTCGTGAAGACGTCCGGCCATCAGCTCTTCACCTCCAGCCGGTGGCCCCGCTTGCAGGTCCTGACCCGCTCGCCGCTGGCCAGCAGCTCGTGACCGATACGGGTCGGCTCCTTGCACTCGGGGCACACGATCATCACCTTGCTCAAGGACAGTGGCTGGGCGATCTCCAGGATCCCGCCGGCCTGGACCTTGGGCATCCGGTCGGTCGCGCTGGTCGACTGGCGCGGCTTGGTGTGGCGCTTGCTGATGTTCAAGCCGGTCACGACAACGGCAACCTCGGACAGCGGGCCGGCGTTCTTCCACGACCCACCGCCGCGGCTCTTGGTCTTGGCCCAGCCCTGCTGGTTGCGGACGACCCGCTCGACGACGCCGGACTTGCCGGTGTCCCTGCCGACGATCGCGACGACGGTGTCGCCCTTGCGGATGTCGGGCACTTTCGTCCCGGTGGGGCGGATGACAACAACCATCACAGCACCTCCGGGGCGAGGGACACGATCTTCATGTAGTTGCGGTCGCGCAGCTCGCGGGCCACGGGTCCGAAGATCCGGGTACCGCGCGGGTTGCCCTGATTGTTGATCAGCACAGCAGCGTTCTCGTCGAAGCGGATGTAGCTACCGTCCGGCCGACCGTACTCCTTGGTCGTGCGCACGATCACGGCCCGGACAACGTCGCCTTTCTTGACGGCGGCATTGGGGATGGCCTGTTTGACGGCGGCCACGATCACATCACCGATCCCGGCCGTGCGCTTGCGCGAGCGGCCCATGATCCGGATGCACTCGATCGTCCGCGCGCCGGTGTTGTCAGCAACCTTGAGCCGGGTTGATTCCTGGATCACGCCTCGGCCTCCACGGGCTCGTCGTCATGGTGCCGGCCGGGATGGGCCGCGCCGTGGATCGCCTCGGTCGTGGCCGCCTCTTCCTCGATCAGGCCCTCGCTGCCATGCTCCCCGGCGGCCGCCACGATCTCGACCAGGCGCCAGCGCTTCGTCGCCGACAGCGGACGGGATTCCTCGATCAGGACCGTGTCTCCGACATGGGCCGAGTTGGCCTCGTCATGGGCCTTGAACTTCGTGCTCAAGCGGATCACCCGCTTGTACAGGGGATGGCGCGCCAGCCGTTCGACGGACACGACAATCGTCTTGTCCATCTTGTCGCTGACGACGCGGCCGACCTTCGTCTTCCGCTTGGCGTTCAACGGTGCTCCTGTCATCGCGTGATCTCCCGTCAGGCCGTCTGGCCGAGCTTGCGCTCGTGCTGGACGGTCAGGATCCGCGCGATCGTGCGGCGGGTTTGGGGAATGGAGGAATAGTCCTTGAGCTGGCGCGTGGACAGCGCAAAGCGCGCCTGCCAGAGGTCCTGCTTGGCCTGCCGCAGGGCAAGTTCGAGCTCGGGATCGGACATCTCGCGAACCTTATCGATGTCCATCCGTCACCTCCAACTCGGCACCCTCACGGACGACGACCCGGGTCGCGACCGGCAGCTTGTGGCTCGCCAGGCGCATGGCCTCGAGTGCTTCGACCTGGGGGATCCCGCCCATCTCGAACAGGATCCGGCCCGGCTTGACGACCGCTACCCAGTGGTCTGGGGCGCCCTTGCCCGAGCCCATCCGGGTCTCGGCCGGCTTCTTGGTGGCCGGCTTGTCCGGGAAGACCCGAATCCAGATCTTGCCGCCGCGCTTGACCGAGCGGGTCATCGCCCGGCGGGCAGCCTCGATCTGCCGGCTGGTGATCCAGGCCGGCTCCAGCGTGGCCAGGCCAAAGTCACCAAAGGCAACCGAGTGGCCACCCTTGGCCACCCCGGACATCCGGCCGCGCATGACCTTGCGGTGCTTGACCCGCTTCGGCATCAACATGCTCAGACTCCCCCGGCCACGCTGGTCACGCCGGCGCCGACCACCTGCGGCGGGGTGCGCTCAGGGATCACATCGCCGCGATAGATCCAGACCTTGACCCCGATCCGGCCATACGTGGTATGGGCGTGGACCTGGCCGTAGCTGATGTCGGCGCGGAGCGTGCCGAGCGGGATCCGGCCCTCCTTGTCCCACTCCCGGCGGGCCATCTCGGAGCCACCGAGGCGGCCTGCGACCATGATCTTCACGCCCTTGGCGCCGGCCTTCATCGTGCGCTGGATGCCCTGCTTCATCGCCTTGCGGAAGGCGATCCGGCGAGTCAGCTGCTGGGCGATGTTCATCGCCACGAGGTGGGCGTCGAGCTCCGGCTGGCGGATCTCCTTGATCTCGAGCTTCACCTTGCGGTTGGTCAGGGCGCCGATCTGCTGACGCAGGACCTCGACGTTCTGGCCACCCTTGCCGATGACGATCCCGGGCTTGGCCGTGTGGACGGTCACGGTCACGTGGTTGATCCCGCGCTCGATCTCGACCTGGCTGACGCTGGCGTTGGCCAGCCGCTTGTCGACGAGCTTGCGGATCGCGATGTCCTCCTTGAGGAGCGTGGTGTAGTCCTTGTCGGCATACCACTTCGCGGTCCAGGTGCGTGACACACCGAGCCGGAAGCCGTACGGGTGGACCTTGTGTCCCATCGATCAGGCCTCCCGATCTTCGACGACGACGGTGATGTGCGTCATCGGCTTGTGGATCGGGAATGCCCGACCCTGGGCCCGGGGCCGCCAGCGCTTCATCGTCGGACCCTCGTTGGCGTGCGCCTCGACGATGATCAGGTCCTCGGCGGACAGGTTGTGGTTGTTCTCGGCGTTCGCAGTGGCGCTCTTGAGAACCATGGCCACGTCGCGGGCGGCGTGCTGGGGCATGAACCGGAGGAGCGCCGCGGCTTCCTCGACCCGCTTGCCCCGGATCGCCAGGGTGACAAGACGGGCCTTGCGGGTGGAACCGCGGAGATACTTGGCAGTGGCGGAAACGCGCACGATCCGCCTCCTACTTCAGCGAGGTCGAACGCTCAGTGTGTTTCCCATGCCCGCGATAGGTGCGGGTCGGGGAAAACTCACCGAGACGATGACCAACCATGTTTTCGGTCACGTACACCGGCACGTGCTTCTTGCCGTTGTAGACCGCGACCGTGTGCCCGATGAAGTCCGGGAAGATGACCGAGGCGCGCGACCAGGTCTTGACCACCCGCTTCTCATTGCGCTTGTTCATGTCCTGGACGCGGCCGAGCAGGCGGGTCTCGACGAACGGTCCCTTCTTGACGGAGCGCGACATCTGGTTCCCTCCTTTCGGCTACTTGCGATGACGGGAGCGGACGATCAGGCGACCGCTCGTCTTGTTGCGACGGGTGCGCAGCCCCATGGCCGGCTTGCCCCAGGGCGTCTTGGGCGGCATGCCCGTCGGTGATTTGCCCTCGCCACCACCGTGCGGATGGTCGCGCGGGTTCATGACCACGCCGCGGACCTCGGGACGCTGGCCGAGATGGCGAGCCCGGCCGGCCTTGCCCAGATTCTGGTTCTCGTGGTCGAGGTTGCTGACCTGGCCGATCGTGGCCATGCACCGGATGCTGACCCGGCGGACCTCACTGGACGGCAGGCGGACCTGCGCGTAGTCGCCTTCCTTTGCCAGCAGCTGGGCAGCCACGCCGGCCGACCGGACGATCTGGCCACCCTTGCCCGGTACGAGCTCGATGTTGTGGATCGTGGTGCCCAGCGGGATGTTGGCGATCGGCAGGGCGTTGCCGACCCGGGCCTCGGCTTCGGGGCCCGAGACGATCACGTCACCCACCTTCAGACCGTGGGGCAAGAGCACGTAGCGCTTCTCGCCGTCGCGGTAGTGGAGGAGGCCGATTCGGGCCGACCGATTCGGGTCGTATTCGATCGTGGCCAGCCGGGCCGGGACGCCCAGCTTATCGCGCTTGAAATCGATCCGGCGATAGTGCTGCTTCTCCCCGCCGCCGCGGTGGCGGACGGTGAGCCGGCCGACATTGTTGCGGCCCGAGCCCCGGGTCTGGGCCTCCAGCAACGGCTTATGCGGCTCGCGGGTGGTGATTTCCTCGAACGTGGACCGGGTCATGCCCCGAAGGCCCGGCGAGGTCGGCTTGTAGCTGCGCAGGGCCATCGTCAAACCCCCTCGAAGAACTCAATCTTCTGGCCGGCGGCCAGGGTGACGATCGCCTTGCGCCAGGGGGTCGTGAAGCCGCTGATCCGGCCGCGCTTCGTACCACGGCGCTTCTCCTTGGCCTTCGTCGTCAGGACGTTGACGCCTGTGACGTTGACCTTGAACAACTCCTCGACCGCCCCCTTGATCATGATCTTGTTGGCATCGCCATGGACGGCAAAGGTGTACTTGCCATGACCGGCCTCATCCATCGACTTCTCGCTGATCACCGGCCGCAGGATCACCTCGTGAGCGGTAAGGCTCATCCGTACACCTCCTGCATCCGGGCCAGGGCCGGCTGCTCGATCACCACGACATCGGCGTTGAGCAGGTCGACCACGTTAAGCGAGTCGGCCCGGATGACGGTGACCGTGGGCAGGTTGCGCGACGAGAGATGGAGCCGCTCGTCACTGCCGGGCGCCACGACGAGCACCCGTCCGTTCGCCCCGACAGCGCTCAGGATTCCGGCGAAGTCCTTCGTTTTGATCGCCTCGAGGCCGAAGGCATCGATCACCCTGACCGCCGCATCGCCAAGCTTGGAGGTCAGCGCGCCACGCAGGGCCAGCTGCTTCATCTTGCGCGGCAGGCGCTGGGCATACGAACGCGGGTGCGGCCCGAAGACCACCCCGCCGCCACGGAAATGAGGGGCGGTGCGATGGCCCTGGCGGGCACGGCCGGTGCCCTTCTGGCGGTACGGCTTGCGGCCCCCACCGCGGACCTCGCCGCGGGTCTTCGTGTCGTGGGTGCCGAGATGGCGGCCGGCCAGCTGGGCGAGCACGACCTGGTGGAGCACGGCCGCGTTGATCGGAGCGCCGAAGAGCGACTCGCTCAGCTCGACGTTGCCGATCGTGGCGCCGGTCCGGTCGTACAGGACGGTCTGCGGCATGGCTAGTGTTCCAGCGCGGAAGTGA